>DATDGZ010000440.1:0-13434 GCA_036521795.1 Thermoanaerobaculia bacterium | reverse complement strand
GGAGGCCGGAGAGGACGGGATCCGGTTCCTCCTGGTGTCGGGCAAGCCGCTCGAGGAGCCCGTGGCCTGGTACGGCCCGATCGTGATGAACACGCAGGAACAGCTGCGGCAGGCCTTCGACGAGCTCCAGGCGGGAACGTTCCTGAAGCGGCGGGAGCGGGCTTAGTACGTAACTCCCCTGGCGAGGAAGGGAGGGGCGGCAGCCGATCTCCGCTTGGTGGCGCTCGGCGCTTGTGCGAGGATGCGCCCGTGTCGTCGAGGAGAGAAAGGAGCGCCGATGCGCGCGGTCGTGCTGACGTTGCTGGCTCTAACGGCTCTCATTGGAATGGCGGCGCTGGCGGCGCCGGTGAAGGAAGGCGCCGGCGCGGCCGAGGTGCGGCCGGTGGCTGACATCGAGCGGCGGGTGGCGCAATTCAGGCCCACGCCGCTGTCGGCCGACCTGTCGGCGCTCGGCGAGCAGGAGCGGCGCGCGCTGGCCGAGCTGGTCGAGGCGGCGCGGCCGCTGGATCAGATCTTCCTGCGGCAGTCCTGGACCGGCAATCCGGAGCTGCGGCGCCAGCTCGCCGCCGACCGGGGGCCGCACGCCGCGGCCACGCTCGCCTACTTCGACATCAACTTCGGTCCCTGGGACCGCCTGGCCGAATGGCAGCCGTTCGTCGGCGATCGCCCGCGGCCGGCCGGGGCGGGCTTCTATCCCGAGGACCTGACCCGCGAAGCCTTCGAAGGCTGGCTGGTGAAGCATCCCGGCGACCGCGCGAGCTTCACCTCGACGACGACTGTGATCCGCCGCCGGGGCTCCGGGCAAGCTGCCGAGCTGATCGCGGTCCCCTACTCGCGCGAGTACGAAGCCTGGCTGAGGCCGGCCGCGGACCACCTGCGGCAGGCGGCGGCGGCGACCGGCAACGCGTCGCTCGAGCGCTTCCTCGCGTCGCGGGCGGCGGCCTTCGCGAGCGACGACTATTACGCCAGCGACATGGATTGGATGGACCTCGACTCGCCGATCGAGATCACCATCGGGCCTTACGAGACCTACGAGGACACCCTGCTCGGCTACAAGGCGGCGTTCGAAGCCTACGTGACGGTGGCGCTGCCCGCGGAGTCCGCGGCGCTGGCGCGGTACAAGGAACGCCTGCCCTGGCTGGAGCGGAACCTGCCCATCCCCGACGCCTGGAAGAACCTCGGCCGCGGGACCGCGAGCCCCATCCGCGTGGTCGACTTGGTCTACGGCGCCGGCGAGGCGCAGGCGGCGGTCCAGACGCTCGCGTTCAACCTGCCGAACGACGAGCGGGTGCGGGAAGCCAAGGGCTCGAAGAAGGTCCTGCTGCGCAACGTCATGCGCGCCAAGTACGACCAGATCCTGCTGCCGATCGCGCGGCAGGTGCTCGACCCCGCCCAGCTCCCCGACGTCGCCTTCGAGGCCTACTTCGATCACGTCCTCCATCACGAGCTCGGCCACGGTCTCGGCCCCGGCTCGATCATCGTCGACGGCCGCAAGACCGAGGTGCGCCTGGAGCTCAAGGAGCTCTACTCGACTCTCGAGGAAGCCAAGGCCGACGTCATGGGTGTCTACGACATCCTGGCGCTGGTCGAGCGCGGTGAGATGCCGGCCGAGCTGCGCCGCACGCTCGAGCCGACGTACGTCGCCGGCCTCTTCCGCGCCGCGCGCTTCGGGCTCACCGAGGCCCACGGCCAGGGGGTCGTCTCGCAGTTCAACTACCTGATGGCGAAGGGCGCGCTGGCGGTGGACGCCACCAACCGCTTCCACGCCGTGCCCGAGAAGTTCCCCGGGGCGATCCGCGACCTGCTGGCCGAGATGCTCACCTTGCAGGCCAAGGGCGATTACGCGGGAACGCGGAAGTTCCTCGAGACCTACGGCAAGGCCACCCCGAGCCTCGTCGCCGCGGTGGCGCGCCTGGGCAGCGTCCCGGTCGACATCCGGCCGATCTACTCGCCGCCGGCGCCGTCGTCGTAGCGCCCACCGGTGGCGCCGCCAGCCAGCCGGCGGCTCAGCCGAGGTTGTGGAAGACCCTCTGCACGTCGTCGTCCTGCTCGAGCCGATCGAGCAGTCCGAGCGCCACCGCGGCCTGTTCCTCGGGCAGCTCGACCGGCGTCAGCGGGAGGTACTCGGACTCGGCGGAGAGCGGCGTGATACCGCGATCCTCGAGCGCCTTCTGCAGCTGTCCGAAGCCGCCGAAGGCGCAGCGCAGCACGAGCTGCGGCTCGTCCTTCTCGCCGGTGCTCTCGCCCATCTCCTCGAGGCCGTGATCGATCAGCGCGAGCTCCAGCTCGTCCTGGTCCAGGCTCGCCGGGGCCAGCCGGAAGACGCCCATGCGCTTGAACAGGAAGCCGACGCTGCCGCTGTTCGCCAGGTTGCCGCCGCCCTTGTTGAAATGGGTCCGCAGGTTGGAGACGGTGCGGGTGGGGTTGTCGGTCGCGGTCTCGACCAGCACGGCGATGCCGTGCGGCGCGTAGCCCTCGTAAAGGATCTCCTGGTACTCCTGCGCGTCCTTGCCCGCCGCGCGCCGGATCGCCGACTCGACCTTGTCCTTCGGCATGTTGATCGCGCGAGCGTTCTGGATGACCCGCCGCAAGAGCGGGTTGCCGGCGGGCTCGGGACCGCCCGCCTTGACGGCGATGGTGATGTCCTTGCCGATGCGGGCGAACTGCTTCGCCATCTTGTCCCACCGGGCGAACATCGTGTGTTTGCGGGTCTCGAAGATGCGTCCCATGATCGATCGCTCGATGGCAGCCGAAGATGTGCCGGGTTGGTGAGGTCGCGGGCTAGCGGCCAGCGTGGCGCTGCCACTGTGGCGGGCAATCTAGCGCGATCGGCGGGGCCGAGTAAAGGTCGGCCGGCGACGCCCTCTCCGGAGGACAGCGGCGGGCACGGACCGGAGGACGGCTGCGGGCACGGACGCCCCGGGGATGCTGTCGTGGCATGGGGCTTGCTTTAACGATGACATGTTGGGCAGTGGCAGTGAACGGCGATCCGACGATCGAAAGGGAGACAGGCCCGTGAGAAAAATCAACCGAACCATGTTGTTTTCGGCCCTCCTTCCGCACATCGAGATGGAAGAGCGCCAATCTCTCGACTGGGGAGAGAAGTTCCTCGACACCGCGTCGCGTCGCCAGCTGCGCGAGCGCTTCGAATATCAGGGCTCGAACATCCCGGTAGGCGCCGGCCTGTTCGACCTCGCGCGCCATCGGCACCTGAGCACGCGCCACGGCAGCGACGACAACTGGCTCGGCGCGGCCGGCGCGGTCGGCGCGTAGCTCTCGCGGCACCCCCTCCTCTGGAACAAGTCCGCGTCGGCGCGAGCCCGCGGGCGGCGGGCGACCCTTCCCCGGCCGCCCGCCGTTCTTCGCCAAGCACCGCGTACGGCTCCGATGAAAAAGTTGCCCGTGGGTAGAAGCTCTCGGCGGCGGGGCAGCGCCGCTCCTCTTGTATACTCCGTCGCCGCATGATCGCGGATGAGCTCGCCGGACGCGTCGCGCTGATCACCGGCGCCGCCAGGGGCCTCGGGCTGGCGGCCGCCGAACGCTTCTTGGCAGGCGGCGCGCGGGTGGTGATCAACGTGCGCCGTCCCGAGCAGGCGGCGGCCGCGGCGGCACGGCTGGGCGGTAACGGCGAGCGCGGCGTCGGCGAGCGCGTCCTGGTGCTGCCCGGCGACGTCGCCAGCTCGGCGACGGTGCGCGCGCTGGTGGCGCAGGCGCTCGACCGCTTCGGCCGCCTGGACGTGCTGGTGAACAACGCCGCCGCGGCGTTCTCGACCCGCTTCGAGCAGATCAGCGAGGAGGAATGGCGGCGCGCCGTCGATGTCAACCTGACCGCGGCCTTCCTCTGCATCCAGGCGGCGCTGCCGGCGATGAAGGCCAACCGTTACGGCCGCGTCGTCAACCTCTCGTCGACCGCCGGCAAGAGCGTGAGCACCCTGGGCGGCGCCCACTACACCGCCTCCAAGGCCGGTCTCCTCGGCCTCACCCGCGCCGCCGCCAAGGAGCTCGGCCCGCACGGCATCACCGTCAACGCGGTCTGTCCGGGCTTGATCGATACCGAGCTGACCCGCGAGCACGCCACCCCCGAGCAGCTGGCCGTCCACGCCCGGTCCTTCCCCGTCCCGCGCCTCGGCACTGCCGCAGAGGTGGCCGAATTGATCAGTTTTCTCGCCTCCGAGAGGGCCGGCTACATCACCGGTGCGGCGATCGACATCAACGGCGGCGACCTGATGGTGTAAGTCCTGCGCGGGCGGGGACCTGCCCGCGCAGGTTAGCGCCGCGAGCCTGGCCTGCGACCCTCAGGGCGCACCGGCGGCGCCGGTGGCCGGAGGGCCCAGGTAGAACTGGATGATCTTGTCGAGCCGGCCGCTGCGGCGCAGATCGTCGAGGAAGCGGTCGAGGGCCTCTCGCAGGTCGCTGCCGGGCGCCACGGCGAAGGCATAGTCGTCGACCCCCGGCAGCTGGAACGCCACCTTCAGATCGCGGTACAGCGGGAGCAGCCGTAGCGTCGACGTGTCGTCCAGGACGGTGAAGTCCGCCTGCTGCTCGCTCAGCGCATCGTAATTCCAGCGCGTGAACTCGACATGATGGATGCGTCCCGGGTGCAGCTCCTTGATCCGCTCCTCGAGGCTCGATCCCGCCACCGTCGCCGCGGTCTTGCCGGCGAGGTCGGCTGGCGATGCGAGATGGCTGTCCTTGCGCACCAGGACGACCGTGTGCACCGCGAAGTAGGGACGCGAGAAGTCGACCTTCTGTCGCCGCTCGGGAGTGATGCTGAACGAGCTGGCGATGACGTCGCCCTCGCCCGCCAGCAGTGCCGGCACCAGCGTCGCGAAGGACGGCTTGACCGGGTGCACCTCGAGGGTCACTCCCAGCGACCTGGCGAACCCGGTCATGATCTCGTAGTCGATGCCGTCGTACTGATCGATTCCGATCTCGACGTCGACGCGGATGAAGGGGCTCTCCTGGTGCGGAAAGCAGAGCATGGTCAGCTTGCCGCGCGCCTTGACCGCTGCCACGGCGCTGCCGCCCCTGGGCGACGCTGACGGCGCCTGGGGGGCGGCGGCTGGTGGCGGTGGCGGGGTCGCGTTCGCCGCCGGGCCGGCCGCTGGCGGTGCCGGCGCTGCGCTCGCTGCTGCCGCTGGCGCCGCCGCCGCGGGCGCCACCGCTGCCGACAGCGGTGGCGCCCGGTACATCAGCCAGGCCATCGCGAGCAGGCCGAGCAGGCCGGGCAAGCCCGAGCGACGGGACATGCCAGCCGGACTCGCCTGGGCCGCCGCAAGGGGCCGCGTAACGACAACGAACCACTGGTGAGGCCTGCGCATCTCTGACTCCTCGAGCGGACTTTCGGACTCTCGAATCTGCCTCGCACGCTCGAGCTGCCCGGCCTCGGGCCGCCCGCTCACGCTCCGGCGGAGTTTGCTGAAATCCCTGCCGACATTCGTTCGGACCAATTTTGCGGCACACTATAGCAGGCCCAGAGCACGAGCCACTCGCGGTCGTGGGTCTACCCCACTCGCCGCTGCCGCCGCGGTACGCCGTCGCGGAGGTGGAGCGGGGCAAGGGGGGCGACCCGGGCGACCGGGGCGGCCCGGGAGACCGGGGCAATCGCAGCCAGGAGAACCAGGATGCAGCCGCGCAAGGTACTGGTCATCGACGATTCGACGCTGATGCACAAGCTGTTCGGGGCGCTGCTGCCCAAGGCCACCCTGGTCTATGCGCTCGACGGCCTCGAGGCGCTCGCGCGCCTCGCGGAGCACCCCGACGCGGACCTGGTCATCCTCGACATCAACATGCCGCGCATGAACGGCCTGGAGTTCCTCCGCCAGGTCAAGGCCGACGGCGCCCTGGCGAGCATCCCGGTGGTCATCGTCTCCACCGAGGGCAAGGAGGAGGACACCGTCCTCGGCCTGCGCGCCGGTGCCGCTGGTTACATCCGCAAGCCTTTCCAGCAACGCGAGCTGCACGACCTGATCGCGCGCCTGTAGCCGGCGCGGCCCTGATCGCAGGCCGGGGCCGGGTCCTGGCGCCGCCTCAGCCGCCAGGCCCCGCGCCGGCCAGCAGCTCGAGCAGGCGGGGGCCGATGCGCACCAGGGCCAGGACCTCCCGCGCGCTCCCGGCCTCGATGGCGGCGCGCGGCATGCCGAAGATGACGGAGGAGGCGCGGTCCTGGGCGATGGTGTGGACGCCGGCCCGCGCCAGCTCGGCCATGGCGGCGGCGCCGTCGAAGCCCATGCCGGTGAGCAGCGCGGCCACCAGCCGCCCGCGAGTCGCCGCGGCGGCCGAGGTGAAGAGCACGTCGACCGAGGGACGGTGCCGCGCCAGCTCGGGCTCGGTGGAGAGCACGGCGCGCAGCGCCTCGTGCTCGCGCTCGACCGCCAGGTGAAGGCCGCCGGGGGCGATGTAGACCACGCCGGGGAGCAGGCGCTCATGGTGGGCGGCCTCCCGCACCCGCAGCGGCAGGCGGGCGTCGAGGCGCTCCGCGAAGGAGCGGGTGAACGCCGGCGGCATGTGCTGCACGATCGCCACCGGCACCGGCAGCGCCGCGCCCAGGTCGCCCAGGATCCGCTCGATGGCGGGGGGACCCCCGGTGGAAGCGCCGAGGACCACGAGCTCGATGCCGGCGGCAGGCTGGCCCGGATCGGGCTCGCCGGCGCCGAGGTCATCTTCGCCGCCGCCGCCACCGCCGGCGCCGGCCGGGCCGGCCGCCAGGATCTGGTGAAGCTTCTCGACCAGCACCTGGCGCAGCGCCTCGAAGTCGACCAGCGAGTACTGCTGCTTGTCGACGAAGTCGGTGGCGCCGCGGTGGAGGGCCTCGATGGTCTGCGGCGCGCCGCGGCGGGAGTGGGTCGAGAGGATGAGCACGGGCAGCCGGCGGCGCGCCAGCAGGGCGTCGAGCGTCCGCAGGCCGCCGATCCCCGGCATCGAGAGGTCGAGCACGACGGCGTCGGGCTGCCATTCGTCGAAGCGCTGCAGCAGCTCCTCGCCCGACGCGGCGAGGCCGACGATCTCGAGAGTGGGCTCGCCGGCCAGCAGCCTGGCCAGCGCCTGGCGGATGAACGACGAGTCGTCGGCGACGGCGATGCGGGCGCGGCTCACCGGCCGACCCTGCGGTAGGCGATCGACGAGCCCAGGCGCACCGTCTCGAAGTGGCTGGACAGGCCGATGAGCGACTCGCAGGCGCCGAGCAGCAGCAGCCCTCCCGGCCGCAGCACCGCCGCGAAGTGGTCCGCCGCGAGGTGCAGAGCGGGCTCCGAGAAGTAGATCAGCACGTTGCGACAGAAGACGGCGTCATAGGGCACCGCCGGCGCGAAGGTGTCGAGGGCGACGATGTTGCCCCAGTAGAAGCGGAGGCCGGTGCGGTAGGCGGGCTTGAGCTCCCAGCGGTCGGCGCCGCGCGGCGTGAAGTAGCGCTCCCGCACCTCGCCGGGAGTGGCGCGGAAGGCGCCGGGGCCGTAGAGGGCCTGCCGGGCCATGGCCACGCGCGTGGCGTCGACGTCGAAAGCGTCGATGGTCAGGGTGGAGCCGGCGAGGGCGGCGAAGTGCCGGCGCGCACAGAGGCCCAGGGTGTAGGCCTCCTCGCCGCTGGCGCAGCCGGCGCTGAGCAGGCGCACCATCCCGGGGGTCGCCGCCGCCGCCTTGAGGTCGGCGAGCGCGAGAGCGAAGAGGGCGTCGATCTGCTCGAGCTCGCGGAAGAAGTAGGTCTCGTGGTTGGTGACCAGCTCGGCCAGGCGCGCTCGCTCGCCGTCGACGTTGCCCGCGAGCTGCAGGTAGTAGTCGTAGTAGCGGCGCAGGCGCAGTGCCTGCAAGCGCGGGCGCAGGCGAGTGGCGAGCAGCTCGCGCTTGTGGTCCGGGAACGAGATGCCGAGCTGCTCGGCGATCAGCTCGCCGAGCAGCATGAGCTCCTCGTCCGTCAGCTGCGGACCGGGCTGCAGCACCGCGGCTCAGCCCTCGAGGTAGTGGAGGGCGCGGTGGGCGACCGCGGGCACGGGGTCGGCGGCGAGGCGCGCCAGCGACGCCAGGTCCTCCGGCGCACCGGGAGCATCGCGACTGGCGGCCGGCGGAGCCGCGGCCGGCGAGCCTGGCGGGCCGGCGCCGGGAGCGGGAAGCGCCCCGCCGCCGAGGCCGGCGATACGGCCGAGCACCTCGGCGCAGGCCAGCCTGACGTACCAGTCCGGATGGGTGATCGCGGCGCGGAAGAGCGGCGCGTCCTCGGCGGTGGCGCAGGCCGCGAGCGCCCGGTAGGCGAGGCGCGACTCCGGCGTGCGGTCGAGCGCCGCCGCGGCCAGGGTGCGCCGCGCCGCCGCGCCGCCGATGCGGCCCAGGCTCTCGAGGACCAGCGGCCGCAGCTCGGGCCGGGGCGGCGTCGCCGCCGGCGCTCCCACCTCCCCCGGCGCTCCCACCTCCCCCGGCTCTCCCGGTGCCCCCGGCCGCCCGAGCACCTCCAGCAGCCAGGGGACGGCGTCGCGGTCCGCGAGGTCGGCGAAAGCGCGCAGCAGGGACGGCACGGCGAGGCGCGGCGGCACGGCGCGCAGCAGCGGCAGCAGCTCGGGGAGGCGCGACGCGGCGGCAGCCTCGGCGGCGGCGCCGGCATACACCTCGGGGGCGTCGTGCAGCCACGAGCTCCAAGGGAGGGAACGCATCACCGGCCGCCGGCCCGCAAGCTGGACGATCGCGGACAGGCGGCCGGGAAGCGGCAGCCGCAGCAGCTCGGCGGCCACCTCGCGCGGCCGGGCGCCGAGCAGCGCCTGCAGCACCACGCGGTCCACCGCCGCGACCGCGGCGACCGCCGGGACTCCCGGGGCCTCCGGAGCCTCCGGGATCTCCGGGGTCTCCTGGGTGTCCGGGATCTCCGGGATCTCGGGCCGGCCGGCCAGGGCGCCGCGCACCGTCGTCCGGAAGCGCCACAGCACCGGCGTCAGCTCCGGCCTGAGCTCGGCTGGCAGCTCGAGGTAAAGGCCGAGCAGCGCCGGGCCCAGGCCGGGCGGCGCCTGGGCGGACGGCACGCGGGCGAGGCAGTGCACGGCGGCGCCGAGAGTCTCCGGGGTCCGCGCCGCGTCGCGGGAAGAGCGCCGCGAGCCGCAGGCCCCAGGCGCCGGCCGTGCCGGGCCGTCGCAGCAGCGCTCCGATCAGGTCGGGGCGGCGGCGCAGCGCAGGCGGCGGGCCGCCGAGAGCGATCAGCGCCGCCAGCGCGGCTTCGTCGCCGGCGCTGGGGCCGAGCGCCAGGACGCAGCGCGCGGCCGCGCCGCGGATCTCCGGCGACGGATCGGCGAGGCGCCCGCCGAGGCTCCGGAGCAGCTGGTCGATCGCCGGCTGGTCCGCTAGCGGCCGGTCCGCGAGCGCGGCGCGGGAGCGCGGCAGCCCCTCGAGGGCGTGCGCCAGCAGGCCGAGCAGGGCGGCGTCGGCGAGCGGGCCGGCCTGGCCGAGCCAGTGCGCGGCGAGGGCGCGGCAGGCGGTCGCGCCGCCGATCCGCGCCAGCGCCTCGGCCGCCATCGCGCCGATCACCGGGTCGCCGAGCATGCTGGCGAGGGCCGCCGCGGCGCGCCGCGAGCGCAGGTCGCCCAGCGCCTGCACCGCCGCCATCTGCAGCCACGGGTCGGCGTCGAGGAAAGGCAGCAGGTCGGGGATCGAGCGCCCGTCGCCGAGCCGGCCGATGGCGAGGATCGCCGCCTGCGCCACGTTGAGGTCGCCGTGGCCGAGCACCGCGCGCAGCGGCTCGAGCGCGCGCGGGTCGCGGAGATGATCGAGCAGCAGGACCGCCTGCAGCACCACGTCGCGCTCGGGGTCGGCAAGCAGCCGCACCGCCAGCGGGAAGCTGCGCGCGCCGCGCAGCTTGAGCATCTCGAGGCCGGCGTTGCGCAGCACCGCGTCATGGTCGTTGCGCAGGTGCTCGGCGAGGCGCTCCTCCGGCAGCAGGTTGGCTCCCAGGTGCAGCACCCGCTCGCGGATGCCCGGGCTGGCGTTGTGCACCAGCAGCTCGACCTGCGCGCCGCGCTCGCCCAGCGGCATCGCCGGCAGCGCCTCGAGCAGGCGCATGGCGCCGTCCCAGGAGAGCTCGGCGCCGGCGGGGACCGCGCTCATACCTTGAACACGCCGGAGAGGCTCTTCAGCCGCTCCGCCTCGAGCGCCAGGCTCTGGGTGGCGACCGACAGCTGCTCGGTCGCGGAGAGGTACTGCTGTGCCACCTGGGCGATCTGGTCGACGGCCTGGACCACCTGGTCGCCGCCGCGCATCTGCTCGGAGGTGGCCTCGGCGACCTGCTGCGTCATGCGGTTCATCACCGAGGCGGTGGTGATGATCTGGCGGGCGCCCTGCGCCTGCTCGCGCGCGGCGGTGGCGAGCTGCTGGGTGACGTCCTGCATGCCGCCGGCGGTGCGCAGGATGCGGGCGGCGCCGCCGCTCTGCTCCTGGGTGGCGGCCTGGACGTTGCGCACCAGCTCGGTGGTGCGGCTGACCGAATCGACGATCTGGCGCAGCACGCGCTGCGACAGCTCGACCGCCTCCTGCGTGTCGCCCTGCATCGACTCGACGAAGTTGCCGATCTCGCGCGTCGAGGCGAGCGAGCGCTCGGCCAGCCGCTTGATCTCGTCGGCCACCACCGCGAAGCCGCGGCCGGCGTCGCCGGCGCGCGCCGCCTCGATGGCGGCGTTCAAGGCCAGCAGGTTGGTCTGGTCGGCGATGTCGTCGATGATGCGGACGATCTTGCCGATGTCCTTGCCCGAGGCGCCGATGCCGAGGATCACCCCGGAGAGCCGCTCGCCGCCTTCGGTGGCGGCCGCCGTGGCCTGCCGCGAGACCTCGTCGACGACGTTCACCTTGGCGGCGATCGACTCGATCGAGCTGGTCATCTCCTCGATCGTCGCGGCGGTCTCTTGGACCGAGGCGAGCAGGCGCTCGGAGCTCTTCGCCACCTCCTCGATCGAGGCCCCCATCTGCTGCATCGAGGTCGAGGTCTCCTCGACATTGGCGGCCAGCGCCTGGGTGGAACGGTTGACGCTGTCGAGCTGGGTGGCCATCTCCACCATGGTGGCCGAGGTCTCCTCGGTCGAGGCCGACTGGCTCTCGGCGCCATGCTTGATCTCGAGCGCCGAGGCCGAGATCTCCTCGGCGGTCAGGGCGACCTGCGCCGCCGAGCTCTTGACGTCGCCGAGCATCTGCCGCAGGTTGGCGATCATGGTGCGGAAGGCATGGCCGAAGGCGTCGCTCGCCGAACGCGGCTCGATCTCCCCGCGCAGGTCGCCCTCGGCGATGGCGTCGGCCACCCGCGCCATGTCGCGCAGATAGGCGAGCATCTGCTGCATGGCGAGCGAGAGCTCGCCGATCTCGTCGCGCGAGCGCACCTCGATGGTGGCGGACATGTCGCCGCGCGCCAGGCGCCCGGCGGCGTCCACCACCTCGGTCAGCGGGCCGGTGAGCGAGCGGATGACGAGCAGCGACAGCACCGCCATGACCAGCACGATGACCACGGTGAGCACGCTGATGATGGTGATCGAGAGCCGCTGGTTGCCGCGGGCGCCGGCGAAGGCCGCCTCCATGTCGCGGCGGCTCTGGGCGGTGAAGCTCTCCAGGGTGCGGCGGATGTCGTTGTACTGATCGATCTGCGCGCGCAGGTCCGCGGGGGTGGCGCCGGCGATCGCGCTCTGGGTGTTGGCGCGCGCCAGCCGGTAATAGTCGTTGACGGTCCTGGCGATCGACTGCCGCTGGGACGCCGGGATGGCGGGGTTGCCCTCGGCCTTGGCGAGCGCGCCGAGGAAGGCATCGTGCTGCCGGTCGGCCTCGGCGAGCAGCCCGGGATCGCGCGCGGTCGCCGCGTCCTGCAGCCCCCGCTGGATGCCCGCGAGCGCATCCTGCAGGTCGCGGGCGGTCTCGAGCGCCGGCGAGAAGCCTTGCTGGATCCCGGTCAGCGCCGCGCCGGTCCGCGCTCCCAGCACCTGCGCGGCGACGAGAATGACCACCAGGCCGATCGCCGCCAGCCCCGGTCCGAGCCAGATGCGCTGGGCGAAGCGCAGGTTACGGAAGATGGCCTGGCCGCGGCGCTCGCGGGAGGTGGCCGTCATGGCGCCACCTTCAGCGCCTTGACCCCGTCCGGCAGCGGCGTGCCGGCCGGCACGTAGCCGATGGCACCGGGGTTGGCCTTCACGTATGCCAGGACGTCGGCGGGGGTGGGCTTCTCGGGCGGTGGCGTGTCGACGCCGGAGAAGATCATCCTCTGCCAGTAGGCCTTGACCGCGGCCGTGGGACGCCCGTGGATGGCTCTCGAGAAGCTCTCGCGCGCTGCCGACGCTTCCGGCAGGTCGACCGCCCGCACCCGTTCGCCGGATCCCCACTGGTGAGTCTTCTGCAAGAACATGTTCGAGACCTCCGCGGCAGGCAGCGCCGCCTGCGAGCTCGCGGCGTTGACCACGACGACGAAGTCCGCGGCGGCGGCGGCCGGGCGGGGCGCGCCGGCAGCCAGCGCCAGCAGGGCGGCCAGGCCGGCGAGCAGGCGGCGGCGCGCCGGGCGGATGGGGGTGCGGGGTGCCTCGATGGTCACGGCGGTCCTCCTGCCTCGGCATGGGATGGGGTGGCGGCCTCGTCGGGCACCAGCAGCAGCTGATCGATGTCGAGGGCGATCACCAGGCTGTCGTCGAGCTGGACGACGCCGGCGAGGTAGGCCGAGCGCTCGTCCATCAGGTCGGCCGGCGGCGGCTCGATGCGGCTCGGCAGCAGGCCGAGCACCTGGTGGGCGGCATCCACCAGCAAGCCGAGCGATCGCTGCCGCGAAGACACCACCAGGATGCGGCTGCGCTCGTCGGCCACCGCCGCCGGCAGGCCCAGGCGCAGCCGCAGGTCGACGACCACCAGGACCTTGCCGCGCAGGTTGGCGATGCCGCGCACCGGCGGCGGCGCGTGCGGCACGCGCGTGATGCCGCGGGCGCGCTGGATCTCCTGGATGCGGGCGACCGGCAGCGCGTAGAGCTCGCCGGCCAGCTCGAACGTCACCCAGCTCTCCGGCCGCTCGGGCGGCACGGCCGGCGCCGCCGCCATATGGCGCTCGAGGCTGTCGGCGAACGAGTAGATGCGGGTCGGACCGAGCGGCGGCGGCGCGGTCTCCTCCGGACTCTCCGTGGGTGCGGTCCGCTCCGGGATCGTCGACCCCTCGGGCGAGTCGCCCGGCCGCTGCCCATCGACGGCGGCCAGGATCTCCCGCGCCAGGCCGGAGGACGGCAGCCGCAGGGGCGACGGGCGCCCAGGGGCCGCCGGCTCGGCCGCGGTGCCGGATCGGCGGCCGCCGCCGGGGCGGCCGGCGTGCGAGGCGCGGCCGGGCCCGCTGGCGCGGCCTGCCTTGGCGGCGGCGTCGGCGGCCTCGCTGGCGCCGGGGTCGCTCGCGGGCAGAAACGTGGGCCAAAGGTCTCGACCTGCACGTGGACCTGTCAGGTAGCCGGGTCCGGGTTCCGC
>DATDGZ010000439.1:0-2002 GCA_036521795.1 Thermoanaerobaculia bacterium | reverse complement strand
CCTGCGATGGCGGCGACGCCCCCGCCTGCGGCGAGCTGGGAGCCCTGCTTGCCGCCGGCACCGGTGTCGAGCGGGACAGCGCCCGCGCCGCCGCGCTGCTCGGCACGGCGTGCGACGGCGGCGAGGCGCCTGCCTGCGCCGGCCTCGGCCAACTCTACGCGCTGGGGCGCGGCGTGCCCCGCGACGAGGCGCGCGCACGGGCTCTCGGTGAGCGCGCCTGTGCGGGCGGCGTGGCCCAGGCCTGCCTGGAGCTGGCGGTCGCCAACGACGAGGGTACCGGCCTCGCCGGTCTCGCGGGTCCTGCCGGCAGGCCGGACCCCGCGCGTGCCGCCGAGCTTTACCGGCGCGCCTGCGATCTCGGCTCGGTGCCGGCCTGCGTCAGCCTCGGGGCCGCGCTCGAGGAGGGCCGCGGCCTGCCCGCCGACGCCGCCGCCGCTCTCCTCCTCTACCGCCGCGCCTGCGACCTGCACGCGGCCGAGGGCTGCCGGCGGCTGGGCGGTCTCTACGAGCACGGCCGCGGCGTCGCCGGCGATCCGGACCGTGCCCTGGCCCTCTACGGCCAGGCCTGCGACCTCGGCGACGACCAGGCCTGCGACGACCGCTCGCGCCTGGCGCCGCCGCCGCGGTGAGTCACGCCTCGCTTGGGCGGCGTGGACGGTCCGACGCCATCAGACCGTCCATGCAGGAAGCGCGGGGCCGGCGCCGCGGCCGACCACCCCGCGTGGCGGCCAGGATCAGCAGTGGACGCAGATCGAACGCCGGGTCGGACAGGTCAGGAGGGTCGTACAGTGGGAGTCTCCACCCGTGTATCCACCGGCCACTGGTTGCAGCTCGCGGGCGTCCAGCACCCGGAGCGTCTCGCGGTGGAGAGACATCCTTGCAAGCTTGACGGTCTTCTTCATAGTCGTTCCTCCTTCAGGTCCGGCGCTCGGGAGCGAGGCCGCCTTCACTCTGATAGGTGCGAAGGGAAGCCCAACAAGCGCCGCCGCCAGCTGGCGAGAATCGCTACCGGAATGCGGCGGGGCGCCCGCGGGTTCGAGGGTGTAGGCGGCCGCGCCGCTCCGCCTCCCGATCCCAAGTGCCCGAGGACCCCTTGCAGCCGGAACCCTTCGAGAACGCGCCGCAGCGCCCGGGGCTGGTGCGCGATCCGGTCTGCGGCATGGCGGTCGACCCGCGGCTGACGCCGTACCGGGAGGTCCTGGGCCGCGTGCCCTACGCCTTCTGCGGCGTGTCTTGCCGCGACCGGTTCCGACACGATCCGGACGTCTACGTGGCGAAGGCGGAGCCGGCCGAGGGCGCGACGTCCCCCGCCGCCAGCTCCGCCGCGCCCGCCCCTGGCGGCGTCCAGTGGACCTGCCCGATGCACGCGGAGATCTTGCGCGGCGCACCGGGCAGCTGTCCGATCTGCGGCATGGCGCTCGAGCCCCGCACCCTCTCGGCAAGCGTCGCGGGCGGCGCCGGCGATCTCAACCCGGAGCTCCGCTCCATGCAGCGCCGCTTCTGGGTCACCGCCATCCTGGCCCTGCCGCTGCTCGTCGCCGGCATGGCCGAGATGGTGCCCGGCGCGATGCGCGCGCTCGCGGTCGTCTCTCCCGCCACCCGCAACTGGCTCGAGCTGGTGCTCGCCACACCCGCGGTGCTGTGGGGCGGCTGGCCCTTCTTCCAGCGCGGCTGGGCGTCGATCGTCAACCGCAGCCTCAACATGTTCACCCTGATCGCCCTGGGCACCGGCGTCGCGTACGGCTACAGCGTCGTCGCCACCGTCGCGCCGGGGATCTTCCCGTCGCCCATCCGCGAGGCCAGCAGCATGGCCGGCGCGGTCCCGGTCTACTTCGAGGCCGCCGCCGTCATCACCGCCCTGGTGCTGCTCGGCCAGGTGCTCGAGCTGCGCGCCCGCGGGCGCACCTCGACCGCACTGCGGGCCCTGCTCGAGCTGGCGCCGCCGACCGCCCGCCGCCTCACGCCCGGCGGCGTCCCCGGCGCTCATGCCGCCCCCGGCTCC
>DATDGZ010000438.1:0-26145 GCA_036521795.1 Thermoanaerobaculia bacterium | reverse complement strand
GTCTATTGCGGCTCACCCGAGAGCGCCGTCGGCGAGCTGGTGCGCGACGGCGTGGAGGGAACGGCCGTGGCCGCCGAGCCGCGCGCCCTCGCCGCGGCGCTGGCCGCGCTGCTCGCGCCGGCCCGGGACGCCGAGCGCCGGCGCCTCGGCCGCAATGCCGAGGCGCGCGCCGCGTGCTACGACTGGGACGAGATCGCCGGCAGCATCGAAGCGATCTGCCGCGGCCTCATGGCGCGGGCCGCTCGCAGACGCCGATGACCAATCCCCGCGTGCCGGGCCAGCGCTCGCCGTAGGTGGCGCCCGCGACCGCCGGCCAATCCGCCTCCGACCAGGTCGTCAGCCCTAAGCGCTCGAGGTAGTGGCAGCGGTCGAACGGCAGCGCGCCCACCGCGAGCAGCTCGTCCATGAAGGGGTTGTAGCCCAGCGGCAGGGTGACCAGCAGCAACCCGCCCGGCGCCAGCTGGTCGCGCAGGTTGGCGATGGCGCGCGCGATCTTTCCCGGGTCGCGCGGCTCCTCGTCCCAGCCGACGTGCTCGAGGGTCGAGATGCTGACGATGAGGTCGTAGGGGTGGCTGGCGCGGAAGGCCGCCGCGTCGGCGTTGCGCACCGCCGGGCCGCGCTCGAACTTGTCGATCACCTCGTGGCCGACGGCGCAGTAATGCGACAGCACGTTGCCGACCTCCAGCACGCGGCCGCCGCGCCGGGCGCGCACCGCTGCCCGGACGATCGGGATCTCGACCGCCCGCTCGTTGCTCCAGGTGAGGTTATAGGGGTGCAGGAAGTACTCGTACCGCGCCGACTGGAAGGTGAAGCCGCGGGGAAAAACCTTGCAATAGATCCGCCACAGGGGGAAGAGGGCCCACAGCGCCGCCAGGCGTGCGACATAAAAGAAACCTTTTTCCGCGAGCGCCTGGCGCGCGCTCTGCCACCTGCCCGGCAGGGTGCCGGCATCGTACCGCCATCTCAACCGCCGGCTCCTCGCGGGCCCTCTCGTGGCGTCGGCATCGGCGCCGGCGATGATAGCGCAGCCGCCGGCGCGCGGGTCCTGGCGAGAAGTCCGGAACCGAATGTGCTATCAATCCCCTCCGCATGCTCCTGGCGGTGATGGGGCTCGCCCTCACGCTGTTGACCCTCGGCCTGCTGGCGGTGGGCGGCTACCTGCTCGCGCTGCGCCTGCTCGGCGCGGAGGCCCGGCGGGACCCGCTGGCGCTCGCCATCGCCGCCCTGCTGGCGGCGACTGCCGAGGCGCTCGCGATCGGCCTGGCGCTCGGCATCTGCGGCGCGCTGCGGATCGAGGCGGCGCTTGCCGCACAGACCCTGCTGGTCGCCGTCCTGGGGCGCGGCCGCCGCGCCGCCGCCGCCGACCTCTGGGAGCCGGCGCGGCAGCTCGGGCGGCGCGCCTGGGAACGGCTGCGCGCCCACCCGGCGCTCAGCCTGCTCACCGTCCACGCGGTGGGCAGCGAGGCGCTGCGCGGCCTGCTCCGGCCGCCGCTCTCCTGGGACAGCCTGATGTACCACCTGCTGCTCAGCGCGAGCTGGCTGCAGCGCCACGACCTGGCGCCGGTCTTCGGCGCCTATCCGGTCAACGACTACGGCTACGTGCCGGCCAACGGCTCGATCTGGTTCTGGTGGTGGATGGCGCCTTCGCACAGCGAGCTGTACGTCAACCTCGCCTCGCTCGCCCACTGGGCGCTGCTCGGCCTGGCGGTGGGAGGCATCGCGCGCCAGCTGGGGGCGCGCCGGCACTGGCCTCTTGCCTCGTTCCTGGTGCTGCTGACGCCGGTCGTGGTGCGCTTCGCCGCCACCCAGTACGTCGACGTCTTCGTCGCCGCGACGCTGCTCGGCGGCGCCTTCTTCGCCCTGCGCTGGATGGCACGGCCGCGCCTGGCCGACGCGGCGCTGGCCGGCGCCGGCTGCGGACTGGCATGCGGCGCCAAGCTCCTCGGTGTGCCCTACGCCGCCGCGCTGGCCGCCGCGGCCGTTCTCTTGACTCGGGACGGCGGACCCGCCGAGCTGCCGAGCAGCCCACCGGACGGTGCGCCGCCAGGCTCCTCGCCCAAGCCCCCCGCCGGCGCCGGTTCCGGCCACTGGCTGCGGCAGCGGCTGCCGCAGCTGGCGGCCGCGCTGCTGGTCGCGGCTGCCCTCGGCAGCTTCTTCTACCTGCGCAACATCGCCCTCGGCGCCGGTCCGCTCGCCCTCGCGTGCGAGGGCCGCGAGAGCGCCGCCCCGGCGCCGGCGCCGCCGCCGACCGCCGGCCAGACCGCGCCGGCGCCCGGAGGGCTCGCGGCCGGGGGGACCGCGGGCGCCGCGGGCGATGCGGCAAGGCCCTCCCCAGCGCCGCCACGGGCTCGGGCGGCCCCGGCGCGCCCGCCACTGCTGCCCGCCTTGCCGCGCCGCGACTCGGTCGCCGACCAGTGGTCCACCATCGGCCGCCACCAGCTGCTCGACGCCTTCCTCGGCATCACCCGGCCGCAATCGGTCGAGCTCGGGGCGGGTCCACAGGCGCTGGTGCTGTTGCTCGCCTTCCTGGCGCTGCCGTTCGGCGTCGCCGCGGACCGGCGCCGCGCGGCACTGGTGGCGGCAAGCCAGATCGCCTTCGAGCTGCTCTTCTGGCTGGTGGTGCCCTTCGCCGCGAACCTCCACCTGTTCGCCAACATCCGCTACCTCATCCCTGCCATCGGCCTGGCCGCTGCCGGCGGCGTCGCCGTCGCCGAGCAGCGCGGGATGAGCGATCCCTGGCTGCGCGGCATCGCCCTCGCCCTGGCTTGCCAGGGCCTGCTGCAGCTGCATGCCGAGATGCCGCACGGCGTTCGCGTGGCGATCGCCGCCGCCGACCTGGCGGCCGTCGTCCTCGGGATCTCCCCCGCCTGCCGCGGTGCGGTGCGGCGGCATGCCGGCGCTGTCGCCACCGCCGCCCTCGCGCTGGCCCTGCTCGGCGCGCCGCTGCTGGCGCGCTTCCGGGCCCGCGACCGCCCTCGCGCCCTGGCCGGCGAGTGGACCGCGCACGCCACCTCGGCCCACCTGTTCGCCGGCGCCTGGGGCTGGCTCGACACGCACGGCGGCGACGGCACCGTCGACGTCGTCGGTTCCCCGGGCACGTACTTCGTCTACCCGGCCATGGGCCCGTTCCTCGAGCGGCAGGCGATCTACGTCAACGTCAACCGCGCCAACTTGAGCGTCGCCGCCCACTATCCCGCCTGCAACCCGCGGGTCGATCCCTCGGAGCAGGCCTGGCTCGACAACCTCGCCACCGCGCACGTCCGCTGGCTGCTGCTCTGCCGCTACCCCGAATTCGACTTCCCCCTCGAGGGGCGCTGGGCCGCGGCTCATCCCGACCGCTTCGCCCTGCGCTACGCCGATCCCACCTGCGTCATCTTCGAGATCTTGCCGGCAGGCGCCTCGCGCTCCCCGAGCGGGCGCTGAGACGAGGAAGTGGCCCTGGGTGGTGTCCTCGATTGCTGGCCGGGACAGCACCTGTCCCCCTGTCCCCTGCGCGGAGCAGCGGCCCGGCCGGCGTCTGTGGTAACTTGCCCGCCGGGATCTGCCATGGAACACGTCAGCCACCCTCCCCGGACCGCCCCGGCCTCCTCGACGCAGCGGCTGCTGACCGCCGCCATCGGCACGCCGATCATCGCGGCGGGCATCCTGCTGCTCAGCGGACCCTGGTTCTTCCTCTTCGTGGCGATCATCTTCACCTGGGCCGCCCTCGAGTACGTGGGGATCGTGCGCCCGCGGGCGCCGCACGCGCCGCTGGCGGTGCTGGTGGTGCTGGTTCCCCTGGCGGCGCTGGTCATGACCCTGTCGCTCGATCCGGAGCGCGAGCAGCAGATGCTGCTGGCGCTCGGCGCCCTGACCTCGGTCGGCATCGGCAGCATGGTGCTGCTCGCCCGCACGCCTCTCGACGAGACCCTGGAGAGCGTCGGCATCCTCGCTTTCGGCCTGCCGTACTTCGCGGTGCCGCTGGCCAGCATCTACCGCCTGCAGCACCGCGACCGCGGGCTGGTCTTCCTGCTGCTCGCGATCGTCTGGCTGGGCGACACCGCGGCCTTCTACGTCGGCAGCCGCTTCGGCCGCCACAAGATGGCGCCGACCATCAGCCCGAAGAAGACCTGGGAAGGGGCGGCGGCGGGCTTCCTGACCGGGCTGGCGGCGGCGGCGGCGTGGAGCCTCTGGTGGCGCGGCCGGCTGGAACCCGAGTTGCTGGTGCTGGGCGCCTTCACCGCCGCCGCGGCGCAGATCGGCGACCTGGTCGAATCGATGCTCAAGCGCGGCGTCGGCGTGAAGGATTCGGGGCACGTGCTGCCCGGCCATGGCGGCCTTCTCGACCGCTGCGACGCGCTGCTGTTCGCCGCGCCGGTGCTGCAACTGGGCGTCTGCCTGCTGCTGCCGCTGCCGGCGGTCGCGGGCGTGCACTAGCCCGGACTATAATCGCCCTTCCGTCGCCAGGGCGCGGCCCGGCAGCCTGGTTCCCGGCCGCCGCGTCCTCCGGTTGCCTGACCATTCCCCCGAGCCGCCGAGATGCCATGAACGTCATCCTGACCAACCTCCTCGCCTTCGGCTTCGCCCTGGGCATCATCATCGTCGTGCACGAGGCGGGACACCTGCTGGTCGCCAAGGCTTTCGGCGTGCGCGTGCTCACCTTCTCGATCGGCTTCGGCAAGCGGCTGTGGGGCTTCGCGCGCGGCGGCACCGACTACCGGGTCTCGGCCATCCCGCTCGGCGGCTACGTCCGGCTGTTCGGCGAGAACCCCGACGAATCGTCCGGCGATCCCGGCGAATTCCTGGGCAAGCCGCGCTGGCAGCGGGTGCTGGTCTACCTGGCTGGTCCGGCGATGAACGTGGTGCTGTCGGTGGTGCTGTTCGCGGTGCTGTTCATGGTGGGCGTCGAGCTGCCGAACCTGCCCGCCATGCCGCCGCTCATCGGCGCCGTCGAGGCGGGCTCCTCGGCGGCCCGTGCCGGCCTGGCCAAGGGAGACCTGATCGTCAAGGCCAACAGCGAGCACATCACCAACTGGCAGGAGCTGAGCCTCGCACTGATCACCTCGCCCGACAAGCCGGTGACGTTGCTGGTCCGCCGGGGCGATCGCACCTTCCCCGCCACCGTCACGCCCCAGCGCGTGCCGCACTACGACGTCGGCGACCATGCCGGCCTCGACCCGGTGCTGCGGCCGCAGATCCGGAAGATCGAGCCCGGCAAGCCGGCGGAGCTGGCCGGATTGCGGGCGGGCGACGAGATCCGCGACGTGGATGGCCGGCCGATCACCGAGACGCGCGACTTCCTCGACGCCATCGAGAAGCGGCCCGGTATCGCGATGACGGTCGGGGTGGTGCGCGACGGCAGGCCGCTGCAGCTGAGGGTGGTGCCGGCGCTGGTCGGGGGGAAGGGACGGATCGGAGCCTACATCGGCTTCTACCAGCGCTATCCGCCGGGCCAGGCGCTGGTCGAGAGCCTGCGCTACAACGCCGACATCGTCTCCGAGACCTTCCAGGTGCTGGGCAAGATCTTCCGCCGCGAGATGTCCGCCAAGGGAGCTTTCGCCGGCCCCATCGAGATCGCCGCCCAGAGCGGCGCCGCGGCGCGCGCCGGGTTCAAGTACCTGCTGAACCTGATGGGCTTCGTCAGCCTGAGCATCGCCATCCTGAACCTGATGCCGATCCCGATCCTCGACGGCGGCCAGATCTTCATCCTGCTGATCGAGGAGGTCATCCGGCGCGACCTGTCGCTGCGGGTGAAGGAGGTGATCAGCCAGGTCGGCCTGGTCCTCATCCTCATGCTGATGGTGGTGGTGGTGTACTTCGACCTCATGAAGCACCTTCCCGGCTTGCTCCCCGGCTCGTGACTCGCGGGCCCGCCCGCAGCAGACCGCGCAGCACCTCGAGGTCGCGGGCGTGCCCGGCCATGTCCTTGCCGGGGTCGGTCTCGACGATCATGGGCACCGCGGCCAGGGCGGGCTCGGCCAGCAGGCGTGCGAACGTCTCGAGCCCGAGCAGACCTTCGCCGATGTGGGCGTGACGATCGCGCCGCGAGCCCCAGGGGCGAAGCGAGTCGTTGACGTGGATGCAGCCCAGCGCCGCGAGACCCAGCCGCTCCGAGGCCTCGGCGGCGAAGTCGCGCCAGCCGGCCGGCTCGTGGATGGGATAGCCGGCGGCGAAGGCGTGACAGGTGTCGATGCAGAATCCCACCCGCCGGCGGCGCGCCGCCGGCAGGCGCTGGCGGAGCGCGGCGAGGTGCTCGAGCCGGTGTCCCAGGCAGCTTCCCTGGCCGGCGGTGTTCTCGAGCAGCACGCGGGTGCGCAGGGCGGGCAGCGCCGCCAGCGTCTGGTCGAGAGCGGCGGCGGCGCGGTCGAGCCCGGCTTCCTCGCCGGCGCCCAGGTGCGCTCCCGGATGCAGCACCAGGCCGGAGACACCGAGCCGGCCGCAGCGCTCGAGCTCGTCGGCCAGCGCCTGCAGCGACAGCGCCAGCACCTGCGGATCGTCGGCTGCCAGGTTGATGAGATAGGAGGCATGCGCCAGCACCGCGCCGACCCTGCCCGCCGCGTGGGCCGTCCGGAAGGCCGCGGCCTCGACATCCTCGAGCGGGCGGGCGCGCCACTGGTTGGCATTCTTGACGAAGATCTGGATGGCGTCGCAGCCGAGCTCCGCGGCTCGCCCGAAGGCGGTGGCGACGCCGCCGGCGACCGAGACATGGACGCCGAGCGGCGGCCCCGCGGGAGCCGGAGGCGTCTTGCGCGGCGGGCGCCTGGCGGACATCGGGGCATTCTAGTGCCCACTCCCTCTCCGGCGGCGTTTCGTCTTGGCCGCGGGTCCGGCGCCGCTTTGGTAGACTGCACGGCATGTGGCGGCGATTCCTGTCGGGCCTGGGGATGGTCGCTTACCTGCTGCTGGTGCTGGTGGCCTTCCTGGCCGCGAGCTACTTCGCCTTCAGCCTGTTCGTGCGCAGCGGCGTCATGGCCGTGCCCAACGTGACCGGCTTGTCGCGGGCGGAAGCGGCCGACACCCTGGCCGACCTGGGACTGACGCTGCGGCGCGCCGAAGGCGGCCGCTACGACGAGCACGTGCCGGCGGGCCGCGTCGTGCGCCAGAGCCCGGACGCGCGCACGCTGGTCAAGCGCGGCAGCAGCGTGGAGGCGGTGCTGTCGCTCGGCCCGCGCGTGGTCAAGGTGCCGCCCCTCGCCGGCAAGGCGCTGCCGGCGGCCCAGGTGACGCTCTCGGCCATCGGCCTGGAGGTGGGAAGCATCCTCGGCGCTTTCGATGCGCGGCGCCCTCCCGGCGCGGTGGTCGAGCAGGACCCCGACGCCGGCGAAGAGGTGCCGCCGGCCTCGCCGGTCAGCTTGCTGCTGGCGATGGCGGCTCCCGGCCGGCGGTACGTGATGCCCGACCTGGTCTACCGCCACTACGACCCGGTGCGGCAGTTCTTCGAGGCGCGAGGCTTCCGCTTCGGCAACGTCAAGTTCGAGCGCTACGAAGGCGTCGCGGCGGGGGTGATCCTGCGCCAGTTCCCGCTTCCCGGACATCCGCTCACCGCCAACGACCCGGTGTCGCTGGTGGTGGCGACGACCGACTCGGGTCCGTGATGAAGCTGGCGCCTTCGATCCTCGCCGCCGACCTCGCCGACCTCGGCGGCGCGCTCGCCGCCTGCGAGGCCGGAGGCGCGGACCTGGTGCACGTGGACGTGATGGACGGCCACTTCGTGCCGAACCTGACGTTCGGCATTCCGGTGCTAGCGGCCCTCCATCGCCGCACCCGTTTGCCGCTCGACGTTCACCTCATGGTGTCGAATCCGGACCGCCTGCTGTCCGACTACCTGCATGCCGGTGCGGCGAGGGTTGCCGTACACTGGGAAGCGGCGCCCCACCTCGACCGGCTGCTGCAGCAGATCCGGGAGGCGGGGGCCAAGGCGGGGGTGGCGGTCAACCCGGCGACGCCGGTGGAGGCGCTGGTGGACGTCCTGCCGCGCCTGGACTACGTGCTGCTCATGTCGGTGAACCCGGGATTCTCCGGACAGGCGTTCCTTCCCCGTAGCCTGGACAAGGCCCGGCGGCTGCGGCGGCTGATCCGGGATGCCGGTGACCTGCCGGTCGAGATCGCGATGGACGGCGGCATCGATCGCGGTAACATGGAGGATGTCGTCGCCGCCGGGGTGGAGATGTGCGTGGTGGGCACGGCGGTCTTTTCCGCGGCCGACCCGGCCCGGGCCATGTCCGAGCTGATCTCGCTCAGTCGGTCGGAGAGACTATGAAAACGAAGTTGGCGTCACAGACCGCATCCAAGACAGCGATCCTCCTGCTGGTGGGACTGGTGGGGGTGTCGGCTTGCAAGAGCCAGGGCGCGGGGCGGCGCAAGTCGGACCCGGTCCTCAGGCTGTCGGCGCAGGAGTCGCTCGTCCAGGGCAAGGATCTCCTGGCGCAGAAGAAGTACTCCCGGGCACGGCCTCTGTTCACCCATGCCTTCGAGGTGGAGCCGAACTCGAAGGTCGGGCGGGAGGGGCTGCTGCTGGCCGCCGACACCTACTTCCTGGAGGGTGGATCGTCGAACTACACGCAGGCCGAGGCCAAGTACCGCGACTACCTCAATCGCTTCCCCACCAGCGAGCAGGCCTCCTATGTCCAGTTCCAGATCGCCAACAGCCTGGCCAAGCGGATGGAGCGGCCGGACCGCGATCAGACCGTGACGCGCAAGGCGCTGGATGCGTACCAGGAGCTGATCCGCCTGTACCCGACCAGCGAATACGCGACCCATGCCACGGAGCAGCTCAACGTGGTGAACGCCAACCTGGCGCAGCACGAGTTCGAGATCGGTTACTTCTACCTGCGCTATGGCGCGCCGCTGGCGGCGATCAAGCGCTTCGAGTACCTGGTCGAGACCTACCCCAAGTACGGGGCGATGGACCAGGTGATGTACAACCTCGGGCGCGCCTACCAGCGGATGCGCAAGCCCGAGGAGGCGAAGAAGGCTTTCGATCGCCTGCGCAACGAGTTCCCGAACAGCAAGCTCGTCAAGGACATCCCGGGGCTGAAGGAGATGGCTGAAGGGAAGGCCCTGCGATGAAGCGTCCGCACCCGCGTTGGGGCTCGGTCCTGCCATCGCTGCTGCTGCTGGCCGGCGGCCTGCTTGCCGGCTGCGCCTCGGGCGGTGAATCCCGGGACGATCAGATCAAGGAGCTGCAGAACCGGGTGCTCGAGCTGCAGCGCAAGACCGCCGTCGCGGACGTCGAGCTCGCCCGCCTGCGCCAGCAGGTGGCCGAGCTGATGGCGAAGCAGGGCGGCGGGGGCGGCGCCTCGCCGAGCTCGATGTCCGGAGGCGGCGGCGGCGCGGCGGGCGCGGCGGGCGCCGCAGGCCCGGGCGCGGGCGGTCCGAGCTGGCGCCGGCCGGCGGCCGCGGAGGGGGCCGGAGGCGGCGCGGTACGTCCGCCGGCGAGGGCTGCCGGCAGCGCACCGCCCCCTTCGCGTTCAGCGGGCGGCACCGCGGGCGCCGCCCAGGGGACGGCGATCGACGAGATGGACATCGACGTGCCCCCCACCCGGTCGTCGCAGCCCATCCCGCCATCCCAGCCATCTCCTCGGTCCCAGCCCGCCAGGCCCCCCGTGGTTTCCTCGACTCCACCGCTGCCGCTGCCGGTACCGTCAACGGCGCCGCCGGCCGCCGGCCAGGTCCCGACCTCGCCGGCACCCGAGGGTAAGCGCGAACCGGTGACGCCGGCGGTCCAGGCGTTCTACGACCGCGGCTACACGCTCTACCACCAGAAGCACTACGTCGACGCCGAGGCCAGCTTCCAGCGTTTCCTGCAAGCCGAGCCGAACAGCGAGCTCGCCGACAACGCGCAGTACTGGA
The DNA here is from genome assembly GCA_036521795.1 of Thermoanaerobaculia bacterium. Lineage (GTDB taxonomy): Bacteria > Acidobacteriota > Thermoanaerobaculia > Multivoradales > UBA5704 > JASLEW01. Next base: position 16,314 of record DATDGZ010000438.1, on the reverse strand, counting down.
TCGGCGAGTGCCGGTACTCGCGGGGTGACATGCGCGGCGCCCTCGCCGCCTTCCGCGAGACGGTGGCGCGCTATCCCGCGGGCAACAAGACCGCCGACGCGCTGCTCAAAGCCGGGATGTCGCTCGAGAACATCGGCGACAAGGAAGCCGCCCGCAACACCTACCAGGAAGTCCTGAAGCGATACCCCGGGACCGCCGTGGCCGCGGTGGCCGAAGAGCGCCGGGCGAAACTGCCCTAGACGCCTGCGGACGCCTCCGGGCCAAGGAAGCTCAAGGAGCACTTGAGGTCTCAAGCGGTAAAACTTGACAGTAGAAGGCTTGCGCGGTACCTTAACCTATAGAGACTTCACTATACCTGGGCTTGCGAGGGTGGCCTGGAGGCGAAGGCGTATGAGAGTGCGGCTTGCCGGTATCGTCCTCTTGATCTCCCTGCTGGGTGCCGGCGCCCTGTCGGCGGCCAGCCGGCCTCCCCGCGAGCTGCACCGGGTCGGCGATCACTGGACGGCGTGGAACCCGCCGGAGGCGCCGGCAGGAACCGAGATCTACGTCATCGTCCGCGGCGACACCCTCTGGGACCTGGCGAAGCGCTTCTACGGCAATCCCTACCTCTGGCCGCAGCTGTGGGAGAAGAACCAGTACATCCTCGACGCCCACTGGATCTATCCCGGCGACCCGCTGGTGACCGGCATCCAGGTCGCCCCGGTGCAGAACCTGGCGCAGACCGGCGCGGCAACGGAGGCGCCGTCCGGCCCGGGGACCGGCGACGTCCAGCAGCCCGAGCCGCCGCCCCAGGTGCCGGGAGTCGAGAGCGCGGTCCAGGCCACCAACCCGCCGGTCCCCCTGGGATGGGAGAGCGACATCTACTGCAGCGGCTACATCGCCGATCCCGGCGAGCAGTTCCGTTACTCGATCATCGGCTCGGAATTCGACCACCTGACGCCCAAGCTCAACCCGCACTACCACATGGGCGAGCTGAAAGGCATCTATGGCAAGACGGGCGCCAAGGTTGAAATGTTCACCGGCGACATCGTCTACCTGGGCGGCGGGACCAGGGAGGGCCTGACGGCCGGCAGCCTGTTCACCATCGTCGCGGGCGAGCGTCCGGTCGTTCATCCAGTGACCGCCCAGGTCTTCGGCAGCTTCTACAAGTACGTGGGCCGAGTGCGGGTGCTCTCCGTGCAGGAGGACACGGCCATCGCCGAGATCGTCCACTCCTGTGACGGGGTGCACATCGGCGACCGCCTGCGGCCCTTCGAGGCCGAGCCGGTGCCCCTGGGACGCCCGACGCCGATGCGCCCGGTCAACCTGCCGGTGGCCGCCGCCAAGCTCGCGGATGCGCCCGCCATCATCTACTCGCGCGACGAGATCATCTCGCTGGGCCAGGACCACGTGGTGTTCATCGACCGCGGCTCCGACCAGAACGTCACGCCCGGCGACGTCTTCACCATCTACCGCCAGAACGACCCTGGCCTGCCGCCCCTGCTGCTGGGCGAGCTGGCGGTCCTCTCGGTCCAGAAGCGGTCCGCGATGGCGAAGATCACCGAGTCCCGCTACACCATCTTCCTCGGCGATCGCCTCGATCCCAAGTAGCTCCGAGAGACCCCCCAGCCGCCTGGTAGTGGGTCATTTCCCCTCGCCAACAGACCCACTGCCAGGCGCCTCTTGCTACTCGGCAAGCCGGCGCCCTGTGGTATCGTAGGGGTTCTTCTTCGAGGCTCCATGGCCGAACAGAACCTCAACGGACGGCTGTATCAGATCGTCGACGAGCTGGTCCGCCGCGGGCTCACTCTCGAGCAGGCGCGGCGGGAATTCGAGCGCCAGTTCATCGTCGCCTCCCTGAAGTCGAACCGTGGGAACTTCTGCCGCTCCGCCAAGTCCCTGGGCGTGCACCGGAACACGTTGCGCAACAAGGTCTCGGACCTGGGCATCGGCTGCGAGGACTACGACCTTCCCGGCCGGCGCCAGCCCCGCCGCAGGAACAACCCCACTCCCCTCTGACGCCGGCCGCGGCCCGAGCCCCCGCGGGCGGTGCGCGCGCTGCTGTGATTCACCTCTCTCCGTCCTCTTCTGAGGACGCGCCTGGCATCGATCTCGCAGAGGTCTTACCCTTGGTCTCAACGACTCGTCTGCCCGCGGCACATGCGCGGGGCGGTCCGCAGATGACTGCGATGTGGAGGAATTCGGCTCCCGCGGCGCGATGCCCGGGCCGGCCGGGTAGCTCTGTGTGACGAGGTCGAGCCGCATAGAGGAGGATTCAGACGCGATGAAGAAGCCCCCACGAGCTTGCTTGCCTTCGGCAGCGGTAGCGATGCTCTTTTCCCTTGCGCTCTCCATCCCAGCCTTGCCGTCCCATCCCGCATCCCCTGGCAGCACCCCGATCCCAGCCAGCGCCGGCTTGGCGCCGGCGCGTCCGCAGCTCGCCGGCATCTTGAACGGCAGCTCCATGTCGCGGCTGGACAAGTGGAGCATCCCGCGCGAGGGCGCCATCAGCCCTGCCGACCTCAATGCCGCGCTCGGCGCACGTCCGCGCCGTCTCGGCCTGTTCCGGAGCGACACCGCCGTGGACGGCCGGCGCGAGCTGCTGCGCCGCATGCCGTTCGGCGCCATTCTGGCGGCGGCGGGCGAGCGCAATCGCATCGACTCCCTGCTGCTCGCCGCCGTGGTGGAGACAGAGTCGCGGTTCGCGCCTCACGCGGTGTCGGCCTGCGGCGCCGTGGGCCTGATGCAACTGCTGCCCTCGACCGGTCAGGACTACGGGGTGAAGAACTTGCGCGACCCGTACGCCAACGTCGACGCGGGCAGCCGCTATCTGCGGGCGCTGCTCAACCGCTTCCGGGGGCGGCCCGACCTGGCGCTCGCGGCCTACAACACCGGCCCGGAGGTGGTCGCCCGTTACGGTTGCGTGCCGCCGTACCGCGAGACCCAGGAATTCGTGAAGCGGGTGCTGGGGCGCTACGGTCAGCACCAGCACGCCTTGGCGCACGTCTCGGTCCCTCGCCCGGGCGAGGTCCGGGTGGCCGCCGGACCGTCGCGCGCGATCTCGTCGAGCCGCGGCTCGGAGGGGGAAGGCCTGGCCCGCTGACCGCTGGGCCGTTTCGGCGCGCGGTGCGCCTTGCTGGCAGGCGACGGCAGGCGTGCCGGAATGGCAGCGGAGGACCGCCAGGGCAGAGGTGCTAGACTGCCGGCATGAAGCTCGGCGACATCCTGGTCATCTGCCTGCTCGTCCTGCTGTTCTGGGGACCGGGCCGCCTGTCCGGCTGGGGCAAGGGCATCGGCGACGGCATCCGCAACTTCAAGAAGGGCCTGCGCGGGAGCGGAGGACTGCCACCGGACGACGCTCGCGAGCGGCACGACCTGCCGAAGAATTAGTCCCTCATCGAGCCCCTCGGCCCAGGACACGGCCCCAGGCGCGTTCGAGGCCGGGGGCGAGCGGCGCGCCCTCGGGAACGCTGGCGAAGTGCCGCAGGAAGCGGCGCAGCGTCGGCGCGATCAGGGGCAGGTGCCGTGCCGAGCCGCGGCGCGCGAACGCGGCATACGTGCCGACAGCCTTGAGCGTCCGCTGCGCCGCGGCGCGGTGATAGCGGAGCCTGCCAGCGGCAGTGGGGAACGCCGCCTCGACCAGCCGGCGCTCGAGGCCGCGTGGCGGGAACAGCGTGTCGTTGAGCAGCGAAGCCAGGTCGTACGCCGGCGGTCCGAGGCGGAGGTCCGGATGATCGAGCACCGCCACCCCGTCCGCGCCATCGGGGACAAGGTTGCGGGCCATGTAGTCGCGATGGCAGGGCACGGGCGGATCGGCGGCGAGCTCGCCGCAGAGGTCCTCGAGGGCGGCGTCCAGCAAGGTCCGCGGAACCGGCGGCGCCGATGGCGGGTTCGGCAGGCTCGGCGGATTTGACCACGTCGCGAGGAGCGACGGCATGGCGAGCGGCGGCGGGCTCGCGACGGTGGCGAGCGGTGGCAGCAGGCCTTGCGGCTCGAGGAAGAGCTGCCGCGTCTGGGCCAGCTCGCGCAGCAACAGCGCTCCGTCGAGCGGCGGGTTGAGGTCGCGCACCGCATCGAGCGGCAGCGCCGCGATCCGCGCCGCGAGCGCCGCGGCGTTCTCGAAGTAGGCGGCGAGCTCGCTCCACGGCCGGTCGCGCAGCTCGGCGAGAGTGTGCTCGCCGAGATCTTGCAGCAGCATCCAACCGCGCTCGCAGTCGGCCGCGAGCACTCGCGGCACCGGCACGCCCGCGCCGGCGAGGATCGCGGTGCTGCGAGCGAACCGGGCACACGTCGCGCGGTGGTCCGCCGGGTAGAGCGCGAGGATCGCCGTCGTGCCATCCCCGGCGGTCAAGCGCTCGTAGCGGCGGGGCGAGACGTCACCGGCGAGGGGATGGACCTCGCGAACGTCGAAGCCGGTGCCGGCAAGCCATTCGCCAAGCTCTAAGCGGTCGTGTTCTCCGCGTTGCGGCTCCACGTTGGATCCTCGCCGAACGGCTCAACCTACCACGGGCGTGACAGGCGTGAAGCGCCCTCGGACAGGTTTGACACCCTCTTGGGTGCAAGGGATAATCCGGCGTCGGCTCCCTTCACCGGTCACCGGGAGGTCATGAAGCTGGACGACAAGCTGCATCACATGCTTCGCGACCTGCGTCGCGCGCTCTCCGAAGCCATCTCGGAGTCCTCGGAAGTCAGCCGCACGCTGCGCAAGATTCGCGAAGAGGGCTATTCGCTCTACCTGCTGGTCGACTGCAAGCGGGAAGCGAACGAGCCCGAGCAGCTCCCTGCGCCCTCGCCCAGGACCGCCGGCGGCGAGCCCCTGTTCCAGATCGACAGCCGCGACCTCTCGTTCCTCAAATCGATCGGCATCGACCCCACCCGGCGCCTGCGCCGCCGCCGCGCCGTCTGAGCCGCCGAGCGTGCCCGCGGCGACGGCGGCGCCTCCTTGCGACCTGCGCCCGGACTTGCTGGGCCTGGCGCCGGAGCGTCTGCGTGAGGCGTTGGGCGAGCTGAGCGACCGGCCGTTCCGCGCCGAGCAGATCTTCCAGGCGCTGCACGTCCGCGGCGTGCGGGAGTTCGCGGCGATGACCGACCTGCGGAAGGACCTGCGGGAGCGGCTCGCGGAGCGTTTCCGGATCGGCTGGCCCGAGATCGCCTCGCGCGCGCCGTCGGCCGACGGCACCTGCAAATATCTGCTCCGGCTCCACGACGGCGCCACCATCGAAGCCGTCGACATTCCCGATGGCCGGCGCCGCACGCTCTGCATCTCCAGCCAGGCCGGATGCGCCCTGGCGTGCAGCTTCTGCGTCACCGGCTTCTGGGGCGCCGGGCGCAACCTCACCGCCGGCGAGATCGTGTCGCAGGTGCTGATCATCCGCGCCGACCGGCAGCCATCTTCGCTCCCAGGCGCCGCGCCTCCGCTCCCAGGCGGCCCACCCGGCCAGCCTGCGCCGGAAGGGTTGCGCCTGGTGTTCATGGGGATGGGCGAGCCGCTGCTGAACCTGTCCGCCCTGCGCCCGGCGATCGACATCCTCGGCCACACCATCTCGCTGCGCCGGATCACGGTCTCGACGGCCGGGGTGGTGCCCGGCATCGAGGAGCTGGCGGGCTGGGAGCGGCGCCCGAACCTGGCGGTGTCGCTGCACGCTCCCGACGACGAGCGCCGCTCGCAGGCGATGCCAATCAATCGCAGCTATCCGCTGTCCGAGCTGTTGGCGGCGCTGCGGCGCTACCCGCTCGAGCGCGGGCGCAAGATCACCTTCGAGTACCTGCTCATCCGCGGCTGGAACGACGCCGTGGCCGACGCCGATCGCCTGGTGAAGCTGGTGGCCGGGCTGCACGCCAAGGTGAACCTGATCCCGATCAACCCCGATCCGGTGCTCGGCACCGCGATGGTCCCTCCCTCCGAGGAGCAGGTCGAGTCCTTCCAGCGGCGCCTCATCCAGCGCGGCATGACCGTCACCGTGCGGCGCCGCCGCGGCGATGACGTCAGCGCCGCCTGCGGACAGCTGCGGGCTTTCGGTCGAGACCCCCGAGGGTTCAGGAGCCGGGCCGGCAGGAAGCAGGCTTGAGCGCCGGCACCGGCGGCTTCTGGGCCTGGACGGGAGAAGCCCAGGGAGCGGCGGTGGCGTTCTCCGGCCGGGGACCTGCCGGGGGACGAGGAAGCCGCGAGGAGGTCCTGGCTCGCCTCACCGGCCGCCATCGTCCGGTAGCCTGGGCGCGGCAGGTCCACTCGGCGCGGGTGCTGCCGGCGCGCCGCCCGGGCGAATGCGGCGATGGCGACGCGCTGGTGAGCGCCGGCGGGGACGTCGCCCTATCGATCGTCACCGCCGACTGCGTGCCCGTCCTGCTGGCCGGTCCGGCAGGCATCGCGGCCGCCCATGCCGGCTGGCGCGGCATCGCCGCCGGAGTGGTGGGCGCGACGGTCGCGGCGATGGCAGGAGACCCGGCGTCCTTCACCGCCTGGATCGGCCCGGCGATCGGCAGCTGCTGCTACGAGACCGGCCAGGACGTCGCCGACCGGGTCGCCGCCGCCAGCGACCCGGCCATCATCACCCCGGGACCGGCAGGCCGTCCCCACCTCGATCTCCAGCAGGCGGTCCGCCGCCAGCTGCAAGCCGCCGGCCTCCGCCAGATCCAGGTCCTCCCCCTCTGCACCCGCTGCGAAGCGGCAAGCCTTCACAGCTACCGCCGGGACGGCAAAGCCGCCGGCCGTAATCACGCCTTCATCTGGACGCCTCCGGGGAATCTCCCTCCGGCCGGGCCGCGGTAGGCGGATCTCCTTGCCACCTCCCTTTGGGCGAGGCGCTCGGGTAGGGGATGCCGGGAGGGTGGTGGGATGCGGCGCCTCGCCCAAAGGTCGGCAACGAGGAGATCCGCCTACCGCGGCCCTCCCCTCCTCCCCCCCGGCCAGGGCTCTTCGGCGACCGAAGTAGGTAGGTATACTGCGCTCGCGTATGTCCGGGTACGAGCCAGTGATCGGGCTGGAGGTCCATGTCCAGCTGCTCACCGAGACCAAGATGTTCTGCCGGTGCCCGAACCGCTTCGGGGCCGAGCCGAACACCCTGATCTGCCCGGTGTGCCTGGGATATCCAGGCACCCTGCCGGTGATCAACCGCCACGCCGTCGACCTCGCCGCCAAGCTTGCCACGACCTTGGGCTGCGAGGTGCATGCGACCTCCGTCTTCGCCCGCAAGAACTACTTCTACCCCGACCTGCCGAAGGGCTACCAGATCAGCCAGTTCGACCGCCCCCTGGCGGAGCGCGGCGAGCTGCCGCTCACCCACCACCCGCAGCGCGTCCGCATCGAGCGCCTGCATCTCGAAGAGGACGCCGGCAAGCTCCTGCACGAGGCGCCGGGCGGCTTCGACCTGCACGGCCAGAGCCTGGTCGACTTCAATCGCTGCGGCGTTCCCCTGGTCGAGATCGTCTCCCATCCCGACATGGCGAGCGCCGCCGAGGCCCAGGACTACCTGCAGACGCTGCACCAGCTGCTGCTCTACACCGAGACCAGCGACGGCAACATGGAGGAAGGCAGCCTGCGCTGCGACGCCAACGTCTCGGTGCGCCGGCGCGGCGAGATCCGGCTCGGCACCAAGACCGAGATCAAGAACCTCAACTCCTTCCGCAACGTCGGCCGCGCCATCGAGCACGAGATCGTCCGCCAGATCGAGCTTCTCGAAGGCGGCGGCCGGGTGGTGCAGGAGACCCGCAGCTTCGACGCCGACGGCGGCACCACGCGCCTCCTGCGCAGCAAGGAAGAGGCGCACGACTACAGGTACTTCCCGGAGCCCGACCTGCCGCCGCTGGTGCTTGCCGCCGAGCGGGTCGCCGCGTTGCGCGCCGCCCTCCCCGAGCTGCCCTGGGAGCGGCGCGCCCGCTTCCAGTCCGCCTACGAGCTGCCGGCGGCGGATGCGCTCATCCTCTTGCAGTCGCGTGAGCTCGCCGACTACTACGAGGCCGCTCTCGAATCACTCGGCTCGCTCGACGCCCCCGGCGCCCCGACCGGCGGCGCCGGCGACCGCCCGAGCCCGAAGAGCATCGCCAACTGGGTGCTGACCGAGGTGCTGCGCGAGCGCAGCGCGCGCAAGGGGCGCCGGGAGCCGCTCGACCGCATCTTGCAGCCGCGCCGGCTGGCCGCGCTGGCGGCAATGGTGGAATCAGGCAAGCTCTCCAACAGCGCCGCCAAGGAGGTCTTCGTGGCGATCTGCGGCACGGAGGAGGAGCCCGCCGCGGCGCTCGAGCGGCTCGGCCTCGCGCAGGTCTCCGACGAGGCGCGGATCGCCGCGTGGATCGACGAGGTGATCGAGCAGCACCCGGGACCGGTCGCGCAGTACCGGGCGGGCAAGACCCAGACGCTCGGGTTCCTGGTCGGCCAGGCGATGAAGCGCTCCGGCGGACGCGCCGAGCCGCGGACGGTGCAGCGGCTGATGCGCCAGGCGCTCGAACGCGAGCCCGTCCCCGGCACCGTCGCCGAGTGATCCACCGGCGCGGCCAGCCGCGCGGGGATTCCGCACCTTGATCCAGTTCTTCCATGTCAGCAAGCGCTTCCCGGGTGGGCAGGCCGCCCTGGAAGAGGTCACCTTCGACATCGCCCGCGGCCAGTTCGTGTTCCTGACCGGTGCGAGCGGCGCCGGCAAGACCACGCTGCTGCGCCTGATCTTCCGCGAGGAGGTACCGAGCGCCGGCCAGATCGTGGTCAACGGCCGTAACGTCGCCTCGGTCCCGCCCAGCAAGATCCCCTACCTGCGCCGCACCATCGGCGTCGTCTTCCAGGACTTCCGGCTGATCACCCGCAAGACCGTGTTCGAGAACGTCACCTACCTGCCGCGGGTGCTCGGCCTCGACTTCAAGCAGCAGCGGCAGCTGGCCTACCAGGCGCTGCGCCGGGTGGGCCTGGCCCACCGCTTGAACGCCTTCCCGCCGCAGCTGTCGGGCGGCGAGCAGCAGCGCGTGGCCATCGCGCGAGCGCTGATCAACGAGCCCGATATCCTGATCGCCGACGAACCGACCGGCAACCTCGATCCCGACCTGTCGCGCGAGATCCTGCGCCTCTTCCTGGAGGTCAACCTGCGCGGCACCACGGTCGTGCTGGCCACCCACGACCGCGACACCATCCAGCGCGTGGGCCGCCGCGTGCTCACCCTCGACCGCGGCCGCCTGGTCTCCGACACCGTCATCGCCGGCACCGAGCCGCCGGAGTTGGAGCCGCCGGCGGAGCTGGAACGGCCAACGGAGCTGGAACGATCGTTCGACCGGGAGCCGCCGGCGGAGCTGGAAGGGTTGCCGGAAGGGCCTTCGCCGCCAGACCGTGAGCCTGAGGCGGAGGTGCCGCCGTGAGCGTGGCGCGAGCCCTGCGGTACTTCGCGCGGGAGGCGTGCCTCAACCTCCTCCGCAGCTGGCGAGTGAGCCTGCTGGCGGTGCTCACGATCACCGTCAGCCTGCTGCTCGGCGGCGCCTTCCTGCTGGCGAGCCGCAACCTGGCGGCCTCGGTCGAGGGCTGGCGCGGCCAGCTGCGCGTCGTGATCTATCTCAAGCCCGCCACCCCGGCGTCCGCCCTGGCGCGGCTGGCGGCCGCGGCCCGCGCGGCGCCATGGGTGGCGGGGGTCGACGTCGTCTCGCCGGCGGCGGCGCGCCGGCGGTTCCGCGACACCTTCCCCGCCCTCGCCGACGTGATCGACAGCGGCGAGGGTGAGCCGCTGCCGGCGTCGCTCGAGGTGGCGCTGCGGCGAGAGCAGGCCGAGGCGGGAGGCCTCGACGCGTGGCTGGACGCCTGGCGCCGCCGCCCGGAGGTGGCGATGGTCGACGACGATCGCGAGTGGCTGGGACAGGTCGAGACCGCGGTGGCGGTGGTGCGGGCGGTCGGGCTGGTGCTCGGCGGCATCCTGCTCGGCGCCGCGATCTTCACCATCGCCAGCATCATCCGGCTGACGGCCTACCTGCACCACGAAGAGATCACCATCATGCGCCTGGTCGGGGCGACCGAGTTCTTCATCCGCGGCCCCTTCTACGTCGAGGGCCTGATCCAGGGCCTCCTCGGCGGCGCGCTGGCGAGCGCCGGGCTCTACGCGAGCTACGAGTTGATCCACGCCCGCTCCCGATCGCTGTTCGCGGCGGTGCTCGCCGGCCAATTCCTCAGCCCCCGCCAGCTCGGCCTGCTCCTGCTGCTCGGCGCCATGGCCGGCCTGATCGGCGCCGTCGTCTCCCTGCGCCGCGAGAGTCTCTAGCCCGCAGCCAATGAAAAGGCCCCGCTGCAGCAGCAGCGGGGCCTTTGAGGGGATCGCCGGGGGAGCCGGCGCGCTCGAGCCGCCCTACTGGGTCGTGGTGGTGAGGATCACCACGGCGCGGCGGTTCTCCGCCTTGTCGCTGGTGGACTCCTGCCCGTCGCGGCCCTCGACCTTGATGCGGGCCGGGTCGATGCCGTGGCGGGTGACCAGGTAGCTCTTCACCGCCTCGGCGCGGCGCTCGCTGAGCTTCTGGCCAGCCTTCTCCGAGCCGTCGGCGTAGCCGATGACCTGGGCCTGGCCCGCAGGATCCTGCTTCATCTTGAGCGCCACGTCGTCGAGCTTCGCCTTGCAGATGTTCGACAGGCGCGCGCTGCCCTGGGTGAAGTTGCAGGTCACCCGCACCTCAGCCGGCGGCGGTGGTGGCGGCGGCGGTGGCGGCGGCGGTGGCGGCGGTGGCGGCGGCGGCGGTGGCGGTGGCGGCGGTGGCGGCGGCGGCGGCGGCGGCGGTGGCGGCGGTGGGACCTCCTTCACCTTGTGCGGGAAGTAGGCCAGGCCGATCACGCCGCGCGCCGGGTGCTCCCGGAACTCGTTCAGGCGGTCCAGGTTCTGGCGCAGCCCGAGGGTGAAGGCCCAGTTCTCCGGCGTGCCGAGCCAGATGCGGACTCCCGTCGCCAGGTCGACCCAGTCCTTGAGCTCGACCACGTTGGTCTTGCTGTAGTGATGGTCCACCACCTCGGTGATCCAGTCGACCCGGTGGGCGACCTGGTGGGCGTAGCCGATCCCGCCCGTCAGCTCGTTGGGGAGCTCCACCCCGCCGAAAGCCTGGGTGCGGGTGGCGTACTGGCCGTTCAGCACGAAGTCGCCGATGCTCCAGTCGAGCCCGCCGCCGAAGCCGGTGCGGTTGTTGGCGAAGTCGCTCTTGCCGGTGGAGGGGTCGACGAAGCCGTTGATGGCGAACGTCGACACGTCACCGGGCTGGCCGAACAGCCGGAGCTTCGTGCCGATGTGGAGGTTGCCCAGGCCGCTGTGGCGGTCGTTCAGGTAGGGCGCCAACTCGCTGGTCGTGTAAGCGTAGTTGTCGTAGGGGACGGAGACCGTCAGCTCCCAGCGGTCGGTGAGGCCATAGCCGATGCTGGCGCTGCTCTCGTTCCAGAAGAAGATCTTCTGGTCCGAGAAGCCAGGTTGGCGCAGCACCGGGTTCCAGTTGTTGTAATACACGCCAAAGTCCCACCCGCCCTGCGGCAAGGTGTTGCCGCTCTGCAGAGTGAAGAGCCCGGTCTCGCCGGTGTTCGTCGGAGCATCCGCGTGCTCTCCCGCCCAGGCCGCGGCTGGTATCAGGCCCACCAACGATACCGAAAACAGCATCGGCAACAGCAGGTTTTTCAATCTCATGCTCTCTCCTCCACCTGTATTCACAAGAACCGGAAGGTCCCTGTAATCCTCGCTAATATATAAGAGTTACGCGTTTTCGGCCAATGCCAGGAGATTACCGGTAGGTCCTGACCGAAAGACGCGCCTCCACGTGATTCGTTCCCTTCAAAGGACGTGCCAAGATCCCGGAGAGGAAGAACCGGTAACGCCAGAGCCGGACCGAAGACTCGAAGCCGAAGCCGGTGTCCGGGATGTAGGCGGCGAGGTTGGTGTAGACCTTGGAGGTGAAGCCGATCGTCCCGGCTCCGGCATACAGGATCCAATACCAGCTCTGCCAATCGAGATGAAGGAAGTCGTAGTGCTGTCCAAGGAACCATGGGGTGAACAGCTCCCAAGTTGTATGAAGCTCCTGGGTGCCAATCAGATTGTTGCTCAAGCCCTTGAGGTTGTCTGCGCCGCCAATGGTGAAGAAGTCCGCCAGCGGGATCGAGTAGCGGAACGGCGTATCGAAAGCGCTCGAGCTCGAGAGCTCGCTGTACGGGAAGCTCCCCACGTGCACCGTGCCGACCAGGAAGGTCCGCGCGGTGAAGTCGAAGCGCTCGAGCGCCTGGGCTTCGAGCCGGACGTAGTCGTAGTCCCCCAGGTGGAAGCCGTAGGTGAGCGCGCTGGTGAACCCGAACTGTCCCGGCCCGATCTCGCGCACCGCGGTGAAGATGGACGGGAAGTAGGCGCGGGTGTCGCCGACGATGCTCTGGGTGCGGGAATCGCCGGGAGTGCCGAGCTGCGCGCCGACGCGGACGAAGGTGTCGGTGCTGTCGATGGTCGCCGGCACCGGCTGCTGGTTGGAGCTGATGCGGTCGAGCTCGCCCAGGACGAACGTGCGGAAGCTGTAGCTGTGCGGCCATTCGAGAAAGAGGTTGACGCCGCGGGTGCGGTCGAAGCGGTTCGACAGGTTCTGCAGGCGGCCGAAGCTGATGTCGTCGAAGACCTCGATCTGGGTCGTGCGGTTGTAGCCGTAATAGCGATAGCGCAGGAAGGCGGTGATGTCGCCGCTGACGAAGGCATATCGCACCTGGCCTTCGAAGAGCACCTTGTTGACCAGGCGGCTGAGCTTGAGGTCGAGGACCCCCTCGGGGAAGAGGAGATCGAGGTTGGGAAGGAAGCGCTGGATGGGGGTCTCGCCGGGCTCGCCGGCGGTCCCGTCGGGGCTCCCCTCGCGACTCGCCGCGCTCTGGGCGCCCGGCTCCGGCGGACCGACCTGCGCCGGCGGCGCGGAGAAGGCCCCTTGCGGGTCGCCGGACGAAGCGGCCGCCGTGGCAGGGGCAGTCGCCAGGGTCCAGAGGGCTGCTGCCGCGAGAGCCCCGGTCAGGATATGGAGCGCTCCATGAGCTGCGAGACGCGGTCGAGGAAGGCCTTGCTCTGGTTCGGGCCGAGGGCGGCGGAGACCACCTTCTCCTCCGAGCGCACCAGGTCGAGCACCGCCTCGACGCCGCGGCCGCCCTCCATCTCCGCCTTGCTCAGCCGCAGTGGCACGTCGAGCTCCGCCTGGCGATAGTGACCGGACAGCAGCGCGCGCGCCTGGGTGTCGATGGCTTCCGCGAGCGCCGCGAGCTGCTCGGCGCTCATCTGGTGGAGCCGGTCGGTGCCCAGCCGGCTGAAGTCCTCGCGCAGGCTCACCAGGCCCGAGGTGATGAGGCCATAGAGCAGCTTGCAGGCCTCGAACGGGCTCATGTCGAGGCCGACCGCGACCTCCTCGATCGAGCGGCGCTCGTCGATCTTGCAGATCAGCGCCCATTCCTGGGGTGTCAGGGACACCGAGGTGGTCGCCGCCTGGTTGGTGAACACCGGCACCAGGCGGGTCGAAGGGATGCGCTTGGACAGGACCTGCCACTCGTCGATGCGGCGGGCTGCTTCCATCAACAGGTTGGTGTTCGATTTCTGGATGGTGGTGAGATCGGTCTCCTGCCCCGGGGTGAACACGAACTCGCCTTCAGGCCAGATGGCCAGCTCGTACACCGCCTCTTCGCCGGTCAGATCGCCGACATGGGCGTGGACGATCTGGCCGCTGCGCAGGTAGATCTCGCCCGACGAATCGCCGTTCCGCTTCAGGGTGAAGACGCCGGTCTTACCAGAGACGGAGACCAGCTGGATGATGTCAGGAAGGGGCAGCTCCTTGAGAGAACCTTGGAATGCCATTGCCTTGGTCGAGCAGTGCCTGATCGTAACACACACACACCTACGGGGAATCTCCCTCCGGCCGGGCCACGCGCCCCTGGAGTGGTCCTAGCGCTGATTTCCCCGCAGCTGATCCAGTCTCCATCTCTGCGCGCAGCAGAGGGCCAGGGCCAGGGCGTCGGTGGCGTCCGGGGACAGGGCGCTGCCGGCTTGCGGGCCGAGCAGCAGCTTGACCATGCGGGCGACCTGGAGCTTGTCGGCGCGGCCGTTGCCGGTGACTGCCGACTTCACTTCGGCGGGGCTGTACTCGGTGATCTCGACGCCGCGGCCGGCCAGCACCGCGAGCAGGGCGCCCCGCGCCTGGGAGAGGACGATGAGGGAGCGCGCGTTGAGGCCGTGAAAGGGCGTCTCGAGCGCTGCCAGGTCGGGCGGATGGCGGGCCACCAGCTCGCCGAGGCTGGCGGCGAGATGGGCAAGGCGGGCGGGGAGGGCGAGGGCGCGCGGGCAGGAGATGCGGCCCGCCTCGACCAGGACGACCGTGGATCCCCGCCGGTCGACCAGGCCGAAGCCGGTGTGCAAGCTGCCTGGATCGAGGCCGAGGATGAGCAATTCGCGGCCTGGGAGGAGTGCGGACTAGGTGTGCGCCGCCGTCACCTGGTTGTCGACCGAGCTGGGGTCGAGGTTCAGCCAGACCTTCTGCACGTCCTCGTGGTCCTCGAGCGCCTCCGCCAAGCGGATCACCTGCGCCACCCGGTCCGGGGGCAGGGTCATGGTGGTCTGAGGCACCATCGCCAGCTCCTTGGCCGCCACCGGCACGCCGCGCCGCTCGAGCTCTTCCTGGGCCGCGGCGAAGTCCTCCATCGACGTGAAGATCTCGTAGTGGTCCGGCTCGATCGCGATGTCGTCGGCCCCGAGCTCGACGGCGAGCTCCATGAGCTTCTCCTCGTTCATGGGGTCCTCCGGGTTCACCCGCTCGATGGCGAAGTAGCCGCGGCGGGAGAACATCCAGGTCACGCTGCCGCTGTCGCCCAGGTTGCCGCCGTGGCGCGTGAACAGGTGCCGGACCTCCGAGGCGGTGCGGTTGCGGTTGTCCGTCATCCCCTCGACGAGGATGGCGACGCCGCCGGGCCCGTAGCCCTCGTAGATGACCTCCTCGTACGCTTCGCCCTCGAGCTCGCCGGTGCCTTTCTTGATCGCCCGCTCGATGGTGTCGCCGGGGACGCTGTTCGAGCGGGCTTCGACGAGGGCGCTGCGCAGCCGCGGGTTGGCCTTCGGATCGCCGCCACCCAGGCGCGCGGCGACCGTGATCTCACGCAAGACCTTGGTGAACACCTTGCCACGGCGAGCGTCGGTGGCGGCTTTGCGGTGCTTGATCGTGCTCCATTTGCTGTGGCCTGACATCGCGCTACCCCCGAGGAGTGCCCAGAAGATCTAGTTTACCCGAACCCACGCCGGGCGGAAGGCGGATCTTCCCCGTGGCAACAGGGGTAGCGGCTCCCGGGGCGGCGGTCCGGCAGGTTTAAATCTCTCAAAAATCAGGCTTCTTTCGATGCGACCGCGATTGACGGGGGCGATGCGCGGTGCTAGAAAGGCTTGCTGAAACTTCATACCGGAGATAGTGAGTATGGCCTCGATCCTGGTCGTCGGGCAAGAGCAGCGCTCCTTGGAGCGCTTCCACCGGGTCTTGAGCGCGGAAGGATGGCGCGTCCGCATTGCCCAGGGCCGCGCGCAAGCCCTCCAGGCGGCCGCGCTGGAACGCCCGGACCTGGTGCTGACGGGAGCCGAGATGCCGGGCGCCGAGGAGCTGGCCAGCGCATTCCGCCGCAGCGCCGGCGGGCCGGGAATCGTGGTCGTGATGTCCGAGGTCGGATCGCCCACCGGAGCGGCGGTGCTCGGCGACGACCGCTTGCGTTCGCCGTTCGGCGATGAGGACCTGGTCGCGGCGGTGCGGCGCATGCTGGCGGCGCAACGCGACCGGACCGGTCCGCAGGCGCAGGGGGCGCCGCCGCCGACGGTGCGCCTGACCTCACAGGAAATCTTCGGCGACGTGCTGGCCGAGGTGGAGGGGCAGTTCGTCCAGCCGGGCACTGCCGCGAGCACCGCGAGCGCCGCCGCATCTTCGCCGCAGCCGTCTGCCGCATCCCAGGCACCTCCGGGAGCCGCGCAGTCTCCGGCAGCGCCGGCTGCGCCTTCTGCGGCAGCGACGTCGCCGAGCGCCGCCGCCGCCGCGCACCCGTCGCGGCCCTCTTATGACGGCGACGTCCAGCGCAAGCTCGAAGCAACCCTCTCCGGTGTGTTCGGCGGCAATCCGCGCGCGGCGAAGGCGGCTGCCGCCCCGGCCCAGCCTGCGCGCCGCGCCGAGCAGGGCGGCGCCGCCGCCGACATCGAGGCGATGCTGAGCAAGACGCTGTCCGATCTGGGCGCGCGGCCGCGGCCGGCCAGCGCCGCGGCGGGTGCGGCGAGGCCCGCCGCCGCGGCTCCGCCCGCGGGGTCGCCGCCTGCCGGAGCGGCACGCCAGCCGGCGGCAACGCCGGATGCAGCGGCGTCACCGCCCTCCCGGACTCCC
>DATDGZ010000437.1:0-5964 GCA_036521795.1 Thermoanaerobaculia bacterium | reverse complement strand
GGGCTCGAAGACGCCCTTGAATTCGATGAGCTTCGACAAATCGATCTCGCCCTCTACTCCGTCCTCGAAACGAACGTAGAGCTTGTACTCTCCTGCAGGTCGAGCTTCCACGATGTCTTTCAGCATGGCTCACTCCAAGGGAGCTATCGGCACGAGCGGCTCCTGCTTCCGCGCAAGCTCCCAGTCGGTTAGAAGCTCAGCTTTGTGCAACGCCGCCCACTCCACGACGAGCCCCAGCACCCTTGGCGTCAGCTCGCCATACAAGATGGTCAGTGATTCGATATCGATGATCGCCTTCACCTCGCCATAGCGCGCGTGGAAGTGTGGCGGGGGATGATCGTTATAGAACAGCGAGATGACAATGCCTAGGAACCGACTGACCTCTGGCATCTGGGTCGTGTTCTCCTGGGCACTCCGTCACAGCGCAAGGCAAGTCATGCGCTGAACCCCCGCCGGTCACCCGGTGGCACAGCGCCCCTGGGCTGCCAGCCGCTGCCGCCACAGCTCGGTTTGCTCCGCGTTGGCGCGGATCTCGGCATCAACGGAGGCCTTGTGGCGGAAGTAGTAGGAGAGGGCTGCATAGAGCTGGGCAAGGTCGAGATCGAATTGCGCGGAGAGCTGATCCGGAGTCAGGCCGGCAAGGGTGTGGTACGCCGCCAGGTCGGAGACCCGCAGCGTGGTACCGGCGACAAGCGGGCTACCGTTGCGAACTTCTGGATCGCTCACCACCGAGTCGATGGGTAGTATTTGTGCCGCCATATCTTCTCCTCGAGCAGCCCAACCTGTCGCATCCGAAGAATACCATGAGCGCGAGTCAGGACCCGGCGACAGCGACCTGCGCGGAAGTCGCGAATCCGAGCTAAGGTTCGATGTCCCAGGGGCGCTCCCAGGAGGCCAGCGGCCGGCGGCGCTTGAGCAGCGGGAAATCGATCCGCTGCAGCTCGATGACTATGGCCACTTTCTCCTTGAGCGACATCTGGGTGCGCCGCGCGTGCAGCTCGGCCTTCCCTTGACGCAATCTGCTCATCAGCTCCGGGGTGGGTCGAGATCTGTGCTCCATCGCTATGGCTCCAGCCTGAATCGATGACAGAGTGAAGATATCTCACCTCCCAGCCCAGGACACCGCGCCTGGCAGCCGGCCGGTAGGAGGCCCCTGCCGGTATGTCCCCTGCTCGGCCCCCGCCTGCGCTTCCGCCCTTAGGGACAGCTCGGGCGGCGAGCCCGTCATCCTTTTCGAGGAGGAGGTTCTCATGACCTTCGACCACTGGCGCGGCCTGCTCTGGCTGGCGCCGTTCGCGATCGTGCTCGGCGGGGCCCCGGCGGCTGCCGAGTGGGGTTTCCAGGTACCGGCCGGCTGGGTGGATCTCTGGACGGGGAAGTTCGCGCTGTTCGGCCTGGTGCGGCGGCGCAGGCGGGCGGCCTCCGGGACGCCCTGAGGCGCCCGGCCGCTCGCCGTCAGCTGCCGCTGCGGAAGAACCGCACGCCCGCGCGGCCCAGGTAATCGGCGAGCTCGTGCGGATCGACCTGGCGGTCCGCGGGGACCAGCCCGGACGCGGCGAAGGTTCCTGCCTTGATCGCCCTGGCGGCGAGGACCGCCGGCGCGACGGCGACGATGTAGCTGTGGGTGGGGTGAACGAACCCTGCCGCGTGCGTCGCGCCGCCGGCTTCCTCGACCTCGACGGCGAAGCCTCCCGACCTGGCGCCCAGCCATCTCGACGCCCGGCGGCCGGCCGGCTGCATGACGCTCAGCAGTCGCCGCAGCGGTGGGTGGCGCGCCGCGGCCGCGAAGGTGGCGTTCAGCAGGCGGCGCCGCGTGTCGACCCAGAAATCCAGCTCCTGCAGCGTCGTCCAGATGGGCGGCAGCGTGACGGCATCGGGGCTCTCGCCGAGCCTCGCCTCGACCCTGCCGACGGGCGGCGCGAAGTCGAAGCGGCGCGCTGCGCTGAAGGCGCGCCGCTCGACGAGACGCCCGCCGCGCAGCACGCGGATGGGCCGCTCCAGGCTCGCGAAGAGCGATCGTGCCGTGGCGGCCGTCGAGGTGTTCCTGGTCGCCGGCGCCAGGAACGCCGAGATCCGCCGCGGAGCTGCCACCGCGAGCAGGCGCACCAGGGCGGCGGTGACCGCCGAGACCGAGCTGCACGCGGTGAGCACGCGCGTTCCCGCGCGGTCGATCCGCGGCGCGAGGCGCTGCATCGCGAGCGCGTGGTCGAGGCTGTCCGCGAGGTCGACGACGTCACATCCCGCGGCCATGGCGGTCTCGGCCAGCAGGGACGTGCGCTGCTGGAAGGGCCCGGCGGCGTCGATCACGACGTCGCCGGCCCGCAACGCCGCGCGCAGCGAGGCGGGATCTTCGGCATCGACCCGGCAATCGGCTCCCGGCCGCCGCGAGCCGACGAGCGGCTGCTCGCCGGCGCGCCGCAGCAGTTCCACGGCGGCGGCGCCGAAGAAGCCGCGGCCGCCGATCACCAGGATGCGAGTCACCCGGGCCAGGTCTCGACCTCCGGGGCGGCCGGCAGCCCGCCGCCCGGGACCCGCGGCTCGCCGTCCAGGCCGGCCGTCACCTCGCTCTCCGCGGCCGGCAGCGTCCGCCCGAGCCAGATGGCCCACGGGCAGAAGAGCGCGAAGAGCACGCCCGTCGAGACCGCGATCCCGGCGGGCAGGCCGGCCACGGTACACACGCTCAGCGCCAACCCGGCGAGCCAGACTGCCCAGGTCACGGCCAGCAGGAAGCCGCGCAGCGCCCTCGTGAGCAGCGTCAAGGCGATGCCCGCGACGGTGTAGAGGCCGTTGGCCGCGGCCCCGGTGCACATCGTGGCGAGGGGAGCGATGCGGTCGTACTCGCGCGGCAGCCAACCGAGGAGGAGGGATTCCGCGAAGAGGTCGCAGACGACGCCCGCCACCGCCACGCCGACCGCCGCGATCGCCCACGTCGAGCGGCGGAGCCAGCTCCCCCACCAGGCGTAGAACGCCACGAGACTCAGCGCGGCGGCGATCCACACCGCCCAGCCGCCGCGCCACAGGGCCGGATGCCGCGCGATGTAGGCGACGCGATCCGCCACCGCAGGCACGATCTCGGTGCCGGGGCGCAGCACCGCCGCCATGGTCAGGATCGCCGCGAAGTTGGCCGCCGCGCAGACGTACGGCGCGGCGGCCCGCACCGAGGCGCCCATGCGCGACCGGCGCGTCAGGCGCGTGCCTTCCAGCAGGAACAGGCAGAAAGGCAGCCACCAGATCACGTCATTGAACAGGATCAGGGTCACCGTGCGGACCGGCCATTCGCCAGAGCTCACGGCCAGCAGCCAGCCCACCGGGCCGAGGAGCTTCCCCAGCAGGCCGATGGCGATGAACGGCGCCGCGCGATCCAGGCGCCACGCCGCGTACGCATAGCCGAGCCCGTACAGGCCGACGACCATGCCCAGGCACGCCCAGATCGACGGATACGTCGGCGGCGCCATCTCGCAGCGCACGAAGAACGCCCGCGGGAAGAGGGCGGCCCACAGCCCGAAGGCGACGTTGTAGACCGCCGCCGCCGCGAAGATCAGGCGGTAGAGGCGAGCGCGATAGGATGGCATGGCGCGCGATTCTACAAGGTCCCTCCCCGCGAGGGTCCCTGCCGGATCCTCGCGAACAGACCCGCTGCCCGTCCCGGCGCTCCCTCGCCCCGGACACGAACGATGTAAGATCTCCCGGTGCGGAAGGCGGTAATGTCGTGAACCCAACCGTTCCCGATCCTGTCACCCACCTGGCGGCCATCGTCAGGTTCTCGGACGACGCCATTGTCAGCAAGCTGCTGGACGGCACCATCACCTCCTGGAACCTGGCGGCCGAGCGGATGTTCGGCTACTCGTCCGAGGAGGCCGTCGGCCAATCGATCAAGATCATCGTCCCGCGGGACCGCTGGGGCGAGGAGGACGAGGTCCTGGCCCGGCTGCGCCGCGGCGAGGTCATCGATCACTTCGAGACGGTGCGCCTGCGCAAGGACGGCAGCCTCCTCGAGATCTCGCTGACCGTCTCGCCGGTCAAGGACGCGTCCGGCCGCATCGTTGGCGCCTCGAAGATCGCCCGCGACATCAGCGAGCGGCGGCGGGCCGAGGAGGAGCGAGCCCGGCTGCTGACGGAGGCGCAAGCGGCCAACCGCGCCAAGACCGCCTTCCTCGCCGTCCTCTCCCACGAGCTGCGGACGCCCCTGAATCCGATCCTGGGCTGGGCCGAGGTGCTGCGCCTGCGCCGCGACGAGCCGGAGCTGGCCGATCGCGGACTGGAGGCCATCGCCCGCAACGTCAAGGCCCAGGTCAAGCTCATCGACGATCTGCTCGACGTCTCGAAGATCGAAGCGGGCAAGCTGCGCCTCGAGGTCCGCATGGTCGAGCTGGCGCCGATCGTCGAGGCTGCCCTCGACGCGATCTCCCCGGCCGCCGAGGCCAAGCAGATCCAGGTGCAGCGCGTGCTCGACCCCTCCAGCCTGGTGCTCGGCGACTCGGATCGGCTGCAGCAGGTGATCTGGAACCTGCTGTCGAACGCGGTGAAGTTCACCCCCAAGCGGGGACGCGTCCAGGTCAGCGTCTCGCGCATCAACTCGCACGTCGAGGTCGCGGTCAGCGACACCGGCCAGGGCATCGACGCCGACTATCTGCCTCACGTCTTCGATCGCTTCAGCCAGGCCGACACCTCGATCCGCCGGCATTTCGGCGGGCTGGGGCTGGGATTGACCATCGCGCGGGAGCTGGTGGAGCTCCATGGCGGCACCATCGAGGCCAGGAGCGAGGGCGAGGGCAAGGGGGCGACCTTCGTCATCAAGCTGCCGCGCTCCCTGGCCGCCGCGCCGCCGCCGGGCGAGGCCCGCGAGCATCCCACGGCGGCGGCCCCTGGGCCTTCCGGCCTGCAGTTTCCTAACCTCGCCGGAGTGCGGGTCCTGCTGGTGGACGACGACGCGGCGACGCGCGAGGTCGCGCAGGCCATCCTCGAACCGCTGGGCGCCGACGTCCGGCTGGCCTGCTCGGCGGCGGAAGCGCTGGCGCTGCTGGTCCGCGACCGCCCCAACGTGTTGATCGCGGACATCGAGATGCCGGGGCAGGATGGCTACTCGCTGATTCACAGCATTCGCGCGCTGCCGGCGCATTCGGGGGCAGGCACCCCGGCCGCGGCGCTCACCGCCTTCGCACGTCCCGAGGACCGCTGGCGGGCGCTCGACGCCGGCTTCCAGCTCCACCTGGCCAAGCCGATCGAGCCGCTCGGCCTGGCGATCGCGGTCGCCCAGCTCGCCGGCCGGGCCGGCCGCCCGAGCGGCTAGCGTCCCGCTGGGGCCCCTGACGCCTACGCCATCCCTGCCGGAGCGAGCTCGACCCCGGGTCGCGGCGGGCGCCGGGGGATGGGCTGCCACCTCAGGCGGGCGGCGGAGATGGCTTATGCTTCCCGCCATGCCGCGCCGCCTAGTGCTCTCGCTCCTCGGGTTGGCTTTGCCGATCTGCTCCGCCCGCTCCGCGCCGGCCGCGGGCCTGCCCTGCCAGCCTTGCGCCGGGATTCGCCTCGCCGCACCGCTCGTCGTGCAACCGCCGGCCGCGCCGGCACCATCGCCGGCGACATCGCCAGCAGGGGAAAGCTCGGCGGGGGCCGGTTCGGCCGCCGCTGCCGGCGCCGCGCCGGGCGCTGCCACGGCGGCTGGCGCGGCCGCCACGCGCGGGCCGTCCGGGCTGCTGGGCCTGCTGCGGGCCGAGCGGCTGCCGCCGGGAAGCCCGCTGTTCATCGCCTGGGAGGTGCCGCTGGCCACGGCCGCCGCACCGGCGGTGGCGGGCGCCGGGCCGTCCGCGAAGCCGTCGACGCCATCGGCACCGGCATCGGCACAGCCGGCCCAGCCAGCGCCGCCGACACCGGGACGACCGGCCCAGGCGGCATCCGCCGCGGCGGATGACCTCGCGGCGGCAGGCGCCGCGGCGCGGGCGGTGGCCGCGGCGGGCGGGACTCCCT
>DATDGZ010000436.1:0-3829 GCA_036521795.1 Thermoanaerobaculia bacterium | reverse complement strand
GCCATGGGCGCGCGCGAACTCCCCTAGTCCCACGTGCTCTTCGAGCGCGCAGGCGCCGAGCTCGGCCATGTCCCCGAGCACCAGCCAGCGCCGGCCAGGCAGCGTCGCGAGCACCTCGATGGCGGCGCGCACCGAGCTGGGATTCGCGTTGTAGGAATCGTCGATCAGCCAGCCGCCGCCGACGGCGCGCCGGAACTGCAAGCGCCCCGGAACGGCGCGCACGCGGCTCAGCCCGCGGACGATATGCTCGAGCGCGGCTCCGGCGCTGGCCGCGGCGGCCGCGGCGGCCAGCGCGTTGGCGACGTTGTGGGCGCCGGCGAGAGGCAGCTCGATGGTGACCTCGCCGGCGCCGGCGTCCGCCACCCGGAAGCGGCTGGCGCTCCGCGTCGGCGCGCAGCCTGCCGGGCGCACCTCGTTGCCTTCCTCGAGCCCGTAAAGGATGGTCCGGCAGGGCGCCCGGCGCGCCAGCTCGCGGACCTCTCGCGTGTCGCCGCAGGCCACCAGCAGGCCGTCCGCCGGTAGCTGCGCGATCACCTGGCGGTAGGCCTCGCGCAGCGCCTCCGGGCTGGCATACAGGTCGGCGTGATCGTACTCGACGCTGGTCAGGATCAGCGTCTCGGGGCGATAGTGCAGGAACTTCGCGCCGCGGTCGAAGTACGCGGCGTTGTACTCGTCGCCCTCGACGATGAAGCGCCCCCTGGCTGCGGCCGGTGAGGCCGGTGAGGCCGGTGCGGGCGGTGCGGCCGGCGCGGCACCGGCGACGGTCGCCGCCGCCGCAGCGCCGCCGGCGGCAAAGCTGCCCGGGAGGTCATGCGGCACCCCCCCGATCAGGTAACCGGGATCGGCACCGCACTGGCTGTAGACCCAGGCCGCCATGGCCGTCGTCGTCGTCTTGCCGTGGGTGCCGGTCACCACCAGCGGCCGCCTGCCGGCGAGGAAGAAGCGAGCCAGGGCCTGCGGCATCGACAGCACCGGCACTCCCAGCCGCGCGGCGGCGATCGCCTCGGGATTGTCGCTGCGGACGGCATTGCCCACCACCACCAGGTCGGGCGCCGGCTCGAGGTGCGCCGCGTCGTAACCGACGGCCGGCCGGATGCCGGCGCGCTCGAGCAGGGTGCTCATCGGTGGATAGAGCGGCCCGTCGGTGCCGCGCACGCGGTGGCCCTGCTCTTGCAGCAGGCAGGCGAGCGGAGCCATGCCCGTACCGCCGATTGCCACGACGTAGATGTCGAGCCGTGTCTGTTCCGTGGGCCTCATCGCCGGTCGAATCTCCTGGCCGGCGGCGCCGGATCGAGCGCAGGCGCTGGCGCCGGGGTGGTAACGTTGCGGTGGGCGGTCTTTCCGCTGGCGGGCGCCGAGTGTAGCATTCAGCGAGACGGGGGCGGAGCCAGACAGGATTCGGGTAGTGGGTCCTCGGGCACCATGACCTCGAGCCTCACACTTCCAACCAAGGAGCGGTTGCCATGAAGCGTCATTCAAGCCCAGTCATTTTGGCACTCTGTGCCATTCTCCCCCTCGCCGCCACGGTGGTCGCCGCCGCCCCGGCGGCCGCGAAGGCCCCGGCGGCGGCAACGGCGGCCACCTCCGCGGCGACGCATCCGAAGGCGGTCGCCGTCCAGCCGATCAAGGACGTGGGATCGGTGGCCAAGGGCGACAAGGTCACGCAGGACTTCGAGATCCGCAACGACGGCAACGCCGCGCTCGAGATCACCGACGTCAAGCCCGCCTGCGGCTGCACGGTGGCCAGCTACGACCGGACGATCCCCCCGGGCAAGACCGGCAAGGTGCACGTCGTCGTCGATACCTCCGGCTTCACCGGCCCGGTGGCCAAGGGCGTCACCGTCTTCACCAACGACGCCTCCAACCCGCAGGTGGAGCTGACCGTTCGCGCCAAGATCGATCCCTACATCGCGGTGAAGCCGGGCTTCGCCCGCTACACGATCGTCAAGGACGAGGCCAAGGAGGGCACCATCGTCCAGACCCTCTATACGCCCGACGGCTCGCCGATGGACATCGTGAAGGTCGAGTCGCCATGGCCGTACCTGGCGGTGACCTTCCGCGAGGCGCAGGAGGGCGAGCGGCTGCCCGACGTCAAGGTCAAGCAATGGCGCGTCGAGACCAAGCTGTCGAGCGACGCTCCGGTCGGGCCGCTCGCCGGCATGGTCACCGTCCACACCAACCACGCCAAGCAGAAGCTGGTCGAGATCCCGGTCTCGGGCTTCGTGCGGCCGGTGCTCGCGGTGACCCCGCCGAAGGCCGACTTCGGGCAGATCGACGTCAAGGAGCCGCAGCGCCGGGTCCTCGACGTCAAGAACTTCGCCACCGAGCCGATCAAGGTGATCGGCGTCGACCCGCCAGGCCAGGGCGTCGAAGCCAAGATCGAGCCGCTCGAAGAGGGCCGCGAGTACACGGTGCGCCTCACCCTGAGCTCGGGCATGGCCAAGGGGCCCTTCCACGGCAAGTTGACGATCCACACCGACAGCCCGAAGTCGCCAGTGCTGGAGGTCGAGCTGGTAGGAACGGTCCTATAGCCTGCGGGATCGGTAGGGTACCGGCTTTTGCCTAGCCGGATGGGATGGTTCAGCTCAGCCAAGCTGGGAACCAGCTTGCACAGAAGGCGCAGCTCGGGGTGAACCCTGCCTGCCAAGCCGTTGCACGGCCGGGCAGGCCGGGCACCTAGCCCTGGCGCCCGGCTTCACGCCTACGGTTTCGGATTCCCAGGCACCCCTCCCGGCGGCCCCCAGAGATCGCGCTCCGGCTTCGGCGGCGCAGGTCGCCGCTGCCCGCGGGCTTTCACCTCCGCCACCTCCAGCATCGCCGGCCGCAGCGCCTCGGCCTGCACCGCCGCCAGCTGGGCGATGCCCTGCATGGCGAGGTCGACGAGCGCGTCCATCTCCTGGCGCCGGAAGCTGCGCCGCTCCCCGGTCCCCTGGATCTCCACCAGCGAGCCGCTGGCGGTGGCGACGACGTTCATGTCCACCTCCGCGTTGCGGTCCTCCTCGTACTCGAGGTCGAGCAGCGGCACCCCGCCGACGATCCCGACCGACACCGCCGCCAGCGGATCGCCGAGCGAATCGCCCAGCGGCCAGGCCTTGATGTCGCCGCTGAGCAGCAGGCGCCGGAGGGCCAGCGCCAGGGCGACGTAGGCGCCGGTGATCGCGGCGGTGCGGGTGCCGCCGTCGGCCTGCAGCACGTCGCAGTCGAGCGTCAGCGCGCGGTCGGGGATGGCGGTCAGGTCGATGGCCGCCCGCAGGCTGCGCCCGATCAGCCGCTGGATCTCGGCGGTGCGGCCCGACGGCCGCCCCTGGGCCACTTCGCGCGCCGTCCGCGTGTGAGTGGCCCGCGGTGAGGACTCCGGCAGCCAGGGCGAACCGCGTGAACGCCAGCCAGGCTGGCGGCAGCAAGCCGAGCGCGAGCTTAGACAGCGGCACCGTGGTGCCCCACAGTAGGCCGGCGCCGATGAGTGCCGGGAAAACGAGGCGGCGGCTGTTAGTCATGCCTCCATCTCATCTTCAACATTCAGCATATTTGGATCTGGAGGTCAGTTTCCAACTATTATTTGGAGACATGGCCATCTCACTAAATGAAGTTGACCTCCGGCTGCTTACTGAGCTACAGGCAGATGCGGACAGGACCAACCTTGAGCTAGCCCGCCTAGTCGGCCTGTCCCCCGCCGCGACATTGCACCGGGTCCGCAGGCTGAAGGAGTCGGGCGTCATCCGTGTCATCACCGCCCAGCTCGACCCGGCCGCCGCGGGCTTCCCGCTGCAGATGTACGTAGCGGCTACCCTCGGCCGCCATGATCCGCGCGCGACGCGGCTGTTCGAGG
>DATDGZ010000435.1:0-13710 GCA_036521795.1 Thermoanaerobaculia bacterium | reverse complement strand
AGGTGCGCGGCCGCTTCGAGCTGCCCGCGGGTCTGGACCGCGCCAATCTCCGGGGTCTCGAGGGGGCGACCGCGAGCCATCTCGACGAGAGCGGCGTCTACAGCGACGTGCTGGACGCGGCGATGACCTGGGAGACGATCGACTGGATCCTGGGCTTCGCCAAGGTGCCGGTCCTGCTCAAGGGCATCCAGGCGCCGGCGGACGCCGAGCTGGCGGTCGAGCACGGCGTCGCCGGGATCATGGTCTCGAACCATGGCGCACGCAACCTCGACACCACGCCGGCGACGATCGAGGCGCTGCCCTACGTCGTCGAGGCCGTGGACGGGAAGCTGCCGGTCCTCATGGACGGCGGCATCCGGCGCGGCACGGACGTGATCAAGGCCCTGGCGCTGGGCGCCCGGGCGGTGCTCGTCGGGCGCCCCTATCTCTGGGGCCTGGCGGCCGCCGGCGCCGAGGGCGTCGCCGGCGTCATGAAGCTGCTGCGCACCGAGCTGCTGTCGGCGATGGCCCTCTGCGGCTGCCCGACCCTGGCCGCCATCGACCGCCGCGTCCTCTGGCCGGGGCCGGTCAGGACCCCGCGCGCCTGATGCCCGGCACCCGGCCGTCCGCCGCCGGCGCGCCAGGGCCGGTCGAGCCCTCCCTGCCGCCCCATCCCCCTCTGCGCCACTACTACCTCGGCGAGCCGGAGCACCGGCGGCGCATCGATGCGTGGTTCGACCAGGCCGCCCGGGACTACGACTGGATCACCCAGGTCATGAGCTTCGGCTGTGGCCACTGGTACCGGCGGCGCGCGCTGCTCCGGGCCGGGCTCGCCAGCGGGATGAGGGTCCTCGACCTCGGCTGCGGGACGGGAGTCCTGGCCGCCCACTCGCAGGCCATCGTCGGCGCCGCGGGGCGCGTCGCCGCGCTCGACCCCAGCCTGGGCATGTTGCGCCAGGCGAGCGGGCGCGGCGTGCGCCTGCGGGTGCGCGGGCTCGCCGACACGCTGCCCTTCGCCGACGAACGCTTCGACCTGCTGGCGATGGGATACGCCCTGCGCCACGTCGCCGACCTGCGGGCCACCTTCCGCGAGCTCCGCCGGGTGCTCCGGGACGGCGGCAAGCTGCTGCTGCTCGAGATCACGCCGCCGCCGAACCGGCTGGCCTTCCGGCTGGTCAAGCTCTATCTCAGCGGCGCCGTGCCCGCGATCGCCCGCCTGCGCGGCGGGCCCGCCGCCCAGCTCCTCATGCGGTACTACTGGGAGACGATCGAACGCTGCGTCCCGCCGGCGGTCATCCTCGACGCCCTCGCCGCCTGCGGCTTCGTCCAGGTCACCCGCCGCGTCGAGCAAGGCATCTTCTCCGAGTACAGCGCCACGCGGTGACGGACGGCGGGGCCGGGAGCCGCCGCCTGCTAGGCTAGTTGCCGGCGGCGCGCGCGACGCGGGCGAAGCTGTCCTTGAACTGGGCCATCCAGTGCCTCGGCACCGAGAAGCCGTGGCCGACCTTGTGCAGCCAGACCAGCTCGCCGTGCGGGACCTTGGCGACGTAGGCGCGGGTGTCGGCCGGGGTGCAGATCTTGTCGATGTCTCCTTGCAGGGCGAACCAGGGGACCTCGAGCAGGCGGCTGGGCAGGAAGTCGATCCCCAGGTGATGCGGATCGCGCTGCCAGGTGAGGCCGTTGCCCTTGCAGATCGGCATGTTGACGATGAGATCGGGGCAGAAGCCGAGGCTCACGCCCCCCGCGAAGGCGTGCGGCGGCGCCTGCACCAGGGTCGCATAGACCAGCGTCGCCCCGGAGGAGTAGCCCACCAGGATGGGCGGCTGGCCGGAGAGGCCGAAGCGCTCGGCGGCCACCTTGCCGAGCCGCGCGAAGTCACCGGCCGGATCGAAGCAGGTCTCTGCCGAGCCGGGCGGCCTGGCGCCGGCACCGGAGGCACCGGCGGCTCCGGCGGCGGGCGGCGCCGCGGCGCCAGCAGCCCCCACCACCGTCTTGACGTAGCGGGTGATGTCGACGCCCACGACCAGCGCATCCATCGACGCCAGCTCGCGCGCCATGTCGACGACGCCCAGCTTCCAGCCGCCATCGCCCGAGACGAAGAGGACGAGATGCGCCGGCCGCGGCGTCGAGCGGTAGACGGTCAGCGTGCCGAACGGTTCGAGGGTGAAGGTCTCCTCGCTGGCGGCAAGCGCCGGGACACGGCTGAGGGTGGCGAGCGCGGCGAGCGTGGCGAGCAGGCAGACCGTACAGGCTTTCATTCGGGGTAAGACCTCCGTGAGATGGGTGCCCGCGGATCCTACTCCACGGCGGTTCCCGACCGCGGAAAGGCTACTGCCGCGCTCGCCAGGTAAGGATGGCATGGGCGTTGCAAATCCCCCAGTGTAGGTTTGTCGTCCGGACCCACAACCAATCTGAAAGTCTCGAGTCCAAGACGCCGGCACGTGAAGATCGGAGGCTGTATGAGAAAGTTGGTCGGAGCTCTCGCCGTATTGTTGTGCTGCTCTCTCCCCGCGTTGACGCAAGAGCGCGGGAACAACCAGCAGCGCGGTGGAGGTGGGCAGCGCGGGGCCAGCCCTTCGCGCAGTGCCAGACCTGAAGTTGGTGCTGGGCACATCCCGGCTCACGGCCCCCAGCCCTCCCGTGCGCCCGCCCGTCCCGCCGCCCCGGCTCGCGCCCCTGAGCCTTCCCGTGCGCCCGCCCGCGCCGCCGCCCCGGCGCAGCGCAATTTCGCCGATGCGCAGGGGCATCCGAACGCCCCGCACGTGCACGCCCAGGGCGATCAATGGGTCGGACACGACAGCGGCCCCGGCGACCCGCACTATCACCTCGATCACCCCTGGGCGCATGGGCATTTCCCGGGCAACTTCGGCCCCAGCCACGTCTACCGGATGGAAGGCGGAGGCCGCGACCGCTTCGGCTTCGGCGGCTTCTGGTTCGGCGTCGCACCGTACGACTACGGCTACGTCGACGGCTGGCTCTGGAACAGTGACGACATCGTCATCTACGAGGATCCGGACCATCCCGGCTGGTACCTGGCCTACAACGTCCGGCTCGGCACCTACGTGCACGTTCAGTATCTAGGCTGAGGTCGACCTCGAGCGGGAGGTGGACCGGTCCACCCGGCCGGCGCTCGCGAGGTCCGCTGGCGCCGGCGCCGGGTCCGGCGGCACCTCGCCCGCCAGCGCGGGAAGGACCTCGTCCCGGAGGAGCTCCATCGAGCGCCGCACCTTCGCGAAGGGGAGATCGCCGAAGTTCAGCCAGGCGATGACATGGCGGATGCCGAGCTCGCGTAGCGCCGCGAGCTCGCGCAGCACCGTCCGCGGCGTGCCGACCAGGCCGCCCGCGACCTCGGCGCTCTTCGCGGCAGTGGCGGCAGTGGCAGCGTCGGCCCCATCGGCCTCCCGGTGAACGCGCCTGGCCGTCCTGGCCTCCCAGCGCAGGGCCTGGCGAGCGTCGGCGAGCGCTTCGTCGTCGCCGGTGGCCAGGACGACGCGGCGCAGCACCCGGAACTCGGCCACCTGGCGGTCGATCTCGGCGGCCGGCCAGCCGAGATCGGCGGCGCACGCCCGGTACGCGGCGATGCGCTCGGCGATCTGCGCGGTGGCAGCGAGCCCGAACATCACCGGCACGCCGTCGCGCGCCGCCTCGCGCAGCGATTCCACGCTCGAGCTGGCACGCAGGAAGGGCGGAGCGCAGCCCTGGAAGGGCCGCGGCCGGAGGGTCACCGGCGGCACGCTCCAGAACCTTCCCGCGTAGCTGAAGGGTTCTCCCGAGAGCGCGGCGCGCAAGATGGCCGACCCCTCCTCGAGGCGCGCGTGGCGCTCCGCGAGCGGCACGCCGAAGGCGCCGAACTCGTAGGGACTGAACCCGGGACCGACGCCGACCAGCAGCCGTCCGCGGCTGAGGTGGCCGACCCAGGCGATCTCCTCGGCCAGGCGCAGCGGGTGATGCAGCGGCAGCACCGCGATGGCGTAGCCGATCCGCACCCGTTGCGTGCGCTGGGCCACGGCGGCCGCATACACCGAGGGCGCCCCGACGAGCCCGAACGACGACAGGTGATGCTCGGTGATCCACACGCTGCCGAAGCCGCCGGCCTCGGCGCAGTCCACCTCCCAGAGCGCCTGCTCGATCACCTCCCGATCGGAGAGCGCCTCCGGCGCGGGAAGAAGCTGAAAGATTCCGATTTCCATGGTTGGTCTCACGCTCGTTCGTTCTGCGCTTGCCTTGTACCAAGGTACCAAGATAGCATAACGACCGTCAAGAGGCGAAGCGGCAGGCCGCTCGAAGGAACATGGATCGGAGGATCATGGAATGGTCGACTCGAAGAAGCGCGAGCGCGGCGGGCGCGGCCCGCTGGAGATCGAGCGCGTGCAGACCGGGGTCCGCATGGAGAAGCGGATCCTCAAGGTGCTGAAGGCGCTGGCGGAGCTGCACGACATGTCGCTCGGAGACCTGCTGGAAGGCATCGTGCTGCACGCCTTCGAGGGCAAGGCCCCCTTCGGCGCGAAGACCCTGGGCCAGGTCGCCGAGCTCAAGCGCATCTACGGCCTCGACCTCGACGCCGCCGCCAGCCACAACCTGCGAGAGGCGAGTCGTCGTGCCGCCCCCCGCTAAGGGCGAGGGCTCCTGGGGGATGGGAGGCGGGCTGCTGTAGGATGACGGCGAGGAACCCTGGTGAACCCCGACGTCGTCCTGGCCATCCCGGCGCTGGTCGAGAGCGGCGCGCTGCCGCCCGCGGCGGCGCCGCGCCTCCTGCGCATCGCACGCGGGGAGCTGGTCTCCGTCCATGCGGAGCTGCGCGCCCTGCTCTACGCCGGCGTCCTGCTGCTGACCGGCGGCGTCGGGCTCCTGGTCCGGCAGAACCTGGACCGCATCGGACCGGTCGCCATCGCCACCGTCCTCGGGCTGGCGGCCGCGGCGGCGCTGGCCTGGGTGGCGCGGGTGGCGCCGCCCTTCTCGTGGCAGGAGGTCGCGTCGCCGAACCTGGCGTTCGACTACATCCTGCTGCTCGGCATCCTGCTCGTCGCGGCGGATCTCGCCTACTGCGAGGTCCAGCTCGGGTTGCCGGCGTCCCACCGGTCGTGGCACCTGCTGATCGTGGCGGGGCTCGCGGGGCTCGCCGCCTTCCGCTTCGACTCGCGCGTCGCCTTCTCGCTGTCGCTCACCACCTTCGCGGCCTGGCGCGGCGTCGCGCTCGCCGATGCCGGGACCGCCCGCGCCTGGGGCGCGTCCGGGGCCTGGCGCTGGAACGCCATCGCCTGCGGCATCCTCTTCGCCGGCCTCGGCCTCGGTCTCGCGCACTGGCGCCGCAAGGCTCACTTCGAACCGGTGGCCGTCCACCTGGGCTGCCTGCTGGCGCTCGGCGGCATCGCCGCGGGCATGGACGACCCGGCGTGGGGCGCCGCCCTGCTGCTGGCCGGCGCCGCGCTGGCGGGCGTCGCGTACCGGACCCGGCGCTTCCCGCTCTTCGCCTATGGCGTGGTGGCGGCCTACGCCGGGGTCACCCGCCTGCTGGCGGAGCTGTTCCACGATGCGGCCCTGGGATGCCTGTGGCTCGCCGCGAGCTCGGCGATGATGATCGCCGGCCTGCTCGTGGCGCACCGCCGGATGAAGGAACCCGCGTGACGCCGGAGCTCGACCGGGCCGATCGCGCGGCAGCCGTCCGCGCCGCCGCCCGCTCCTGGCGCCGCGCCGGGGTCATCGACGACGCGGCGCTGGCCGCCGCCGAGAGCGCCTTCCCGGATGACCGGGTGCGCGCCGGACCGGTCTTCCGCGTGCTGCTCTTCCTCTTCACGGTGGTCGCCGTCAGCGGTGTCCTCGGCTTCCTGGCGGCCGGGCTGGGGGGCCATGACCAGGCGCTGGCCACCCTGGCGGCGGTCGCGGGCGCCGCGCTGCTGGCGCTGACCGAGCTCCAGGTCGGCGTGCTACGCCGGCGCCAGGGCGGCACCGAGGCCGCGACCTCGCTGCTGGGGATCGGCCTGCTGCTCGCGGCCGCCGCCTGGTTCCTGCTCGGCGCGAGGAGGATGGAGGCCGCGGAGGGTGTGCCGATGCTCTGCGCGCTCGCGGCGGCGCTGGCCGGCGCCGCGGCCTGGCGCTGGGGCTATCCGCTCTATGCCGCCCTCGGCACGGCCGCGGCGCTCGCCGCCCTCGCTCATCTGCCGGCGGGGCGCGCCGTCTGGATCGCCCTGGCGCTGGCCGCCGCGCCGGCGCTGCCGCGTCTCTCCGAGTCGCCGCGCCTGCCGCCGGCGCACCGGTCCTCGGCGATGGCCGTGCTCCTGGTGGCCCTGGGCGGGCTCTACCTGGCGGTCCATGTCGGCTCCTGGGAGCAGCGGCTCGTCGAGCGGCTCGGCGGCCGCGATCCCGGGCCGTCGCCGCCGGTATCGCTGTCGTCGCCGCATGGCAGCTTGCCGTGGTGGCTGGCCATGGCCGCGACGGCGCTCGTGCCGGTCCTCGTGCTGGCCGCCGGCCTGCGACGCCGCCGCCTGCCGCTGCTGCTCGCCGGGACGGTCGCCGCCGTGGCCTCGCTGGCGACGTTCCAGCAGTACCTGCGCCTCGAGCCGGCCTGGCTCGTCCTGACCGGCGCCGGAGCGCTGTGGATCGCGGTGGTGCTCGGCTTGTGGCGCTACCTCGACTCCGGACCCGCCGGCGAGCGGGGCGGCTTCACCGCGGCCCCGCTCCTGACCGATGCCCGGCGCCAGGCCGCCCTCGAGGTGGGCGCCGCCGTCCTCACGCTGCAGCCGGAGGCGCGCGCCGCGGGAGACGAGCGCCCGTTCGAGGGTGGCGGCGGCCGCTCCGGCGGTGCCGGAGCGACCGGGGAGCTCTGAGCTACTGTGTGAGCTGCTGCTGGGCGATGCAGTACCGGACGGCCAGCTGCGGCGTGGCGCCCGCCCGGCCGGCGTCCGACGGCTGCAACCCGCCCCTGTAGCAGTCCTGCGGCGGCTTGGTGCCATGGATGGCGCCGGCATGCTGGTCGTTGAGACCGACGGGCTTGAAGGTGCCGCTCGAGCTCGCCGGCCGCTGGCGGGAGGCGTCGATGACTCCCGAGGCCCGGAAGGCGCCGCCGTTCGGGCCGTTGCCGCCGCTGCTGAAGGTCCAGCCCGGATAGAAGCCGCCCGGGGCGAGGATGTTGACGGTGTGGGTGCCGGAGCAGTTGGCGACCGCCTGGTTGCCGGTCGGCAGGCTGTTGATCCCCTCGGCGGAGGGACTGAAATTGTTCGGGCCGCCGGTGTTCACGTAGCCGCTGCCCGTGGAGGAGATGTTCAGGTTGCAGTTGGCGGCGCCGCAGTCGATGGTGATGACGTCATTGTGATTGTTCACGTTGGTGAACACCAGCTTCGGGATCACGTTGAAGCTGGAGTTGAAAGTGCCGCCGTCGCCGCTGGTCGTGGTGAGCGCGATGGTGCCGTTGCTGGCAGCGGTGTCGGACAGGCAGACGGCCAGGCCGTACTGCCGTCCATCCTGCAGCACCAGGTTGCTCGCGGACGCCATGTTCAGCGCCGCCAGCGTGAGGCTCCCGGAGCCGCTCGCGATCGCGCCGCGGGCGACGATGCTGTCGACCGACGGCCCGAACGAGGAGCTGAGCGACACGCCCGTCAAGTTGATGACGTTGCCGCCATTGATCGGCGAGCCGAGGGCGGCAAGCGCGCCGGGGAACTGGGAGACGTCGACCGTGGTCGAACCGCCGCTAACCGTGTTGAACGCGTCGTCGCCGGCCGCAAAGGTCTGCGCCGCCGCGGGAGCCGCGGCCAGCGCCAGCATTGCCAGCGCCATTGCCCCTGAGGGTATCCACTGCGAGCGCTTCATTGAGCACCTCCTTCCATTCCGAGCCTGGTCTGAGCAGGGTCCCGTTCCAGCGCGCCGGCAGGCGCCACCGCGGCGCGCATGCCCGGCAGGCGGCGCCTGCCCGGAGACGCTCGCCAGCCGGCTGCCGGCGCTGGGATGGACTTCACGCGGATCGAGCGCAAGCCGCATGGCTTGCAACGCTACGCGTTCTACCTATTCTTTGTGCAGAGATTTCGGATCAACGGGACAGCCGCGCGCGGCGGCCGCGGCGGGCTCCGGCCCATGCTCCCTGAGCGAGCGGGCTATCGGGCGCAGCGGCACAGTGTAGGATCGAATGCTCGCAGGCAGCACCTGCGGTCGATCGCTGGTAGTGTCCTGGCTAGCAATCTAGGACACTACCCGATCGCTTGATCGCTTCGCGGGGATCGCCCCGTCCAACTCATGCCCCGCTCGCGACTCGTCAAGAACCTCCTGCTGGCCGCCGCCGCGTTGCTTCTCGGGTACGCCTTCGTGCGCTTCTTCCTCGCCCAGATCGGGCCGGGCCGATCCTCGGAGCTGGCGGCGGTGGTCGCGGCGCCGCCGTCCGGGTACGAGATCGTCGAGAGGGGCGAGATCGCGCCGGCGCGCGCCGCCCAGGAGCTCGCGTCCCTGCTCGCCGCGCGCCCGGGCAGGATCGGCATCCGCTTCAGCACACCGCGCGCCGCCCTCTACTGGCTTGCGGACCCCGCCGCCGACACCCTCGAGGAGCGCGCCGCCGGGGCCGCCGGCACCCGGCTCGCGACGACCTGGACGGGCCAGATCCGCCGCCGCCTCGACTGGGCGGCCACGCACGGCGGCGATCTCGCGGCTCCCGGTCTCGCGCCGCCGGAGCGCCGGAACCTCTACCACTGACCCTGGCGACCGCGGCCGCCGGCGCCCGCATCGCCGCCGGCGCGCCGGCGCCGCGCACGTGCGGGGCCTCGATCGACGCCTGTTCTGCAATCCTCCATTGACCCGACAGCTCGGTTTGGCCTATAAGAGAGGCATCGGCTCCGATCCGGCGCCATGAGCCAGGCGAACACCCATGCGCTGCGATGCACGCAGACCGCGAGATCGAAGACGACCAGAGAACAGAGAAGAGGACGCCAGATCATGAAAGCCACGAGCACCGCCATTGTCCTGCTGCTAATGCTTGGCACGCCCTTCGCGAGCCGCGTCGCGCGAGCGCAGGAGCCGCCGCCCTACCAGGGCAACGATGCGGCGCCGCCGGACGACGCGGCGGCGCAGGACAACGCGCCGCCCGCCGCCGAGGCTCCCGCGGCCCCGGCCGACCCCGCGGTCGCGGGCGTCGAATACTTCCACGATCAGCTGTCGCCCTACGGACGGTGGGTGGAGCGCGAAGGCTACGGCGTCGTGTGGGTGCCGCAGGTCCAGGCCGGCTGGCGCCCGTACACCACGGGCCACTGGGTCTACACCGACCAGGGTTGGGCCTGGGTGGCGGATGAGCCCTGGGGCTGGGCGGCCTTCCACTATGGCCGCTGGTACTACGACTCCGAGGTCGGCTGGGCCTGGGTGCCGGGCACCGTGTGGGCCCCCGCCTGGGTGGCGTGGCGCCACGGCGGCGGCTACCTCGGCTGGGCGCCGCTGGGGCCCGCCGTCGGCTTCACCTTCGGAGCAGGGTTGGACTTCGGCGGCTTCGTGATCGCGCCGGGGTTCTACACCTTCGTGGGCGAGCGGGACATCCTGGCGCCGCGGATGTCGACCGTCATCGTGTCGACGACGCGCAACGTCACCATCGTCAACACCACCACGAACGTCACCAACTACGCCGTCGTCAACGGCCGCATCGTGAACTCGGGGGTCAGCGTGGACCGCATCGCCCAGGTCACCGGCCGCCCGGTGCCCCGCGTCACGGTCGCCTCCATGGCCAGGGCGAGCGCCAACGGCAAGGCAGCCTTCTACCAGCCGCCGGTGGTGACCAGGGCGGCAAGATCGGCCCCCGCGGAGTTCGGCAAGGCCCTGGCCACCCAGGTCGCGACGCAGCGGAAGAGCCGTGTCTTCGTGGCCGCCGCGGCGGCCTCCAGGTCCGGCACCGCGGCGTCACGGTCCAGGTCGGCGACCAACGCGGCGGGCTCCCCCGGCTCGAGGACCAACGCCACGGGCTCCAGGACGTCCGGCACGACGACGGGGCAGAGATCCAAGCGGAACACCGGCTCGACCGCCGACGAGAGCAGCCGCGGCAGCGGCCACTACGGGGTCGGCGTCGACAAGACGTCCCACGGCCAGCAGGGCTCCGGCGCGGGCAGCACGGGCAGCGCGGGCACCGCCACGGGTCACGGCCAGCCGGGCTCCTCGGCGAACCAGTCCCACGGCTCCCAGCCGAGCACGCAGGCCGGCCCCTCGGGCCATCCAGGCAATCCAGGCAATCCAGGCCAGACTGCGACCCCGCAGCATCAGCCCCCGCCGCCGCCGAAGAAGGCGCCTCCACCCGAGAAGCCGCCCGAGAAGGAGAAGAAGACGGGGGTCTGACCCCGCGCCGGGGCCGGGGAGAAGGGGGCGCCGCCTCCCCTCCCCTCCCCAGGAGTGTTTCTTCTCCGACTAGGGCGTGACGGTGGCCGAGGCCACGGCCACGCCGTCCACGACCAGTGTGTAGCTGCCGGGGGCCGCGCCTTCGATGAGGCCGTCGTGCAGCGGCAGCGGCACACCGTTGAGGGTCGCGGAGCCTCCCGTCCACGCGTAGGCCAGGAAGGGCGCGGAGCGCGACGAGGGCGAGCCCGCCGGCGGGATGGCCGCGAGCGTCCCGGCGGCCGGCGCGGACCCGAGCGCCTGGTTCGGGATCGTCGACTTGGCGGTGGTGGGGCCGCCGGCACGCCGGATGACCAGGGCGTTCAGGCTGCCGATGTCGAGACCGCTCCGCCCGGGATCGGCGAAGGTGTCGACGTAGACCTTGTCGCCGAAGGTCGTGTTGAAGAGCTCGTTGCCGTCGTACTGCACGCTGTTGACGGGACCCGCGCCGCCGGAATCGACGTCCCAGACGGGTAAGCCGGCGTTCTGGCTGAAGACCGTCTGCGCCACGACGCCGCCGGCATCGCCCGGGCCGACGTGCGGCTGGCCGCCCACCGCCGGGATGAAGTACAGCGCGGCGCCGCGCGAGACATCGAGCGGCTCGCCCGCCCCCGCGCCGACCTGGTTGGCGACGAAGCTC
This sequence comes from Thermoanaerobaculia bacterium, assembly GCA_036521795.1. GTDB lineage: Bacteria > Acidobacteriota > Thermoanaerobaculia > Multivoradales > UBA5704 > JASLEW01. The sequence continues at coordinate 2,765 of DATDGZ010000435.1, read as the reverse complement.
GAGCCGCTGATCTGGACGTTCGAGCCACCCGCGAAGATCGCGCCGCCGGAGTGGTCCGCCAGGTTGCCGGCGAAGATCGTGCGCGAGATCTGCGCCGCCGATTCGCTGGCCAGGAAGAGCCCGCCGCCGCTGCCGTTGCCGATGGCATCCGAGTCCAGGACCAGCGAGTCGTCCAGGGTCAGCGCGACGAGCGCACCGTTGATGGCGCCGCCCTGGCCTCCCCCGGCCGCGGGGCTCTGCTGGACGTCGCAGGCGTCGAACACGGTGCCGCTGATCTGCACCGGGAGGCGGTCGCTGTCCAGCGTGCCATGCGGGGCGTGCCCGCCGAGGCCATAGAGATCCTGCTGGTCGCCGATGGCCAGGACGCAGCCGCCGGCGTTGCCGACCGGGCCGCTGCCCGCATGGCTGCCCTGCAGCAGCGAGCCCGACACCGTCAGCCCGGACGGCGGAGAGCTGCCGCCGCCCGCGGACGCGCCGCCGGCGAGCACGCAGATCGCCCCGCCCACCGCTTCGGAGCCGCCGGCCACCGCGCCGCCGTTGCCCTGGAACGTCGAACCGGCGACGTCGACGACCGCCCCGAGGCCATCGATGGCGCCGCCGAACTGCGCCTGGTTGTCGACGAAGCGCGAGCCGGTCACGGTCAGGATGGCCTGGTTCTCGACGTGGATCGCGCCGCCGGTGGGTGGCCCGGGCGGCCGGCAGCACGGCTGCGGCGCGATGGCGTTCGCCTGGAACGTCGAGCGGGTGACCGAGACGCTGGTGTGCGGCGCCGCCGGGGTCGCGGTGGCGGTGCCGATGGCATAGATCGCGCCGCCCACCCAGCCGGCCTGGTTACCCTGGAAGAGAGCGTCCGACACCTGCAGCGTCCCGTCGACCACGCTGATCGCGCCGCCGTGGGACGTCGGATCATGATCGGGCGGGTTGACGCGGTTGGCAACGAAGGCGCCCCGCATCACCTGCACGTTGGACGTGCCGATCATCATGGCGCCGCCGGCGATGGGAGAGCTGTTGCCGGTGAAGCTGCAGCCGACGAAGCTGGCATCGGACCCGTTGCGGACCTTGACGCCACCGCCGTCGGCGCCGGCGGCCCCGGCATTGTTCTCGAAGCGGCAGCGGACGAAGCGGGCCGCCGCCTGGTCGACGGTGACCCCGGGCGACGTCGTCGCCGACCCGCCGCCACCGTCGCGGAAGACCAGGCCCTGGAAGACGATCAGCCCACCGCGAGAGAGCGCGGAGTTGCGCAGCACGAAGACCGGATGCTGGCCACCGCCGTCGAGGATCGCGGTGGCGCCCGCGGCGGCGCGAATCGTGAAGCTCTTCCGCGCGTTGGAGATCCTGAAGCCGGCCACCGGTGCAGGGTAGGTGCCCGCCGCGAGCTCGATGACGCCCCCGTTCGCGACCTGCCGCAGGGCCTGCGCGAGAGTCGGAACCCCCTGCGGCACCCGCAGCAACGGCCCGCCCGTCGCGGTGGCGGCCTCGGCGGTGGCGGCCCCGGCCGCCGGCAGCGGCTTCGCCCACCCGGCGGCCGAGCTCGCGGGCGCCAGGGCCAGCAGGAGGAGGGCTTGCGCAATGCGGACCATGTAAATGCGGACCATGAAGACCCCTCGACCTCTCCACCTCCCTGGAGGTGCACGTCCCATGCCCGCTCGTGCAGCGGCCGGCCGGCTCGCCGCCGCTGTCGCCGAGTCGCGGCCGCTGGTTCCTGCTGACACCGGCGCTTTCTGGTTCTTCGCTCCCGCCAACGTCGAGCTGGCGGTCAAAGTCTTCGACGGGCGGGCCGTGAACGGCAAGTTCTGGGTCTTCTACGGCGCGCTCTCGGACGTGGAGTACACCCTCACCGTCACCGTCACCGACACCGCGACCGGCGTGGTGAAGACCTATCACAACCCCGCCGGACGCCTGGCGAGCGTCGCCGACACGTCGGCGTTCTGAGCCCGCGCGCGATCGCCAGGCGAGGTCACGCGCTGCGCCCATCCAGGCCCGCCATTCCCTCCCTTGACGTCCGGGACCTCTGCGCTATCATCCGGCGCGACCTGATCATGCTCTTGGGCTGGCTGCGCTGCGGGCCGCGGTGTGGCTCGATTGGAGCTCGCTCATTTCTTGCTCATTTCCTGGGGGGTGTTGACATGCTCGACCTTCGTACCCGGTGCGCCTCGCTCATCAAGCCGCGGCCGAGCCGGCGGACTGCCGTCCTGCTCGTCTTCCTGGGTCTCGCCGCCGCCGTCCATGCGGCCGAGGGCGCACCGCGCCGGCCGATCGAGGCCCCTGGCGAGATGGAGCTGGCGACCCCCGAGGCGGTGAGCCGGCCGGCCGGGCTCGAGCACGCCGCGCCCACCGACGACGGCCGCGTCCAGGTCATGGTCGAGCTCCAGGACCCGCCGGCCGCGGTGGTCTTCGCCGCCGCCATGCGCGGCACGGCGCCGTCCGACAAGCGGGCGCTGGCGGCGGCCGGCGCGGCCTCCAAGGCGCAGGTGCGGACGGTCAAGGCGGCCCAGGACGGCGTCGCGGCGGCCCTCGCCGCGGCGCCCATCCGCGCGCGGGAGCTGTACCGCGTCAGCAAGGCCTTGAACGGCATCGCCGTCGCGGTCGCTCCCGAGAACCTCCACGGCCTGGCGGCGATCCCGGGGGTCAAGCGCATCCTGCCGATCCTGCTCGAGCACCCGACCAGCTCGCAGAGCGTCCCCTTCATCGGCGCTCCCCAGGTCTGGGCGAACACGATCGGCCTGCCGGCGGGCGCCGACGGCACCGGCGTCAAGATCGGCATC
>DATDGZ010000434.1:0-3232 GCA_036521795.1 Thermoanaerobaculia bacterium | reverse complement strand
CCGTGGTCGCCGCTGAGCCCGGGCGCATCGTCCTCACCCTCCCCCGCGCCGCCGGCGGCGCCACCCTGAAGCCTTGAGCCGGGCTCGCGCTGTCGCGGGCCGTTCCTTCCACGCAGCTTTTCCCATGGAGCACGTCGACATAACCGCATCGCCGCGGCGTAGCCCCCGCACCGCCGCCCCCCTGGCCCGTCGACGAAAGCGCCGAGAAACTCAGCCGGCGGTCACGCGCGAGCATCTACGCCGCGCAGAACATGGCGATCGCTCGGGCACCGTGGTCCGAGCGAATCCAAAGCGCCGGCCCATCCGCGGGGACTCTAGCGCGGAGGGCAGGCCAGACGGCAGCATTCTCCTCGGCACCGTCGTTTTGTGCCCGATATGTGCCCGATGACGGCAATCTGATTGTCCTTAGATCGTAACATATTGATTCCATGGAGCCGACGATCGGGATTGAACCGATGACCTGCTGATTACGAATCAGGGCGCCGCCCTGAGCTCCAGGCCGGTGACGAGGAGGGTGGGGGAGCCGAGCATGCCGTCCAGGGGGAGGAAGGAGAGGTCGCGGGCGGCGGCGGCGATGCCCTTGAAGAGGGCGGCGGCGGTGCCGCAGAGGCGGGCGCCGGCGATCGGCGCGGTGGCGCGGCCGGCCTCCACCGCGAAGCCGCAGACCGGCAGCTCGAAGCGGTCTCCCTCGGCATCGAGGCGGGCCGGGCCGGTGGCGTCGATCAGGTAGTGGCCGTGGCGGACGTCGGCGAGGAGCGCCGCCACCGAGAGCTTCGGATCGGGGCGCACGTAGAGGTGAGTGGGACCGGGAGTGGGGAGGTCGCGCCAGCTCGCGCGGCGGCAGCAGCCGCTGGCGGCGCCGGGCGCGGCGCCGTCGACTTGCCACCAGGCGAGCAGCGGCTGCCGGAAGAGGCCCTCCTCGACCAGCACCGTCTCGCGGCAGGGCATCCCCTCGCCGTCGACCGGGCACTCGAGGGCGCCGCCGGGCAGCCGGCCGTTGTCGACGATGGTGAGGCGCCCGCTGCCGATCCGGCCGCGGCGGTCACGGAGCGCCGAGACGCGGGCCACGGCGGCGGGCCCCACCAGCAGCGGCAGCAGGGCGGCGAGCAGTGTCGATGCCACGTCCGGGGCCAGCACGATCTCTCCGCCATGCGCGCCGGTAGCGCGCTTGCCTGAGGCGGCGCTTCCTTGGCGGGGAGGCGCACCAACCGCCGCGACCGAGAGCCGGTCGGCGAGGCGCCGTGCCAGGGCCTGCGGATGAAAGCGGCGGGCTTCGCGGGCGGCGAGGTAGAGCGCCGCGCCGGCGCCCGGATGGCCAGGGCCGGCGGCCTCCACGCGCAGGGTCGCCAGGCGGCGGCGGCAGGCGACCTGCAGGCCCCGGCTGCTCGCCAGCTCGCTCTCGCTCGAGCCGTCCTCGAGCGCCGCATGGAGCAGCCTCGCGCCCGGCAGCTCCGCCGCCAGCTCGCTCTCCAGGCTGGCGAGCAGGCGTAGCCCCTCGCTCTCGCCGATCAGCGGCGCCTCGATGTCGGAGGGCTGGGTCCAGGGCGGGATGGCCTCGGGGTCCGGTAGGCGGAAGGGGCGCCCGGTCGCTTCCGGCCAGGCTCCTCCGGGGCTGCCTGGCGTGGCGCTCTCGCCGGCCGGCAGCTCGCCGACGCCGGCGGCGAAGAACGAAGCGCGCCGGCTGCTGGCTCGTACCGCCCAGGCGCGCTCCTGGCTGAACGTCGAGGTCTCGCTCCCGAGCTCGAGCGCCAACCGCCGCGAGCGCCCGCGCTTGATCAGGACCTCGGCCTCTGCCAGACCGCGCCGCACCAGATCCCGGAGCACCTCCGCGGCCGCGGTGTCGCCCGCCGCACTAGCCATCGGCCTCGACGGCCACCCCTTCCAGGCGCAGGGCCGGCGCGGTGGCCCAGACCGGCAGCTTCTGGCCACCCTTGGCGCACCACCCGGCTCCCGCCGCCACGGTCTCGCGGCCGACGGCGGTGGCGCGGGCGAGAAGATCGGCCACCTGGCCGCGCAGGATGCAGGCGCCCACCGGCTCGGCGAGAATGCCGCGGCGGATGCGGCGGCCATGCGAAAAGCGGAGCGTGAGCTCGCCTGTCAGCGCATCGAGCCCGCCGCGGCTTGCCGCCGGCAGATGGAGCCCGCCGTTGGCCTGGGCCAGCAGGTCGCTCTCGGCGGCGTCGCCAGGCAGCAGCTCGAGGTGAGTCGAGCGCGGTCCGGGCGGCAGGTGGCGGCTGCCCCGGCGCCCGGCGCCGGGCACCAGCGCCGGCGACAGCCGGGACCAGGCGGTGTCGGCCAGCGGCTGTTCGACCGCGCCACGCCGCAGCAGCCAGCGCCGGCTCACCGGCAGCCCTTCGTCGTCGGAGGTCCTCACGACCTCGGCCGGGGCCGCCGCCGGGTCGTCCAGCACGTCGAGACAGGGGGCCGCGAGCGCCAGGCCGATCGCCGCCTCCGGCCGGCCGCCGCGCGCCAGAGTGTCGGCCTCGAGGGCGTGTGCGACGGCCTCGTGCAGCAGCACCGCCACCGCGGCCGGCGCGAGCACCGCGACCCCGCGGAACGATGCCGGGGCCGCGGCGTTACGGGCGCGGAAGAGCCCGACCGCAGCCGTCGCGACTTGTTCGGCGGCGGCGGCGTCGAGACGTGGCAGCAGGGCGCCGTGCCGGCCCCATTGCGACTCCAGGACGCAGCTGTAGAAGCTTTCGCTCTGCGGCTCCGGGACCAGGTGCGATCCCACCACCTGCAGCCAGCGGCGGTGGCGCCGGAGAGTCAGGCGCACCGGGATGCCGACATGGTGCGCACGGATGGCGCGGGCCACGGTCAGCGGGAAATCGCGCAGCTCGTGCGCCAGCTCGAGGGAACCGGCGGATGACGTCGTGGCCCTGATCCTGGGCTCCGGATAGCCCACCGGCGGCAGGGCGCGCGCCACCTGGCGGAGGGCCTCGGCGAAGGGCTGCTCGGCGATGCCGTCGCGGCTGGCCATCCAGGTGCGCTGGCCCCGCAGCAGGCGCACGGCGAATCCCTCCTCGCGCCAAACCCGCAAGCCAGGCGCGTCGTCCTCCGGCGGCAGCTCCACCTCTTCGCGCCGCTCGAAGTAAGCGTCCACCACGTCGTCCGGCTGCTCGGCGATCTGCGCCAGCGTGCGGGCGACGGCGGCGGTGTCCAGCTCCGACCAGGGCATCGTGGGCGATTTTTGCACAGCCGATTGTCCGCCGGCAGGCCGGCAGGCTGGCGC
>DATDGZ010000433.1:0-9032 GCA_036521795.1 Thermoanaerobaculia bacterium | reverse complement strand
ATCAGCGCCAGCACCACGGCGCCGGCGGCGACGCCGGCGAACGACTCCAACCCGCCGAGCACGATGATCACGAAGGCGCGCAGCAGGAACGGGCTGCCGAAGTCGGGGCTGAAGGAGTAGAGCATCGCGAGCATGCCGCCGGCGGCCCCGGCGAAGGCGATCCCCACGCCGAAGGCCACGCGCGCGGTGCTCTCGACGTCGATGCCGACCAGGCGCCCGGCGTCGCGGTTCTGCATCAGCGCGCGCACCGCGCGGCCGAACCAGGTGCGGTGCAGCACCAGCTCGAGCACCGCCAGCGCAGCCGCGGCGCCGACGAAGACCACCAGCCGCACCGTCGGAATCGTGATCGGTCCGAGGCGCAGCACGGACAGGGTGCGCGGCGTGAGGATCGCCCGGTCGGCGTTGCCCCAGACCAGGTAGCCGAGGTTCTGCAGCACCAGCCAGAGCCCGAAGAGCAGCAGCAGGGACGCCAGCGTCGGCTGGTCGGAGACCGGCAGGCGCCGGATCAGCCCGCGGTGGAGGCCGACGCCGAGCAGGAAGAAGACCGGGAAGGCGAGCACGACGCCCAGCAGCGGATCGACTCCGCCGCGCTCGTACAGCTCGTAGACGAAGTAGGCCCCGAGCATCAGGAACCCGGCATGGGCCAGGTTCACGATCTTCATCACGCCGTAGATGATGGTCATGCCGACCGCCATCGCGGCATAGACGCCGGCCAGCAGCAGCGCCGAGATCACCAGGTTGAGGAAATCGGCGCCGCTCATCGCGCCTCCCGTGCCGCCGTCAGCTGCCGCATGCGGACCGCCGCCGCTGGGCGGCCCGTCAATGCGGCTGCGGCGCGATCGCCTGGCCGGTCGCCGCATCCTTCGGGTAGACGATCTCGACCTTGCCGCCGGGCTGGTTCTGGACGATCACGAACGGGATGTCGACCTGGCCGTTCTTGCCGAAGCGCATGACCTGGCCCGGCAGCAGGGAGTCCCGGAGCACGACGGTGCGCAGCTGGTCGCGGATGGCGGTCTTGTCGAGCTTGCCGGCGCGCTCGATCGCCATCGCCAGGGCCCGCGTCGCGTCGTAGGCGGTGGCGGGATACCAGGAATCGGGAGGATGGCCGGTGAACGCCTGGTAGCTGGCGATGAACTTCTTGGCCTGCGGATACGGCAGCTTGTCGGACCACCAGATGCCGGCGAAGATGTAGTTGGTGGCGTCGCCCAGCGCCTTGCGGGCATCCGACTCCGGCCCGCGCGCGCCGTAGCTGATCATCTCGTGGTACATGCCGGACTGGACGTACTGCCGGTGCATGGTGATGTAGTCCTGCAGGTGCGCGTCGGCGAGGAAGATGTCGGCGTGGGAGGTCTTCACCTTCTGCAGGAGTCCCGAGAAGTCGGGCGCGCCGAGGTCGAACTTCTCGCTGAACACGACGGTGAAGTAGCCCGGGTGCTCGTGGTTCCACTTCGCGATGCCCTTCTCGTAGTCGATGCCGTGGTCGGTGTTCTCGAGCGCCAGCGCCAGCTTGAGGCCCTTGTGGAGCTTGCCGGCATCGACCAGGCTGCCGAGGAACTCCGCCGTCGTGTAGCCGAGGAGGTCGGTCGGGCTCAAGGTGCCGAAGATCCATTGGTAGCCGTGGTTGAAGATGGTGGTCGCCGCGGCGCCGGTGGTGATCCAGGGGGTCTGGTAGCGGTCCGGCATCACCGACTCGGCCTCGCCCAGCGCGGTCGAGTAGCCGCCGAGCACCGCGATGACGCCGTCGGCGGTCATGGCGCGCTCCACCAGGCCGGAGGACTTCGCCTGGTCGGAGCCGTCGTCGTAGAAGACCTCGCGGAGCGGCAGCTTCTTGCCCAGCTGCTTGACGGCGATGCCGCCGGCCTGGTTGATCTCGTGGATGGCCAGCTCGATGCCCTCGCGCTGGTACTGCCCCGGCTTCGCCTCCCGCCCGCTGATGGGCAGGACGACGCCGACCGGGATGTCCGCGGGGCCGGCGGCCGCGGCGGCGGCCCCGGCGGGGCGCGCGGGGGCGAGCAGGGCGAGCAGGACCGCGGCGGCGGCAGAGGCGGCGAGAGATGGAACGGCAAGGCTGCTGGTGAACCTTCTCATGCTCATGGCATGGTCCCCCCAGGCTGCGAATTGTGGATCGTCGGCGCAAACTTACACCGTTGCCGGCGATTCAGCTAGACCTCTACGTCGCCGCGTCGCCGCCGGCGCCGCTGCTCCGGCTGCTCCGGGTCTCCCCAGCCTCGCCGCCCTCGGCGGGCTCGGCAAGCTCGGGCAGGGTCGCCCCGTGCTCGCGGAGCAGATCGAGGAAGGCCGCCTCGTCGAGGGTCGCGACGCCGAGGCGCCTGGCGTTCTCCGCTTTCGAGCCGGCCTCGTCGCCCACCACCACGAAATCGGTCGCCTTGCTCACCGAGCCGGTGACGCGGGCGCCGAGCGCCTCGACCAGCTCCTGGGCGTCGCGCCGCGGTAGGCGCTCGAGCGCGCCGGTGAAGACGAACTTCTTGCCGGCCAGCGGCTGGGCCGCCCCGCCGGCGGCGCCCCCGGCCGCCACCCCCCCGGCCGCTCCCTCGGCCGCCCCCGGCCGGGAACCGTCGCCCTCACCGGTACCGGTGCCGTCGCCGGTGCCGGCGGCGGCGGCGGCGGCGGGGCCCCCCGCGCTGCCCCCGTCCGGCGCGGCCGGCGCCGGCAGGTCGGGCCGCGGCGGCGCCTCGACCAGGCGCACGTGCGCCCGCAGGGCGTCGAGCAAGGCGGCGTTCTGCGGCTCGTGGAAGAAGGCGACGATCTGCTCCGACATGCGCGGTCCCACCCCCCGCACCTGCTGCAGCTCGGCCTCGCCGGCGCTGCGCAGCGCCGCGAAGCCGCCGAAGTTCCGAGCCAGGTCGCGGGCGACGCTCCAGCCGACCTCCGGGACGCCGAGGCCGTAGAGGAAGCGCGCCAGCTCGACGTGCGCGGCGCGGGCGAGCGCCGCGACCAGCTTCTGCGACGACTTCTCGGCGAAGCCCGGCAGGCCGAGCAGCTGCTCCTCCCGCAGGTCGAAGAGGTCGGGCAGCTGCCGCACCAGCCCCTCGGCGACCAGCAGCTTGGCGGTCTCGTCGCCCAGCCCCTCGACGTCGAGCGCGCCGCGCGAGGCGAAGTGGACGATGCGGCCGGCGAGCTGCGCCGGGCACTGGAAGGCGTTCGGACAGACGGTGAAGGGGCCGCGCTCGACGAGCGCGGTGCCGCAGGAGGGACAGACGCCGGGCATGCGCCACTCGGGGCCGCGCTCGCGGTCCGGCTCGTCGATGCGCTCGACCACCTGCGGGATGACGTCGCCGGCGCGCTGCACGCGCACGCGGTCGCCCTCGCGCACGCCCTTGCGGGCGACCTCTTCGCGGTTGTGCAGGGTGGCGCGCGCCACGGTGACGCCGCCGATCTCGACCGGGAGCATCAGCGCCACCGGCGTCACCACCCCGGTGCGGCCGACCGAGGGCAGGATCGACAGGATGCGCGTCACCTCCCGGCGCGGCGGGAACTTGAACGCGAAAGCCCAGCGCGGGTGGCGCGACGTCCAGCCGACCGCCTCGCGGGCCGCCAGGTCGTCGAGCTTGATCACCACCCCGTCGATCTCGTAGCCCAGGTCGTCGCGCCGCGCCTCGAGCTCGGCGTGGTAGGCGAGCACCTCGTCGAGGCTCGCCGCCCGCCGCGCCAGGTGGTTGACGCGCAGCCCCCAGTCGGCCAGGGCGGCGAGCACCTCCCACTGGCTCTCGACCGCCGGCGGCTGCTCGCCCCAGGAGAGGATGTCGTAGGCGTAGAGGTCGAGCGGGCGCGCCGCGGTGATCTGCGGGTCGAGCTGGCGCAGGGCGCCGGCGGCGGCGTTGCGCGGGCTGGCGAAAGGCTCCTTGCCGGCGGCCAGCAGCGACTCGTTGAGCTTGTCGAAGCCCTCGGCGCGCATGATCACCTCGCCGCGCAAGGCGACGAAGGCGGGCACGGCGCGCTGGCCCTCGCGCAGGCGCAGCGGCACCGCCGGGATGGTGCGCACGTTCTGGGTCACCCCCTCGCCGCGGCGGCCGTCGCCGCGGGTGGAGGCGCGGGACAGCACCCCGTCCTCGTAGATCAGCTCGAGCGAGGCGCCGTCGAGCTTCGGCTCGAGCACGTAGGCGACCGCCTGCCCCGGCCGGTGCTCGGCGAGCGCCCGGCGCAGCCGCTCGTCGAAGCGCCGCAGCGCCGCCGGGTCCTGGTCGGAGTCGAGCGACAGCATCGGCGCCGCGTGCTCGACGGTCGGGAAGCTCGCGAGCGGCTGCCCGGCGACCCGCTGGGTGGGGGAGTCGGAGGTGCGCAGGTCGGGAGACCCCTCCTCGAGCGCCACCAGCTCGCGGAACAGCCGGTCGTACTGCTCGTCGGAGATCTCGGGGGCGTCGCGGACGTAGTAGAGATAGTCGTGGTGGCGGATCTCGCGGCGCAGCTCCTCGGCCCGGAGGGCGCGGTCGGGGCGGGCGCCGCCGGCGTCGCGGACGTCGCGGACGTCGCGAACGTCGCGGACATCGCGAGCAACGGCGGTCGATTGCCGCCGGCCCGCCTCCGGCGGCTGCTCCGGCGCCGTTGGCTGGCCGCGGCTCATGGGCCAAAACTGTATCATCCGGGCCATGAGGTCGATCCGGGAACCGATCTGCGGTCGCCCTCGCCCAGAGGGAGACAGAGGACATTGACCCGCTACCCGATGTGGCGCCGCGGCGGGCTGAGCTGGCGGCAGCTCGCGGTGCGGGTGTGGCGGGCGTTCTGGGACGGCCAGCTGGGCGGTCGCTGCGCCGAGCTCGCCTACTACTTCCTGTTCTCGGTGTTCCCATTGCTGCTCTTCCTCACCACCCTGATCGGCTACCTGGCGGGGCCCGATTCCAAGCTGCGCGTCCTGCTCTTCCGCTACCTGGACCACTTCTCTCCCAGCGCGGAGGTCACCCAGCTGCTGCGCGGCACGCTCGACCAGGTCATCGCCGGCCGCGGCGGCGCCAGGCTCTCGCTCTCGCTGCTGGTCGCGCTGTGGGTGGCCTCCGCCGGCATGCTGGCGGTGGGGCGCACCCTCAATTCGGCCTTCGAGATCGAGGAGACGCGGCCGTGGTGGAAGCGGCGGTTGGAGGCGGTGGCACTCACCGTCGGCTTCGCCGTGCTGATCATCTGCGCCCTGACCGTCATCCTCTACGGCCACCACATCGGCGAGGCGATCGCCGCCTCGCTGGGCGTGGGTTCGGCGTTCGTCGGCGCCTGGCACGTGGTGCGCTGGCCGCTGGTGCTGGTGTTCGCGTTGCTGTCGTTCGACTCGATCTACAACTTCGCTCCCGACGTCGGCACCGCCCTGCGGCGCTCCTGGGCGACGCCCGGGGCGGTCATTGGCATGAGCCTGTGGCTGGCGGTGACGTTCGGCCTCCGTGTCTATCTCTACGAGATGCGCGCCTACGCGTCCACCACCTACGGCTCGCTCACCGCGGTGATCGTGCTGCTGCTGTGGTTCTATCTCACCGCTCTCGCCATCCTGGTGGGCGGCGAGGTCAACTCGGTGATCTCGAAGCAGATCCCGGCGCTGCGGCGGCGGATCGCCGGCAAGGGCGTGCCTGGCCGCGGTGCCCATGGCCCGGCCGGTGCGGCCCGTGCCGCCGGCGCCGGCGCCGCCCACGGTGCGACCGGCGCCGGCCGCGCCCATGATGCGGCCGGCGCCGGGCGTGCCGATGGTGGGAAAACCCCCGGGGGGCATGCGGGCCGCCGCAGCGGCGGGCGGGCCCGCCGCCGGCGTGGCGCGCTGCGATAAGGTAGCGCCGGGAGCCGGCGCGTGAGGTATTACGAATACAGCCACCGGGTGGGGTTCGAGGAGACCAGCCTGGTCGGCAATGTCTATTACGTGAACCACCTGCGGTGGCAGGGCCGCTGCCGCGAGATGTTCCTGCGCGAGCACGCGCCCGACGTGCTGCGGGAGCTCGGCGACGGCCTGGCGCTGGCCACCGTGCGCTGTTCCTGCGACTACTTGTCCGAGCTGCAGGCCTTCGACGAGGTGCTGGTGCGCATGCGGCTGGCGGGCATGGCGCAGAACCGCATCACCCTGGACTTCGAGTACTGGCGGCGCGCGGCCTCCGGCGAGGAGGACCTGGTGGCGCGCGGCGAGCAGCAGATCGCCTGCATGCGCCGCGATGCCGCGGCGGGCGGCGCGATGGTTGCCACCGGCATCCCGGTCGCGCTGCGCGAGGCGCTGCGTCCGTACGCCGGTCCGGAGATGCTGCTCTAGGACCAGGCCGTTCGGGGCCGGCGCCCCGCTCGGCCACCGCCACCGCCGCCACCGCCGCCATGCTGGGCCTTGCCCGCGCCGCGCTCGCCCGCCCTTTCCTGGTGCTGGCGCTGCTTGCCGTCGCCACGGCGGCGGTGGCGCGCGGGTTGTTCCGCCTCGAGCTGCGCACCGACGGCGCCGCGATCTACCCGCGGGACGACCCGGCGGTCGAGCGCACACTCGCCGACCGGCAGGCCTTCGCGGAGGTCGACCAGATCGTGCTGCTGGTCACCTCCCGGCCCGGCGGTCCGCGCCTCGATTCGGCGGCCGGTTGCCGCTTCCTCGTCCGGCTGCAGCACACCCTGGCGCGCTTCCCCGGCGTCGAGCTCGCGGGGGTGCGCTCGGCGGTGACGCTGATCGACCCGCCCGAGAGCCTGCAGCCGCTGCGCATCCGCACCTTCTTCGAGGAGTGGACCGGCGGCGAGGCCGGCCTGGCCGACGTGCTCGCCCGGATGCGTCGCCTGCCGGTGACCGGCGGGCTCTTCCTCTCCGCCGGCGGCACCGCGGCGGCGTTCTACGTGCCGGTGGGCGACCGCATCACGCGCACCGAGCTGCTCGCCGACCTGCGGCGCTTCCTCGCCACGCGCGCCGGCGCGCCGTTCCGCTTGCGCCTGACCGGCCCGGTCGCCGCCGAGGTCGACCTCGGCGAGGAGGTGGTCCGCGACCTTGCGCGCCTGGTCCCGATCATGGCGGCGGCGGTGGCGCTGTTGCTAGCGCTGACCCTGCGCACGGTGGGCGGCGTCCTCATCCCGCTGGCGCAGGTGGTGGCGACGCTGGTCTGGACGCTCGGCCTGATGGGCTGGGCGGGCGTGCCGATCACCCTGGTGACGACGGTCCTGCCGGTGCTGCTGATGGCGATGGCGATGACCGACGAGATCTACCTCCTCGAACGCCTGCAGGATCACCTCGCCCGCTTGCCGCCGCCAGGTACGGCGTTGGCGCCGGCGGCGGCTGATTCGCGGCGGGAGGAGGCGACGGCGGGGGGTGGGCGGCTGGCGCCGGGTGCGAGGCAGCGGGTGCGCCTGGCCGCCGAGCGGGCCTTCGCCGACCTGGTGGCGCCGCTGGTGCTGATCTCGCTGGCGACCGCCGCCGGCTTCTTCTCGTTCCTGGGGGCCGCGATGGCGCCGCTGCGTCACCTCGGCCTGTTCACCGGCGCCGGCCTGCTGCTGGGGATGCTGTTCACCTTCACCCTGGCGCCGGCGTTGATGGCGGCGCTGCCGGCGTCGTGGCTGGCCCGTGCTTCTCACGCGCCTCCTGCTGCGGCGACGGACGCGCGTGAGAAGTGCGGGCTGAAGCGGCGCCGCGGTCCGGTCAGCGGCGGCGGCAGCAGCGGCGGGCGTGGCGGCGGCCTGCTGCCGTTCGAGCGGTGGACCGTCCGGCGGCCGCGAGCGGTGGCGCTGGCCGCCGTGGTCCTGCTCGCGGTCGCCGTGCCCGGGCTGCCGCGGCTGCGCGTCGAGGACTCGTGGATCGACAACTTCGACCCGCGCTCGCCGCTGGTGACCGCCGCCCGCCGCTTCGACGCCGAGTTCTGGGGCAGCTATCGCTTCGACGTCGTCTGCACCGGCCGCGCCGGCACCTTCTGGACGCCGCCGGCCGCGGCGCTGCTCGAAGAGCTGCAACGCTGGGCCGGCCGCGCGCCGAACGTCGGCGGCATGGTGAGCGTGCTGCCGATCTTCGAGGCCGGCGCCCGGGCGCTCGGCTTCGGGCGCCCGCTGTCGGCGCTGCCGGCGCGCGACCTGCAGCGGGTCGGGATGCTGGTCGAGGTCCTGCGCCTGCGGCTCTACCTCCGGGACCTCCTGACCCTGGATGCCGGCGGCATGCGCGCCCGCCTGCTGGTGCGCCACGCCGACTACGGCAAGGCGCGCCGGCTCGCCGCGGCCTTCGCCGCGGAGCTGCCGCGGCTGGCGGGTCGCGGGCCGGGCGGGCAGGGCGGACCGATCGAGGTGCACGCCTCCGGCGAGGTGCCGGAGGCGCTGGCGGTGGTGGCGGCGATCGTCGGCAACCAGCTGCGCTCGATCGGCTGGACGGCGGTGCTGATCGCGGCCATGCTGCTCGCCGCCCTGCGCAGCCTGCGCTGGACGGTGGTGGTGATGGCGCCGGTGCTCGGCGCCACCCTGCTGCTGTTCGCCGGCCTGGGCTACGCCGGCGTGCCGCTGGGCATCGCGACGAGCATGTTCGCGGCGTTGAACCTCGGCGCCGGCGTCGACTTCGCGGTGCAGTACGTCTATGCCTACCGCCGCGAGCGGCGGGGGGGCCTCGACCACGCCGCGGCGGTGACGGCGACGCTCCGAACGACCGGCCGCGGCCTGCGCTGGAACGCCATCGTCCTGGCCCTGGGCATCGCCGTGCTGACCCTCTCCTCGATCAAGCCCAACCAGAGCCTCGGCCTGCTGCTGGCGCTCGCCATCCTGGTCTCCTACGCCAGCACCCTCGCCCTGCTACCCGAGCTGCTGCGGCTGGTCGCGCCGCGGGGCGACCCGGCGGCAAGCCCGCCACGCCAGGGCGCGGTCTGAGGCGGTCGATATACTGCACCCTGAAGAACTGCTCAACTGTTCCTTACGCCCCGAAATCTCGAATAGTCGCGTCGGAGGCATTCACGACCGCGCAGACCTCGATTCATGGAGTGCTCACGGCTCCAGTGGCCGCAAGTCCGCATCGCCGGATCGGTCGGCCGCGTGGGCGGCGCCACAGAAGGTGCGGAAGCGGGCGGGGGAGGTCTTCAGTGACGCTTCGTACTCGGCGAGCGCGGCGCTGGGGCGGC
>DATDGZ010000432.1:0-2139 GCA_036521795.1 Thermoanaerobaculia bacterium | reverse complement strand
GTCCGGGGGGAGAGCCGCCTGGCCGAGGCCCGGCCGGAGGGGTGGTCCCCGGAGGCACCTCGACGAGGCCCGGCCCGGCTAGGGAATGCCGTAGCGGCGGCGCTTCTCCCATAAGGCCTTGCGGCTGATGCCCAGGAGGGTGGCGGCCTTTCCTTGGTGGCCTCGGGTGAACGCGAGGGCCTCGCGGATCTGCTCCTGCTCGACCTCGACCAGGGGGCGCGGCGGCCTGGGGGCGGCTCCGAGGGGTAGGGAGAGATCGGGCGGCGGTGGGGGATCGATGACGGCGGTAGCTGGAGGCGGGTCGGCGCCGGAGAGGATCAGGCCGCGCTCGAGGACGTTCCTGAGCTGCCTCAGGTTGCCGGGCCAGGGATGCTCCAGCATCCAGGCGCGGGCCGCCGGCGCCAGGGTGAGACCGGGGCGGCCGAAGCGCTCGCCGAGATCGGCCAGGAGGTCTTCGAGGAGGGCGGACAGGTCCGCCCGGCGCTCGCGCAGCGGCGGCAGGCGGAAGGCGATGACCTCCAGGCGGTAGTAGAGATCGGCGCGGAAGGCGCCGCGGGCGATCCGGCCGGTGAGGTCCTCGGGGCCGATGGCGACGAAGCGGACGTCGGCGGCGGTCTCCTCGCCTCCCAGCGGGACGTAGCGCCGCTCCGCCAGCAGGCGCAGCAGCTTCGGCTGGCTGGCGAGCGGCAGCTCCTCGACGTGATCGAGCACCAGGGTGCCGCCGGCGGCCCTCGCCACGCGCCCTTCGCCGGCGGTGGTCGCGCCGGTGAAGGCCCCGGCGCGGTAACCGAAGAGCTCGCTCTCGAAGAGGGCGCTGGGAACGGCCCCCGGGTCCACCTCGACCAGCGGCCCCGCCGCCCGCCGGCTGGCGGCGTGCAGCGCCCGCGCCAGGCTGGACCTGCCGGTGCCCGGCTCCCCCAGGATCAGCGCCGGCGCGTCGGTGGCCGCAGCGTTCTCGACGCCGCGCAGGGCGGCGGCCAGCGCCGGATAGTCGCGCAGCAGCCGCTGCAATGACAGCGGAGCCGGCGGCGGCGGCGAGGCGGGGATCAAGGCCGGAAAGCGGCGGTCACGTCCGGAGCGTCACCCCAGAGGCGCTCGAGGGCATAGAACCGGCGGGGCTCCTCCTGGAAGACGTGGACGACCAGGTCGCCGTAGTCGAGCAGCACCCACTGGGCGCGGTTGTAACCCTCGACGTGCAGCGGACGCACCCGGTCGCCGCGCAGCCGCTCCTGCACCGCGTCGGCGATCGCCTGCACCTGGCGCTCGCTGGCGCCGCTGCAGATCAGGAAGTAGTCGGTGAAGTCGCTCACCCTCGCGAGGTGCAGGACCTTGAGGTCGATCGCCTTGCGATCTTCGGCGGAAGCGACAGCTTCACGGACTCTGGCGGCGGTGTCGGGGAGAACCTGGGGCTGGGCCTTCATCGATACAAGCTGTACTTGTGCACAAAGTCTACCACCAAATCCGGCATCCAGCCGGCAGGCGGCCGTTCGCCGCGCGCCAGCAGCTCGCGCAGCCGGGTCGAGGACACCTCGTAGGGACGCTGGTCCAGCACCCGCACGCGATCGCTCGCCAGCAGCGCGGACAGCTCCCGGCGCTCCGGCTCGGCGATCCCCGCCAGGTCCCCGAGGTCCCACCCCGGACGCGCCAGCACCACCAGCCGCGCCGCGGCGGCGACATCGCGCCAGCGGATCCAATGCGGCAGCTCCAGGAAGGAATCGCTGCCGATCAGCAGGTGGAGCTCGGCCGCCGGCAGCTGGCGCTGGAAGTGCTCGACGGTCTCGGCGGTATAGGCGGGCCGGTCGAGCGTCAACTCGTACGGCGAGGCATAGAGGCCCTCCTCGCCAAGGATCGCCATCTCGACCATGGCGTAGCGCGCCAGCGGCGGCGCCAGCAGGCGGCCCGGCTTGTGCGGCGGGACCGCGGTCGGCAGGTAGATCACCCGCTCGAGCCCCAGCTGCCGCCGCGCCTCCTTCACCGGCTCGAGGTGGCCGCAGTGGATCGGGTCGAAGCTGCCGCCGAAGAGCCCGACCTTCATCGCGGGCCCGGTGCCGCGACGTCCGCGGCCGCGCGCACCGCCTGGAGCCGGCGGCCGAGCGTCGCCACCAGGGCGTCGATCCCCTGGTGGGTGGCGGAGCTGAC
>DATDGZ010000431.1:0-21754 GCA_036521795.1 Thermoanaerobaculia bacterium | reverse complement strand
CGCCGCCGCCGCCGCCGCCGCACGCGGCGGCCGACGTCGCTATGACGCCCAGCACCGCGGCGCCGAGGCCGAGCAGAACGGTGGGCCGCCTCATGCGTGGACCTCCTCGCGCTCCGCCGCCAGCTTGCGCAGCTGGCGCCGGACCCGCTCCCGCCGCAGGCCGCGCAGATGATCGGTGAACAGGATGCCGTCGAGGTGGTCGATCTCGTGGCAGGCGGCGCGCGCCAGCCAACCTTCGGCACCGAGCTCGAACGGCCGTCCGGCGAGGTCCACGGCACGCACTCTGATGGCGGTGGGGCGATCGACCTTGTCGGAGATGCCGGGCAGCGACAAGCAGCCCTCGACGTCGGTCTCCAGCCCTTCGCGCCAGACGATCTCGGGATTGATCAGGACGTGCAGCTGCGCCGGATCTTCCCCCACCGACAGGTCGACCACCGCCATCCGTACCTCCGCTCCGACCTGGGGCGCCGCCAGGCCGATGCCGGGCGCCGCCACCATGGTCTCGATCATGTTGGCCGCGAGCCGCGCCAACGCCGGTCCGAACTCGGTCACCGGCCTTGTCTTCGTGCGCAGCACCGGGTCGGGATAGATGCGGATGGCCAGGATCGCCATCAAATCGCCTCAGGCGCCGCCCCGCAAGGTCTTGACCGCCGCGGCAATCTCGCGATCGAGGTGCTGGCCGCGCAGCATCTCGAGGAAGCCGCGCGGATCGGACAGCCCGACCAGGCACCTCTCGAGTCCGGCGCGGGTGAGCTGCAACACCGTCACCGCCTCGACCACCCGGTAGTCCGCCGGCCACGCGCCGCGCTCGAGCAGCGCCGCCTCACCCATGACGTCGCCCGGTCCGAGCTCGCGCACCAGCGTCGCCGCGCCCTCCGCGAGCTGCACGGTGGTCTCGACGGTGCCGCGCGCGATGAGCAGCAGGAATGGCTCCTGGCTCCCTTCCTGCGCGACCACGGTGCCGGCCTCGAGACGGTGCAGTTGCATGGTGGCGAGCAGTCGCCGCAGCAGCTCGCCCGGCATGGTCTGCACCAGGGGGCTCGGCGCCAGGTTGTGCCACAGCCGCTGCAGCTCGAGCGCCGAGGTGCCCTCGGCCTGGCCGCCGGACTGCCGCAGCCCCTCGATCGCCAGCACCCGCACGTGATCCATGCTCTTCTCGCGCTGCTGGCCTTCGATGCGCTCCCGCAACGAGGCGTCGTTCGGCGCCAGCCTCGAGGCCCGGGAGAGGAGCGCGATTCCCTTGTCGTAGAAACCGTCCTGGGCGTACTCGTCGGCGACGAAGGCATACTCGTCGACCGCACGATCGAGCTCGCGCAGCTCGGTGTAGACCTCGGCCAGCTTGAGATGGGAGTGCAGGTCCTGCGGGTTCGCCTTGAGCTTCTCGCGCAGGCGCTCGGCGGCCTCCTCATAGCGCTCGAGCACGATCAGATCGTCGATCGTGTACTCCTGCTTCGAGCCCCTCCCCTTGCCGCCGAACCAGGCTTTCAGGTCCACTGTCCGGAGTCCCTCTCCCCTCTTCATGCATGCAGTTCAGGGCGTTGCCACGCCCTCCAGCGCTCGCCACCCCCTCAGGGCGCCCGCCACGCCCTCCAGCGCCCGCCACGCCCTCCCTCGGGCGGCACGTCCCGTCGCACCACCGCTGGGACGGCGCCGACGCCTCGGGTGGACGGCGCTGGGCGCCCATCCTCTTGGCGCCGGCGATCCAGGCGCACGCATTATAGCGGTGAGCCCTGCGGAAGTGGGCCTGCCACCAAGGTTTAGGACGATCGCGGCGGCCTCTCCGCCATTCCCCGCGGCCCTCGCCGCGGCGCTGGCCTGGAAGTTGCGTTGAAGGGTTGGCGAGGGTAAGGTTTCAGAAGGAGATTCCCACCATGACCCATCTTCCGATCCGTTCGTACCCGGCCACGGCGCCAGCACCGCTGCGGATGCTCCAGGCGTTCCGCGCCTCCGGTCCGCTGGCGCTGGGCCTGCTGCTGGCCTTGCTGGCGAATGCCGCGGCGGCGCAGCCGCCGGAGCCGGCGTCCGGCTACGATACGGCAGAGTCTCAGCCTCCGGCCGCGTATGGCCCCAACAGTCGCCCCAGCAGCGGCCCCAACACCTACGATCCAGCCTCGGCGCAGCCCCCGGCCGCGGCCGGCGACGCTTCCTCCCAGCCGGTCACCGGCAGCTACGGCTACCTGCGCCTGGTGGAGGGCTCCGCGACGGTCACGCAGGCCAGCTCCGGCAGCACCTCGGCAGCCGGGGTGAACCAGCCCATCATGGTCGGCGACCGCATCATGGTGCCGCCGCGTGGGCGCGTGGAGGTCGTGCTCGCCGACCACAACATCGTCCGCCTCGACGGCGACACCCGGCTGCAGTTCACCCGTCTCGCCAATTCCGCCGATCGGCAGGACCCATCGACCGAGCTGCGCCTCGACGAGGGCAACCTGCAGCTGATCGTCGCCCAGGATTCGATCGGCCAGGAGCTGCCGACGGTGCTGACGCCGAACGCCAGCACCTACATCCAGGCCTACGGCAGCTACCGGATCACCGCCGACCGCGGCGACTTCACCGAGGTCGTGGTGCGGCGCGGCACCGCGGAGGTGGTCAGCGACTCCGGCGACAGCGCCGTGCACGCCGGCGAGGAGGCGATGGTCGACAACCATCGCCAGGCCGGCATCGAGGTGCACCAGGCGGGCGCCTTCGACGCGCTCGAGGGTTGGGCGCGCCAGCTCGACGACGAGACCCGCGTCGCCCAGTCGAGCTACGTCGATCCCAGCCTGAGCAACGAGGCGGCGCCGCTCGACCGCTACGGCCACTGGATCAACTCCGACGGCCGCGACTACTGGCAGCCGAACGGCGTGGATAGCGGCTGGTCGCCCTACTGGGAGGGCCATTGGGATTCCACCCCGAGCGGCCAGTTCTGGGTCTCGTCGGAGCCCTGGGGCTGGGTGCCCTATCACTATGGCACCTGGGACTATCTGCCGACCTACGGCTGGGCGTGGCAGCCCGGTTACGCCTTCGCCCCGGCGTGGGTGTACTGGTACTGGGGGCCGAGCTACGCCGGCTGGTGCCCGATCGGCCTCTATACCGGCTTCTACGGCAACTTCTTCGCCGGCTTCCGCTTCGGCCTCTACGGCTGGGCGGGCGGCGGCTGGGGCGGCTTCCGGCACTGGAACTTCGTCGGCATCGACCACTTCTTCGGTCATGACTGGCATCGCTGGGGCTTCGGCGACGGCAGGGGCAACTTCCCCCGCAACGGGCTCGCGCGGGGCGTGATCACCACCGACGCGCGGGGCATCACGCCGGCGGTGCTGCGCCGCGATCCGTCTCACGCCATGAACGGTCTCGTCCGCGGGCGCAACGGCCTGGCTGACGTCACTCCGTTCGTCCAGCACCAGACCCACCTGTCGGGCGCGGTGGCCCATGCGATCAGCACGAACGGCTCGGTTGGCCGCCTCGCCGGCACGCCGCTGCAACCGCGCACCCTCGGCGCGCACCAGACGGCGGTCACCCACGCGCAGGGCGCTTTCAATGGCAGCGCGCGTGGTTCCCGCAACGGCCCGGCTCCCGCGATGCCTCCGGGGCGCGCCGGCAGCAACGGCCTTGCCCAGGGCAACGGCCGCGGCAGCCAGGATGGGTTCACCCCGGGCGCTTCGTCCGGCCAGCGATCTCGTCCGGCTACCACGTCCGAGCGCGGCTCGACGCCGTCGGTCCAGCAGCACATGGGCACCTTTGGCTCGGGGCGCTCCTACCAGGGCGGAACGACCCAGGCCTATCCTTCCCACCCCGCTCCGGCGCGGCCGCAAGGCTGGGCCCAGCGTTCCCAGGGCGGCGGATCGAACGGCGGGTCATCGCCTTCCTCCCCCGCGCAGAGATACCAGGTAACACCGCACAACCAGGCGCAGACGCCGCGTTACAACTCGGCGCCCCAGTCGCCTCGCTACCAATCGACACCGCAGTATCACTCGGCACCGCAGTACCAGTCGCCGCAGCGGAACCAGTCTGCTCCCAGGTACCAGTCGACACCACACTACTCGGCGCCGCCACGCTCGTCGGCACCGCATTCCTCGGCCACACGCTCGGCTCCGTCTCGCCCCAGCGGCGGCGGTGGCGGTGGCCGCGGACACAGCGGCAGCAGCAGCAGCCGTAACCGGCAGCACGGCGGCTGATTCGATCCCGGGCCGGCGGACCCTGCGGAGACAGAGCTTCGGCTTCCTCCACCTCCGGCCCGTTCCTTCCCTGCCCCACCGGATCGTGAGTAGTCCTGCCCACGATCCGGTGGGGCGCTACAATTCCTCCCCTCATGCGCATCCACGCCCTGCTTCGCGCTTTCTTCATCATCTACTGCATCGAGGCGGGCTTCTTCCTGCTGTTCGGGCCTTGGAGCCCGGGTTGGGATCGCACCGTGCTGCTGCTCCCGTCGGCGCCGCTGCGGCATCTCATGCTGCATCCGGTCTTCCGCGGGGCGGTGAGCGGCTTCGGCCTGGTGCACCTCGTCTGGAGCATGCACGACCTGACCGATTCCCTGGTCCGCCGCCTGCGGGTCGGCGGCAACGCGTAGTGTCCCGGCCTGCCGCTTCGCACACCGATCGAGCCCCCTTCCGGCTGCTGGCGATCAGCCAGCTCGCCACCCTGCCCGGCGCGGGCGGGCGCGGCGAAGCGGCGCTCGCATGGTTCGCGGCCCTCGCCGCGGCCGGCGTCGACGCCTTGCAACTGCGCGAGAAGCACCTCGACGACCTGGGCCAGTGCCAGCTGGCGCGGAGCGCCCGCGCCGCGTTCCCGCCGCCGGCTGCCCTGGTGATCAACGGCCGCGCCGACGTCGCCCTGGCCACGGGTGCGGCGGGCGTCCACCTCCCCGCCGACGGCGTCCCGGCTGGCGCCGTGCGCGCCCGCTTCGGCAGCGCCCTGCTGATCGGCGTCTCGACCCATCGTCTCGAAGAGGTCGAGCGGGCTCGCCGCGACGGCGCCGACTACGTGGTGTTCGGGCCGGTCTATCCGACGCCGGCGAAGGCCGGCCACGGGGCGCCGGCCGGCACGCGGGCCCTGGCGCGCGCCGCCACTCTCGGCATTCCCGTTTATGCCCTGGGTGGCGTTACACTAGAACGGTTTGCCGAGGTTGCCGCGGCTGGGGCAGCAGGCGTCGCCGGGATCCGCCTGTTCCAGGGCCTCCCCGAGATCGACGGCGGCGACGCCGGGGACAGGATGGCGAAGGGAGAGCATCTCGGCGCCGGCGCGCGGATCGGCGCGCTGGAGCGAGTCGTCGCCGCCTCCCGCGCCTGCTTCTCGTAGCCGAAATACCGCGCCGAGCGGCCGCGTTGGCACCAGAGTGGGTAGCAGAGTGGAGAATCCTTGACCGAAGACATCCAGCACTTCGAGCCCGCCATCTCCGGCACCGAGGTCCGCGATTGGCGGCCACCGGAGCCGCAGCCCGCCGCCGCCGCCACCACCGCCGATCCCGGCAAGCTGCGTTACCTCTTGGTTTCGCTCGCGGTCGTGGTCCTCGACCAATGGACCAAGTGGCTGGTCGAGCTGCATCTCGCCCATCACGTCGCCCAGCCCATCGTGCCGAACCTCCTCAACCTCACCCACGTCCGCAACACCGGCGTCGCCTTCGGCCTGTTCGCCTCGCACGGCCTGAGCGCCAGCTGGGTGCTGACCGGCCTGGGCCTGGTGGCATTGAGCGCCGTGTCGCTGTACTTCGGCTACGCCTCGCCGCGGGACCGCAGCCTGCTGGTGGCGCTGGCGCTGGTGGTCGGCGGCGCGGTCGGCAATCTCATCGATCGCATCGCCAGCGGCGCGGTGACCGATTTCATCGACGTCTACGTCGGCACCCATCACTGGCCGTCCTTCAACGTCGCGGACGCGGCCATCTCGATCGGCATCGTGCTGATGGCGATCGACAGCATGTGGTCCCGCCGCGCGGCGCACGCCTCCGAGCCGCGCAGCATTTGAGCGCCGCCCGCTCCTGGACGGTCGCGGCTGCCGGTCCCTCGGCCGGCGGCGGCGCCACCAATGCCGGCGACCGCCTCGACCGGCACGTCGCCGCCGCCTTGAAGCTCCCCCGCAACCAGGTCCAGCAGTGGATCCGCGGCGGCCGCGTCCGCCTCAACGGCAGGCCGGCGAAGGCGGCGGAGGTGGTCACCGCCGGCGACCTGGTCGAGTGCGAGCCGCCGCCGCCCACCCCCGAGACCCTGGTGCCGGAGCCGGGCGATCTCGCCGTGCTGCACGAGGACGCCGGCATGGTGATCCTCGACAAGCCGGCCGGCCTGACCGTCCACCCGGGGGCGGGACGCGCCACCGGCACGCTGGCTCATCTGCTCTTGGCGCGCTACCCGGAGATGGCCGGAGTCGGCGGCCCAGGCCGGCCGGGCATCGTGCACCGCCTCGACAAGGGCACCAGCGGCGTCATGGTCGTGGCGCGCACCGCCGCCTCCTACCAGCGCCTGAGCCACGCCTTCGCCGGCCGCGCCGTGGTCAAGCGGTACCTGGCGGTCGTCTACGGCCGGCCGGACGCGAACGCCGGCGTCGTCGACGCGCCGATCGGCCGCCACCGCGAGCGGCGCAAGGAGATGACCATCCGTCCGGACGGCCGGCCGGCGCGCACCGGCTACCGCCTGCTGGCGGCGAGGTCCGGCATCGCCCTGCTCGAGCTCGACCTCGCGACTGGCCGCACCCACCAGATCCGCGTCCATCTCAAGAGCATCGGTCACCCGCTGATCGGCGACCCGGTCTACGGCGAAGCGCGCTGGCGCAGCCTGCCGCGCTCCGCGCAGGCGCCGCTGCGCGACTTCCCGCGGCCGGCGCTGCACGCCTGGCGCCTGGCGCTCCCCGGAGGCCCGGCGGGCCGTGGAGACCACGGAGAAGGAGACCACGCAGACCACGCAGACCACGGCGGCGCCGGAGCTTGGCAGCGTTTCGAGGCGCCGGTGCCGCAGGATCTCCGCCGTCTCTGGCAGGAGGCCGCCGGGGAGGTGTTCCCGGCGCTCCCCCGGTGGGAGACCCCGGATCGAAGGAAGTAGATCCGCCCTGGGAGGCGGGCGAGGAGATCCGCCTCCCTCGAGCGGACCGGCCGCCGCCGAAGAGCCGATCTCAGAGCAGCTCGAGCAGTGGACGGTACGGCCGGCCGAGCGACTCCGCCACCGGCTCGCAGGTGATGTGGCCGGCGTAGGTGTTGACTCCGGCCAGCAGCCCGGGATCCTCGAGCACCGCCTGCACGACGCCCTTGTTGGCGAGCGCCAGGGCGTACGGAGTGGTGGCGTTGGCGAGCGCGAAAGTCGAGGTGCGCGGCACCGCGCCGGGCATGTTGGCGACGCAGTAGTGCACCACCCCTTCTTCGACGTAGACCGGGTTCGAGTGGGTGGTCGGCCGGGTGGTCTCGAAGCAGCCGCCCTGGTCGACGGCTACGTCCACCACCACCGCACCTTCCTTCATCTGGCGCAGCATGGCGCGCGTCACGAGCTTCGGCGCGGCGCGGCCCGGGATGAGGACGGCGCCGATCAGCAGGTCGGCCCGGCGCAGCGCCGCCATCATGTTGTGATGGTTGCTGGCGAGGGTGGTGAGCGTGCCGTGGAAGACGTCGTCGAGGTAGCGCATGCGGTCGAGGCTGGTCTCGAGGATGGTGACCCGGCCCCCCAGTCCCAGGGCCATCTTCGCCGCGTTGAGGCCGACGATGCCGCCGCCGATGATCACCACGTCGCCCGGCGGCACGCCGGGCACGCCGGCGAGCAGCGTGCCGCGGCCGCCATGGCCCTTCTGCAGGTAGCTGGCACCGACCACGGCGGACATGCGGCCGGCGACCTCCGACATCGGCGCCAGCAGCGGCAGCTTGCCCTCGTCGTCGGTGATCGTCTCGTAGGCGATGCCGGCGATGCGCTTGGCGAGCAACAGGTCGGTCAGCTCGGGCAGCGGGGCGAGGTGAAGGTAGGTGAACAGGGTCTGGCCCTCGCGCAGCCGCTCGTACTCGCTGGCGACCGGCTCCTTGACCTTGACCACCATCTCGGCGTCGTAGGCCGCGTCGGCATCCGGCACCAACCTGGCTCCGGCATCGACGTAGGCCTGGTCCGGGATGCCGCTGCCGACGCCGGCCCCCTGCTGTACCAGCACCTCGTGCCGCGCCATCGACAGCGCGTGCACGGCGGCGGGGATCATACCCACCCGGTACTCGTTGTCTTTGACTTCCTTCGGGACCCCGATTCGCACGCTATTCGCTCCCCGCCTCGGCGGCGTCGGCGTTCCGCGGCTGCTGGGCCGCCGCCGTGTCGGGAGCCGAGGCGCCAGCCCTGGCGGCGTGGCGCGGCTCCGGGTTCTGGTCGGTCTTCATCTCGATCTTACCCTTGAAGAAGGCGCCCTCGGCGATCACCACCCGCGGCGCGGCGATGTCTCCCTCGACGCTGCCGGCGGCGGCGACCTCGACGCGCTCGGCGGCGGTGACGTTGCCGGCCACCTGGCCGCTCACCCGCACCGCCTTGCCTTGGAGGGAACCGAGCACCGAGCCGCGCGCACCCACCACCACCAGCGCATCGACGTCGACGTTGCCGGCGATCTCGCCCTCGATCTGGACGTCGGTCGTGCCGCCCAGCTCACCCTTGATCCTGGTGCCGGGGGCGATGAAGGTCGCCGCCGCGCCACGCCGCTCCCCGGCCGCGGCGTCGCCGGCTGCGCCGGCGGCGGCCGGCGTGGCGGAGGTAGGGAGCCCTGTCGCGGGGGCGCGGCGGAAGATCGGCATGGCCTGAGGCGTCCTCCTATGGCTGGCTGGTGGCTGGCGTGACCCGGGTCGTGGTACGGGTGGTACGGAGCTGGCCCGGACATCTCACCGGCCCTCCGCGGGCTCGGCACTCCACCCGCCCACCCGCCCACCCGCCGAAGGCGCCAGGGCGGAGGTCCCGCTGCTGACCGGAGAAGGCCCGAGGGAAGCTGTGAATGGAGCGGGCAACGGGACTTGAACCCGCGACATCAAGCTTGGGAAGCTTGCGCTCTACCACTGAGCTATGCCCGCACGCGGCATCGAATCGCTCGCAATGTAACGGAGAGGGACACCGCGGTCAAGGCCCGCACCGGCAACGCCGGCGGTCGGCCGCATGCCGGCGGCGCGGCCCTCGGGTCGCTGTTGCGAATCGGACGCGGACCGCTATACTGAACCTCATGAATGGGTCGGGCAAGAACCGCGAGGGTGCGAACCGCTCCGAGTACCTCTACTTCTTCCCCGACCAGAAGGTCACCGCCGAAGAGCTCCGCCACATGCTGCGCCAAGGAACGAGCGACCAGCGCGCCTGGGTCATCTCCCACCTGCTACGCTACGCCCAGTGGGACGACATCTGGGCCTACGTCAGCCGCGACGAGGTCAAGGAGATCTTCGCCACCATCGACCTCCCCGAGAACCTACGGCTCGCCTGGGCACGAATGCTCAAGATCGAAGCCCCGGTGGGCTGAAGCTTCTACTCGTCGTCGTTCTTCTCTTCGTTCTTCTCGTCGTCCACATCCTCTTTTTCCTTCGGTTCCTCCTGTTCTCCGACCCGGTCCGCTCGCGCTGCTCTTCGAGAACCGATCCACCAGGATTGATGGCCGTAGCCGGAGAGACCCCCCCTTCGACGCCCCGCACACCCCGGAACGTTACCTTGGCGAAGTACCCACGAACACCACCTCGAACATCTTGGGCCACAGCTTTCCGGTGATGAAGAACGTCTTCTTCTCCGGATCGTAGGCGATGCCGTTGAGGACGTCGGCCTGTGCTTGCTCCCCGGCGTCGAGGAGCCCGCCGGCGTCGATGACCGCGGTGACTCGCCCATTCGCTGGATCGATGCGCAGGATCTCGTCGGTCCTCCAGACGTTGGCGTAGATGGCGCCGTCGACGCATTCGAGCTCGTTGAGCTGCGTTGCCGGGTGGCCTTCCAGGCGGACGTCCACGCCGCCGAGCAGGGCGAAGGTCCGCCGGTCGCGGAAGCCGAGGTGATCCGAGCCGTCGCTCATCACCAGGCGGCGGCCGTCGTCGCAGAGGCCCCAGCCCTCGCCCTCGTAATGGAGCTCGCCGGTGCGCTCGAACGTCCGCGCGTCGTACTGGAATGCCACCCCTTCCTTCCAGGTGAGCTGCAGCAGCCGATTGCCGACCAGCGCCAGCCCCTCCGCAAAGAAGCCGGGAGCCAGGTCGACGCGCCGCAGCACCTCGCCGGTCCGCGGCTCGACCTGGCGCAGGCTCGAGCGGCCATAGAGCCCGGCGCTCTCGTAGAAGGTCCCGTGGTCCCACACCAGCCCCTGGGTGTAGGCGGCCGGGTCATGCGGCCGCACCGACAGCACCTTGACCCGGAGACGCTCGGCGGCCCTCTCCGCCCCCCGACCTGCCGGCGGTCCTGGAACTGCCGCCCCGCCCGGGCCTCCCGTCTCACCCGCGGAGCTCCCCGGGGTCGGCGCTCCAGAAGTCGAGCGCCCTGTAGAGACTGCCTTGGGGGCCGGGCCACCGAGACCGGGCGCCGCGGGCGGTCCGCTCCGCGACCGCGCGAGCATCGCTGCCAGCAAGAGACCGCCGCCCACGGCAGCCACCAGCACCGCGACCCGGGTTCCACGCCGCCCCCGGCGCGCCTCGCCAGCGCCTGCCGCAGGCGAAGACGGAGGCCGAGACCGCGGCGAAGGTGAAGGCGAGGACGCGGGCAACCCCGGAGGCCGCCGGGGCCGGGCCGCGGTGCCGCCGGGCCGCGGCGCGTTGCCCCTGCCGTGCCCGGACCTGGCCGCCGCGCGCCGGCCGCGGCTCACTCGTCCCAGGAGCAACCGGCCAGGGTCGGCGGTGCTCCTCTCCCATAGCCGGCGCCGATCGGCTGCCCGGGCGGCGGCGGTGGCGGCTCGCCGTGACGTCCGGCGTCGGTGTCGCGCCGGTCGAGGAAGCGCGCGATCTCGCGGGACAGCATCTCGCGATGAGCGCTATCGGCCGCAGGAGCCTTACCGCGAGACGCACCGGCACGGCCAGCCGGGCGCCGCTCGGGCCGCTCCAAGGCGCGCCGCAGCTCCACGAGGCGCGCCTCGACGCGGCCGCGCACTCCCGGCGAGGCGGCGGGGTCGCCGGCGAGGTCGAGCAGCCGCCGCACCACCACCCACTGCACCACCCGCCGCAGCTCGGCGCGGCGCTCGGCTAACGCTGCACGACGATCGCCGGCATCGCGATGATCGCCGGCATCGCGATGATCGCCGGCATCGCCGGCGGAGGTGCCGGCGCCGAAGCCGGCGTCGACCAGGTCGCCGAGCACCTCCTCGAACGGCGGCAGCGACGGGTCGCGGCGGTGGAAGTCGACCACCCGCGCCGCGCGCTCGCGCTGCAGCAGGCCGGCCGCCACCATGTCGGCGGCCGCGGCCGCCGCCGCCAGCGGATCGAACGCCGGCGCCGCGCCGCCCACGAACAGCTCGACGTTCGCCGGGTGACCCGGCGGCCGCGGCAGGATGAGGCGGACCACGCCTTCCGGGATGTCGAGCGTCTCCGGCGAGAGCACCGACAGCGCCGCGCCGAGCGCGCGCCGCTGCCAGGCGGCGGCGACCGGCCGCGCCTCCTGCGGTCCTTCCCCGCGCACCGAGTACTGGTAGTCGAGCCCGCCGACGACCTTGATCGCCGCCTCGAGCTGGTAGCGGTGATGGAAATAGACCGGCGCGAGCACCTCCTGCAGGGTCGCGAGCGGCCGCCCCGGGGCGACGTTGCCGGCGCCGAAACGCGCCAGGGCGATGCGACGCACCGCCAGGGCCTGCTCGAGCCCGGCCACCGGGTCCGCGCCGTTGTCCCAGAGATTGGCGAGGGGTTGCGCGGCGCCTGGTGGCCGCGCGTCCTCGTCGGTGAGGTAGATCATCCCGCGCCGGAGGTTCTCGCGCAGGATCTCGTCGAGGCCGGCGCTCTCCCGGGCGTCGAGGTCGGGTCCGGGCGCGAACTGCGTGTAGGCGTAGCGGATCGCCTGCACGTCCCACTCGCCGATTCCGGTGGCATAGGCTCGCGAGACGTCGAAGCCGCCGGCGGCGGTGGTGCTCACGAGCGGCGCCGGGTAGTCCATCACGGAGGCGCGTCCGTAGGTCGAGGCCGCGAAGTTGTGCGCGAGCCCGAGGCTGTGTCCCACCTCGTGGGCAGCCAGTTGGCGGATCCGCGCCAGCGCCAGCTGCTCCGGGTCGTCGGGCGCGCCGGTGCCGGTGTGGCCGGTGCCCAGCAGCCCCTCGAACAGCAGCAGGTCCTGGCGGACTCGCAGCGACCCCAGGGTGACGTGACCGCGGATCATCTCGCCGGTACGCGGATCGACGATGCCGCCGCCGTACGACCAGCCACGCGTCGAGCGGTGCACCCACTCGACGACGTTGTAGCGCACGTCCAGCGGGTGAACGCCCTCCGGCAGCACCTCGACGCGGAACGCATCGAGCAGGCCGGCCTTCTCGAAGGCTTCCTTCCACCAACTCGCCCCTTCGATCAGGGCGCTGCGGATCGGCTCCGGCGCCGCGGAGTCGACGTAGTAGACCAGCGGCTTCTTGACCCGCGAGCGCGGTGCCGCCGGATCGACTTTCTCGAGACGATGGCGCACCAGCCAGTGCGTGTCGACGGGCTCGGTCAGGGGCGCCGCGTAGTCGAAGAAGTCGATGCCGAAGGAACCCGATCGCGGATCGAAGCGCCGCGGGCGGTAGCCGCCGTCGGGAAGCCGCAGCAGCGACTGGTGCTCGATCAGGGTCACGGCGCCGGCGGCGGGCACGGTGGCGCGGACCTGGGCGCCGGGCTCGGCCGAGACGTAGGTCAGCACCGACTCGAGCTCGAGGTTCTCGGGGAAGGCCAGGCAGGATTCGACGTCGACGGCGCTACGCAGGCCGTCGAGAGTGAAGCTCCCCTCGCCGGCCGCCTTCATGTGCGCCACGATGCCGTGGGCGTCGCGCACGACGAAGCTCGTGAAGTCGACGAGCGCCTGCCCGTCGCGATCCTCCGCCGCCACCTCGCCGCCCCATAGCACCGAGGGCGCAAAGGATTCGCGCACCGCCCGCCGCTCGGCGGCGCCTCCGCCGAGCACCCGAAAGCGCAGGTTCTGCGCCTCGACCAGCACCTTGGCGCCCAGGCGGCGCAGCGTCACCACCCGCGCATCCCCCTGTTGACCGCGGTCGAGCCCCACCGGGTTCGATCCCAGGCCGCTGACCAGGCCTTCGACGTAGAGGTAGCTCGCCACCTCGCCGCCCGGCCCGCTCGGCGGCGGCACCCGCAACCAGATCTTGCCGTGCGGACGGTCGAGGTAGAGATCCAGCAGCCCGGCCCGCTGCTCCATGCCGGCGACCTTGGCGGCGATCGCCGGCAGCGCACCGCGGCCGCCGGCGCCGTCCTCGCCCGCGGGCTGGGTGCCGAACGCCGCCGCCAGCGGCAGCCAGAGAGCCGCGGTGACGACGGCGACGAGCCGGGAGAAGGGGGCGGCCTGCCATGGCCGGCGGCGCAAGGGCTGTCTCTGCATCTCGCGTTGCATCCTCGGGCGACACCCGCGGCGGCTGCCGCGGCGGCGCGGCGAGTCTATCAGCGGCGCGAGCGCCGGCCGGAGTGCCCTGGCACCGAAGGGATGCGAAGCAGATATGAAACTTCTACGGGCGTGTCCCGTATTGCTCCCGGCTCGGACGTCTGGCCGGGCCGCCATCGTCGACCTCGGCAGCGCCCGCTCGGGTCCTGCCTCCACGTAAACGACCGCCGCTCCAGCCTCCGTTCCGCGGGGGCCGGAAGCTGGTACACTGACCGCCAAAATCGACCATGACCTCGAACCTACCTCTCGTGGCAGTCACGGGGTACCTGGCTCAGGCCGCGTGCGCGATCGTCATCGCCATCGTCCTGGTCAGCTTTCACCGTCACTACCATCGCGAATACCTCCGCTATTGGTCCTGGAGCTGGTGGGCCTTCGCGTGCTTCCTCACGGGGGCCGCCGCCGCCCACCTGTCCTTCGGGCACAGCCGTCCGGCCGCCTCGTGGCTGCCGGTCGCCGTCTCCCTGATCTCCCTGGCCGCCGGCTACTGCCAGGTCGGCTGGCTGCTGCTCGGCACCTACGAGGTGGCGACCGGGCGGCCGGTGCCCCGCAGGCAAGGCCGCCTCCTGGTCGCCGGGCTCGCCCTCGCCGCCGCCCTCACCGTGATCGGCACGGCCTTCGCCCCGGCGGAGAACCGGCTGCCGATTCGCGTCGGCCTGCAGATGCTGATCGCCGGAGTCGCCTTCGCCGCTGCCGGCGCCGCCGTGCTGCGCACCGCCCTCCATCCCCAGGGCCAGGGCAGGAGGCTGGTGGGCGGCGCCTTCGTGCTCTACGGACTCTGGCAGCTGCAGGATGCCGCGCAGTTCTCGGTCTTCCTGCTGCGGCCGCTGCTCCCTCCCGGCTGGCCCGCCGCCGTGCAGCGCCTGGTGCCGGCGTTCAACCTCCTGACCCCCCTCGAGTTCCTGGTGCAGGCGATGATGGGGATCGGCATGGTGATCTGGCTGCTCGAGGAGGAGCGTTCGCATGCCTCCCAGGCTTCCGAGCAGATCGCCCACCTCGCCTATTACGACACCTTGACCGAGCTGGCCAACCGCAACCTCTTCCACGAGCACCTGCGGCTGGCGATGGCGCGCACCGGCGGCACCGGCCTCGGCGTGGCGGTGTTCGTGCTCGACCTGGACCGCTTCAAGGGCATCAACGACTCGCTCGGTCACCGCCGCGGCGACGAGATGCTGCGCCTCGTCGGCGACCGCCTGCGCGGCAGCCTCCGCCCGGGCGACACGATCGCTCGCCTGGGCGGCGACGAGTTCGCCGTGTTGTTGCCCGCCGTGGCCGGCGAGCGCGACATGGTGCGGCTGGGCGAGAAAGTGCTCGATTCGCTGCGCCGGCCGTTCAATCTCGACGGTCATGAAATCGTTTCCACTGCGAGCCTCGGCATCAGCCGCTACCCCGAGGACGGCGCCGATCCCGAGGAGCTGCTGAAGAAGGCCGACGTCGCCATGTACCAGGCGAAATCGCTCGGCCGCGACGGCCAGCAGCTCTATGCCGCCGCCATGGACGCCCATGCCCTCGAACGGCTGTCGCTCGAGAACGACCTGCGCCGGGCGCTGACCGGCGACGAGCTCCAGCTGTTCTACCAGCCGGTGCTCGACGCGGAGACCGGCCGCATCGAGGGCGTCGAGGCGCTGCTGCGCTGGCAGCACCCGGTGCACGGGCTGCTGTTGCCGGCCGATTTCCTGTGGATCGCCGAGATGAGCGGCTTGTCGAACCCGCTCGATCTCTGGGTGCTGGGCACCGCCTGCCGCCAGGTGCAGAGCTGGCACCAGGCGGGGCTGCCGCAGCTGCGGCTGGCGGTGAATCTCTCGGCGCGTCCCTTCCAGCGCCCCGATCTCATCGAGCGCGTCAAGGACGTGCTGTGGGAGACCGGCCTCTCGTCCTCCTGCCTCGAGCTCGAGATCACCGAGACGCTGGCCATGCAGAATGCCGAGGAGAGCCTGGGGGTGCTGAGCGGCTTGAAGGAGCTCGGGGTGCGCATCGCCATCGACGACTTCGGCACCGGCTACTCGTCGCTCTCCTACCTGCGCAACTTCCCCATCGACACCCTGAAGATCGACGCCTCGTTCATTCGTTCGCTGACGGACGACAGCGGCAGTCTCGAGATCGCGTCGGCGGTGATCGCCCTGGCGCACAGCCTCGACATCCGGGTGGTGGCGGAGGGCGTCGAGACGGAGGCGCAGTGGCGCCTGCTGCGCGACCAGGGCTGCGACGAGGTCCAGGGATTCTTCTTCAGCCTGCCGCTGCCCCCCGAGAGCTGTGGGCGCCTCGTCCTCGAGCGCCGCGACTCGCTGTTGCCTCCAGGGCTGAACGGCCGCGCGGCGCTCGGTTAGAATTGAGCATCCGAGCAGCGGCCGCCGCACACCATGCCCCGCGCGCCGCGGGGGGAAAGGAGCCCGATTCCATGCCCGAAGGTCCCGAGATCGAAACCGAGAAGCTGCGCGAGACGGTCACCGAGGAGCTGGAGCGGGAGGGCAGCGGCTTCCTCAAGCAGATCGCCCTCACCACCGCCATCCTCGCGGCTTTCGCCGCGGTTGCCGCGCTGCTTGCCGGCAGCACCGTCAACGAGGCGCTGGTGGCGAAGACGGAGGCCACGACCCAGCAGGCCCTGGCCTCGGACCAGTGGACCTACTACCAGGCCAAGGGGATCAAGCGCGAGATCCAGGAGACGGCCGCCAACGCCTGGATCGCGCTCGGCAAGGTCCCGCCGCCGCAGTACGCCCAGGAAGCCAGCCGGTATCGCAACGAGCAGAAGGAGATCGACCAGAAGGCCCGCGAGCTCGAGCACCGCCGCGACGAGCGCTCGCACGAGGCCGACCACCTCCTCCATGCCCACCACGGCTACGCCAATGCCGTGGCGCTCTTCCAGGTCTCGATCGCCCTGGGCGCGGTCGCCGCCCTCAGCCGCAGCCGCTGGGTGTGGTACGGCTCGATGGCGGCGGGCGCCGCCGGCATCGCGCTGTTCGCGGTGACGTTCTTCCACTGAGGTCGAGGGTCAGGCTCCCTCTGCCTCCCCGTGGGCGAGCGGCCCACCACGAACGAGGCTCCCGGGTACTCAGTCTTCCCGAGTCGCCACGGCCAGAATCCCCAGGCCCGGGACGGGGATCAGGGGGTCGAGGTCGCGCAGCAGCGGCACCAGCATGTTGAACAGCTTCAGCTGCAGGCGGCCGAACCGGCGCCTGCGCAGGAGCTTCCCGTTCAGCCACCAGCCCGGCACCCCGACGCGATTGAAGTCGCCCATGCTCTCGAGCCTGAAGCCGGTCTGGCGCAGCTCCGCGGCCAGCCCGGCCCTGCTGTAGCGGCAGCGGTGGCCGAGCACCTCGTCGAGGCTCGAGTACAGCCAGGGGCCTTGCGGGACGTAGAGCACCAGCCGCCCGCCCGGCCGCAGCGCCGAGCGCATGTGGGACAGCGCCGGCAGCGGGTCGCTCACGTGCTCGAGCACGTTCAAGCAGACCACGGTGTCGAAGCAGCCGTTCCAGCGCGCGAAGGCGGCGCCGTCCTCGACGTCGATGCGGTCGATCTCGAGGTAGGGCTTGCCCAGCGCCAGGTTGCGCAGGTAGGACAGGTACTGTGGATTGATGTCGCTCGCCACGTAGAGGTCCCGTGGGAGCAGCTCGGTGGTGATGTTGCCGATGCCGGCGCCGATCTCGAGCACCCGCGCGCCGACGTGCGGGGCGATGGCGTCCGCCATCCAGCGGTTGAAGCGCTGCGCGCGCTCCAGGCTGTGGAGGATGTGCGAGCCGTACTCGTCCTCGGCATAGAGATCGTCGATCAGCCAGAAGCGAAGGATGGCGCGCAGCGCCTTCCAGGCGTCCCCCATGCCGATCTTCTTGCCCTCGCGATAGGTGCGGCCGAGATAGCTGATCGGCACCTCGAACAGCCGGCACTCGCGCTTGGCCACCTTGGCGGTGATCTCCGGCTCCATGGCGAAGTCGTTCGAGCGGATCGGCAGCGACTTGATCAACGGCGCGCGGAAGACCTTGTAGCAGGTCTCCATGTCGGTCAGGTTGAGATCGGTGAAGCAGTTGCTGAGCAGGGTCAGCAAGCGGTTGCCCAGCGTGTGGCGGAAGTAGAGCACCCGCCGGCGGTCGCTGGGCAGGAAGCGGGAGCCGTAGACGACGTCGGCGCCGTCCTCGAGGAAGGGCCGCACCAGGCGGCCGTAGTCGCGCGGGTCGTACTCGAGGTCGGCGTCCTGGAAGATCACCAGGTCGCCGGTCGCCGCCGCGATGCCGCGGCGGATGGCGGCGCCCTTGCCCTGGTTCTTGCCCTGCTCGAACAGGCGGATGCGGTCGGGGTGATCGCGCGCCAGCTCGCGCAGGATCTCGAGGCTGCCGTCCCGCGAGCCGTCGTCGACGAGGATCAGCTCGAGCTCGCGGATCTCGGGCGCCGACACCGCCAGCACCCGGTGCACCAGCTCGCGCACCAGGTAGCGCTCGTTGTAGACCGGGATGATCGCCGACAGCTTGAGCGCGGCCGCCGCGACCCCTGTGGCCCCTGTGGCCCCTGTGCCCCCTGTGGTCATTGCGGCCGGTCCGCCGGCAGCAGTCGAAGGCTGCGCCGCCACTGCGATGTCCGAGCTCACGATGGGGATCGTCTCACGGCGCTGGTGTCCCGCTCGGTTCATTCGCTCAGCGGAAGAGGGGGGAACGGCGGATCCTCTTGACGTGCAGCTTGTAGGCGACCAGGACGCCGAGCACGGCGAGGCCGTAACGTACGCTGCGCCAGAAGCCGATCTGCGACGCCTCCTCGAAGTAGCGCGTGGAGATCGGGATCTCGCGGATGCGCATCCCCTTGTAGACCCCCTGGGCGATGATCTCGGTGTCGAACACGAAGTCGTCGGAGTTGGCCGCGAGGTCGACCGCCTCGAGATAGCGCCGGCTGTAGGCGCGCAGCCCCGAGTGGTACTCGGAGAGGAACACGTAGAAGGCGGCATTGGCGGCGGCGGTCAGGAACAGGTTGGCGAAGTACTTCCACTTCGGCATGCCGCCCTCGATCGGACGGCCGCCCAGCATGCGGCTGCCGAACACCGCCTCGCACTCGCCGGCGAGCAGCGGCCGCACCAGCTCGGGGATGTAGCCGGGGTCGTACTGGTGGTCCGGATGAACCATCACCACGATGTCGGCGCCCCGCGCGAGCGCCTCGCGATAGCAGGTCTTCTGGTTGCCGCCGTAGCCGCGGTTGCGCGGGTGGCCGAAGGCATGGAGGCCCAGCTCGCGGGCCAGCTCGAGGGTGCGGTCGTGGCTGGCATCGTCCACCAGCACCACGTCGTCGACCCAGTCGAGGGGCAGATCGCGATAGGTGCGCTCGAGCGTCTTCTCGGCGTTGTAGGCCGGCATCACCACGCAGATCTTCTGCGACCGGACCGGCGTGGGATCGAGACGGGGCTCAGCGGTCAAAGGAATCCTCGGTCGGTTAGCGGGCGGTTGCATGCTGGTTGAGGCGTCAGTATAGTAAGCGAACGAGTTGCCTCACGTCAGCGCCCGCTGGCGAACAGTCTCCATGGCTTCCATGACCGACCGGCACCGATTGGCCAGCGAGCGGCACCTGGGGTACGAGCAGGGCGAGGCTTTCGATCGCCGGCTGCGCGAGCGCGAGGCCACCGACCGCGCCGAGCGCCTGAGCCGCTTCGTGTCCGGTGCGGACGAGCCGGGTCTCGACATGGCCGGCGGCCCCGCCGGATATCACCGCCCGGAGCTCGGTGTCCACGACCTCGAGGGCGAGGTCGAGCGTCTCCGGGCTTTCTATCATGCCGTGCAGAATTCCCGCGCCTGGCGCCTGACGCAGCGCCTGAGGGGGGTGGTGGGGCGCGCCTGGTGAGCCGGCCGGACTTGCAGGCCCCACCGGAGTTATCGGCGTTCCCGCAGCCGCCGAGCCCGCCGCCAGCGGCGGCCGCGCCGGCCCTGGCCATGCCGCCGACCCCGCACGCGGTCGCCGGTGCCGACGCAGCCAACGCAGCCAGTGCGGGCGACGCAGGCGACGCAGATCGACGGAGCGAGCTGCGGATCGCCCGGCTCGAAGGGCGGGTGGCGGCCCTCGAGGCCGCGCTCGAGCGCCGTTCCCAGGAGCTGCGGCTGCTGCAGCGGCATCTCTGTTCGATCGACCTCGCGCAACTGGCGAGGCTGACGGCCGGCCTGCCGCCGCTGCCGCGGATCGCCTGCGAGCCGGGCTTCTGGCGGGAGACCCGCGACCTGACGGAAGCCGACGTGCCGGAGACCATGGAAGCCCTCTGGTCTTCGCTCCATCCCCCGGGACCTGCCGGGCCTCCGGCGCCGGCCGGGACGCCCCTGCCCCCCGTGCCCCAGGAGCCGCCCGTGCCCCAGGAGCCGCCGGGAACGCCGCCGCCCCCGAGGACCGCAGCGCCATGAGCGAACCGCGGATCACCCTCGTCGTCCTGGCGTGGAACCACTGGCGGCTCACCGAGCGCTGCCTCGAGACGCTGGCCGCCACGGATCTCGACGGCGCCGAGGTGGTGGTGGTCGACAACGGCTCGACCGACGAGACGCCCGAATGCCTGGCGCGGCTCTCCTGGGTCCGGGTCGTGCGGCTGCCCGAGAACGTCGGCTTCGTGCGCGGCAACAACGCCGGGATCGCCGCGGCGGCCCCCGGCTCGGACGTCGTGCTGCTCAACAACGACCTCGAATTCACCCAGCGCGACTGGCTGCGCCGAGTTGCCGCCTGCGCCCACTCGGCGCCCGACGTCGGGGTGGTCGGCTGCCGGCTGGTGCTGCCCGACGGCCGCCTGCTCCATGCCGGCACCTACATCATGCCGGACACCATCTGGGGGCAGCAGGTCGGGTCGCTCGAGCGCGACATCGGCCAGCACCGCGGCACGAAGGAGGTCCCGGGCATCGTCTTCGCCTGTGCCTACATCCGGCGCGAGGTGCTCGACGCGATCGGCGGGCTGGCGCTGGAATTCGCCAGCTATTTCGAGGACACCGACTTCTGCCTGCGGGCCAGGCAGGCGGGGTGGAAGACCCTCCTCTGCGGCGAGGTGACGCTGATCCACGACGAGCACGGCTCGACGCGGGGCGACGACGGCGCGCTGATGCGGCTGTTCCAGGGCAGTCGCGACATCTTCCGCCGCAAGTGGCGGCGCGAGCTCGCGGACCGCTACCGCCACCACCTGCTCTGGCAATCGATCCTCAACTTCCCCACCGGCTACGCCATGAGTTGCCGCGAGCTGCTGCGCGCTCTCGACGACCAGGGAGTGCGGACGGTCTACCGCTACGTGTACGGTCCCAAGACCGTCTTCCCGCCGGTCGAGCCCGAATCGAGCGGCGACTATCGCCTGAACGTCATCCGCGCCCGCCGCGCGCCGCGCAGCCCCGAGGTCTCGGTGGTCTACGGCCAGGGCGACATCTTCGCGCGCAACCGCGGACGCGCCAAGGTCGGCTTCACCATGCTCGAGGTGGACGGCTTCCCGCGCGAATGGGTGGCGCAGGCGAACCGCATGGACGAGGTCTGGGTGCCGAGCGAGTTCAACCGGCGCGGTTTCCTGGAGTCCGGCCTGCGGCGGCCGATCCACCTGGTGCCGCTCGGGGTCGACGTCCGCTACTTCAATCCTGGCATCACGGCCTTTCCGAGCCCCGGCGGCGAGTTCGTGTTCCTGGCGCTCTTCGAGTGGGGCGAGCGCAAGGACCCCAGCCTGCTGCTGCAGGCCTTCAACGACGAGTTCCTGGCGAGCGAGCCGGTGCGCCTGCTGTGCAAGGTGATCAACCGTGACCCCGGCGTCCGCCTCAAGGAGGAGATCCGGCGCCTGCGCCTGCGGGCCGCCGGGGGCAAGATCTCCTACCTCTTCAACCTCGAGTTCCCGCACTACCAGCTGGGCGCGCTCTACCGTTCGGCCGACGCCTTCGTGTCGGTGAG
The DNA here is from genome assembly GCA_036521795.1 of Thermoanaerobaculia bacterium. Classification (GTDB taxonomy): domain Bacteria; phylum Acidobacteriota; class Thermoanaerobaculia; order Multivoradales; family UBA5704; genus JASLEW01. Next base: position 419 of record DATDGZ010000431.1, on the reverse strand, counting down.
CCGCGGCGAGGGCTGGAACATGCCGCTGATGGAGGCGATGGCCTGCGGGCTGCCCGCCATCGCCACCGACTGGGGCGCCCACCAGGAGTTCGTGCACGCGGGCAACGCCTACCCGCTGCGCGTCCGCAAGCTGGTGCCGGCGCGGGCCAAGTGCCCCTACTACGATGGCTTTCGCTGGGCGGACCCGGACCCCGAGCACCTGCGCTTCCTGCTGCGTCACGTCTACGAGCACCGCGACGAGGCGCGGGCGCGCGGCCAGGCGGCGGCCCGCGAGATGGCGGCGCGCTGGACCTGGGAGGCCGCGGCGCAGAAGATCATCGACCGCCTCGAGGCGATCAAGGAGTTGGCGACCGGCGTCCGCAACGCGAAGGCCGCCATGTGCGCGCTGGCGGCCCTCGCCGTGGCGATCGGCGCCCTCC
>DATDGZ010000430.1:0-8562 GCA_036521795.1 Thermoanaerobaculia bacterium | reverse complement strand
CATCGAGCCGATGCGCAGCCAGTTGGCGGTGATCGAGCCCGGCTCGGCGAGCATGCGCAGCCGCAGGTCGGCGGGGTCGATGCCGAGGCGGGCCGCGATCTTGTCGAGATGGACCTCGAAGCCGAAGCGCGGCTGCGGCGTGCCGTGGCCGCGCTTCGGGCCGCAGGGGGGCTTGTTGGTGAAGACCCGCACCCCTTCGAAGCGATAGGCCGGCAGCTTGTAGGTCACCGTCTGCAGGGCGCCGGTGTAGTAGGTCGAGGCGACGCCGTAGCTGCCGTAGGCGCCGCCGTCCAGCGCCGTCTGCAGATGCTGCGCGGTGATCGTGCCGTCGCGCCGCACGCCGGTGCGCAGCCGCATCAGGACGGGGTGACGGCCGCGGTGGCAGTAGAAAACCTCCTCGCGGCTGAGCGTCACCTTCACCGGGCGGCCAAGGCGCAGCGCCATCTTCGCCGCCACGATCTCGTGATTGAAAGGGTCGCTCTTGCCGCCGAAGCCGCCGCCGTTCGAGCAGGCGATCACCCGGATGCGCGACGGCGGCATCTCGAGCACCCGTGCCAGCGCCCGGTGCACGTAGTGCGGCGTCTGCGTCGACGAGTAGAGGGTGACCCGGTCGTCGTCCTCCGGCACCGCCACCGCGGCATGCTGCTCCATCGGCAGGTGAGTGTTGCCCTCGTAGAAGAAGACGTCCTCGAAGACCTCGTCGGCCGCGGCGAAGCCCTCGGCCACCGGGCCGAAGTCCATCGCCACCTTCTTGTGCACGTTGCCGCCCTCGCCGTAGTCGTGCAGCCGCGGCTCGGGGGTCGCGAGCGCCTCCTCGATGCCGGCGATGGTGGCCAGCGGCTCGTACTCGACCTTCACCTGGTAGCCGGCCTCGTAGGCGGCGTCCTCGGTCAGCGCCGCCACCGCCGCCACCGGGTCGCCGACGAAGCGCACCTTGTCGGGGCAGAGCGCATGCTCGTCCTGGGACACCGGCAGGATGCCGAAGGGCACCGGGAAATCGCGCCCGGTCAGGAAGCCCAGCACGCCCGGCACGCGGGCGGCCGCCGACAGGTCGATGCCGGCGATGCGCGCGTGCGGCACCGTGGCGCGCACCAGGCGCAGGTAGACCATGCGCGGGAAGCTGAGGTCGTCGGCATAGCGCGTGGCGCCGGTGACCTTGGCGCGCCCGTCCACCCGCCGGAAGGGCTTGCCGATGATATTGGCTTCGCGGGCGGGAGGCGGCTCCGGCGCCGGCTCGGGACGCTTGACGGGATCTGCCATGCCGGTCGACTTCGCTACCGCCGGTCGGGTCCGGGTCCGGCAAGCGGCGATGCCTGGCGTGCGGCCGCCGGCAGGGGCGCGCCGTACAAGGTCTCGGCGGCCGGCGTCCAGTCCTCGCCGCGCAGCAGCGCCGCGGCCCATTCCACGGCCTCGACGATCTTGTGGTAGCCGGTGCAGCGGCAGAGGTTGCCGGCCAGGGCCTCCTCGATCTCGCCGCGGGCGGGGCGCGGGTTGGCCGCGAGCAGGGCCTTGGCGACCATCAGGATGCCCGGAGTGCAGTAGCCGCACTGGGCGGCGCCGAGATCGGCGAAGGCGGCCTGCAACGGATGCAGCCGGTTGCCGAGCTGCATCCCTTCGACGGTCTCGATCGACCGCCCCTCCGCCTCGACCGCGAGCGCCAGGCAGGACAGCACCGGCCGCCCATCCACCAGCACCGTGCAGGTCCCGCACTCGCCGAGCTCGCAGCCGTGCTTGGTGCCGGTCAGGCCGCACTCCTCGCGCAGCACCTCGAGCAGCGTATGGTGGCCGGGCGAGACCACCGCGCGCTCCTCGCCATTGATCGTCAGCCTCATCAGGGCCGCGTCGGACATCCGTTCATGCCTCTCTGTCGTGGGGCCTCGGACCTCGCCGGTGGGGCGGCGGCCGGGCGGCGCGGTTGGCTGGGCGAGCGCGCTGTCGCGGCCAGGACACGATCGAGCGCCGCCGGCCGGACCCGCCGCGGCCCCGGCCAGCCATGATATCGCCAGGCGCCCGGCGACGCGAGCGGGAGGGGGCCGGGAGGCCGGGGTTGTGGTGCCTAGAGGATCGCTGCCCCGGCGGGGTCCGCGGGTGCGGTAGCGCTCCGTTACTGTGTGGCCGGTGCTTGCCCCGCCGCCGCGGTACCCCGCGCAGGGGGAGACCTCAGCGGATCACTGGCTGCAGGTGTTGACCGGGCAGATGGTGAAACCCCGCGTCTGCATGCAGGGCAGCGTGCTCCCGCCTCCGGCCGCCTCGCGGACGGTGTCGGGCGAGGCGAGCTGGCGCAGGGTCTCGCGGTAGAGCAGGAGCTTGCGGCTCTTCTTCATGATTTGTTCTCCTTGTCGGTGACGATCCGCTAGTGCCGGCGTATCCGGCCGGGCCCTTCAAGAAGGTAGTGCTGCGGCTACCCCTGCTCGTGACCAGGCTCCTGCTGGTTCCTTAGACCGCCTCGTGGACGTGCGTAAGGGCCGGGGGCTTGACAGCATGCAAAGGCATAGAGCAGCATGCATGACAGTTCAACTGGGAGATGGCGGCAGGTCGATGTAGACCCGTCGCCGAATGCGAAGCAACGCGAAAGGAACGCAGTCATGCATGCGAGATCGTTCTCCTGCCGCCTCGCCGGGGCCTGCACCGCCCTGCTCGCGCTGGCGCTTCTCGGCACCACCGCCGCCGCGGCCAAGGCCGCGCCGCGCTCCCATGCGGTGCGCATCGCCGGGATGGTCTCGGCGGTGGATCCGACCGCCGGGACCGTCACGATCACGCCGCGGCACGCCGGGGCCGTGACGTTGACGACCAACGGCCAGACCCGGCTGTCACTGGATGGCGAGCCGGCCAAGCTCGCGGACATCCCGGTCGGAGGCGCGGCCCGGGCGGTGTACGACTCGGCGACGAAGCTGGCGCGGCGGATCGACGTCCGGTCCGTGCCCTCACTCGCGGCCGTGGCAGGGAAGGTGACGGCGGTGACCGCGTCGTCGCTCACCATCGCGCCGGAGGAGGGCTCGCCGGTGACGCTCGGAGCCGACGCCGCGACCAAGATCGTGGTCGACGGCGCCGCCTCGACGCTGTCGGCGATCGCGGCCGGCGACCAGGCGCGCGCCCTCTACGATCGCACGACGCTGGTCGCCGCGGCGATCGAGGCCGAGTCGCCGCACCACGAGCTGGCGGAGATCGAGGGCCAGGTGACGGCGGTGACGGCCTCCTCGCTCACCATCGCGCCGGAATCGGGCGCGCCCGTGACGCTCGGGACCAAGGCGTCGACGGTGGTGATCCTCGACGGCGCGCCCTCGATGCTGTCGGCGATCGCCGTCGGCGACCAGGCGCGCGCCCTGTACGACACCACGACGCTGATCGCCGCGGCGATCGAGGCGGAGTCGCCGCACCACGAGCTGGCGGAGATCGAGGGGCAGGTGACGGCGGTGACGGCCTCCTCGCTCACCGTCATGCCGGAAGAGGGGGCGCCGGTGACCCTCGGGACGGATGCCTCGACGGTGGTGATTCTCGACGGGGCGCCGTCGACGCTCGCGGCGATCGTGGTGGGTGACAAGGCCCGCGCGCTCTACGACACCGCGACGCTGATCGCCACCGCCATCCAGGCGCAATCGCCGCACCACGAGCTCGCCGAGGTCGAGGGCCAGGTGACGGCGGTCGGAGGCTCCTCGATCACCATCACGCCGGAGGAGCGGCAAGGCGCCGCGGCGGTGGCGCTCGGCACCGGCTCCGCCACCCAGATCTTCCTCGACGGCGCCGTCTCGAGCCTGTCCGCGATCGCGGTGGGCGATCGCGCGCGAGCGCTGTACGACAGCTCGACCATGGTCGCCATCGTCGTGGCGGCGGAGAAGCCGTCGGGCGACTGAGACGGAAGGCGGCCCGCTGGGGAGAGAGGGCGGCGGCCGGTGTTCGGACCGCCGCCGTCCGGTCGCCGGCGTTCAGACGCCCTGACGCCCTGGCGGAGAACCGTTGCGTCGCGCCACGCTCAGCGCGGCCAGAGCCAGCCGAAGGTCCCCGCCGTCAGCAGGCTGTAGATCAGGCCGTCGAAGACCGAGCGCAGGGTCGCGCCCCAGTCGCGCTTGTACCAGATCGAGTTCTCCAGCAGCGCCAGGGAGTAACCGGCGAACGCGGTGCAGCCCGCGAACCGGAAGACGCCCCTGTAGCCGGCGCCCGGTGGCAGCGCGTGGCCGGTGACGTAGGCCGCGAAGCCGCCGATCAGCAGGCAGAAGAGGAACCAGAGGACGAAGTTGGAGCCCATCGCGGGAGGTCCGCTTGGCATCACCGTGATGTGCGCCACCGGCCCAGCCTTCATCTTGGCGACGAACGCCGGGTCCTTCATGGCCTTCATCGAGCCGCCGTACGGGATCCCATAGTCGCCGGGAGGGATCTCGAAGGGCCGCAGGGCCTCCATCACCTCGTCCTCGCGCGGCACCTTGCGGATGTCGCCGCGGTGGTACCCCAGGAACATGTGGATGACCGTGCTCGCCAGGAAGACGAACACCGCCGACAAGACGATCGGAAGCCACAGCGACAGCACTGGCACCACCATGAGCCACCTCCTGTCGATCTCCGGCCTCGCGCCGGGTGGGAAAAGGGAACGCCGTGCCAGCCAAGAGTAGCGCGCCGGCGCCGCCCCGCCAAGTCATGGCGCCGGCCGCGGTTGACGGTAGTGAGCACGGTCACGATTCTTGATGTGAAAACGCCCGATTCTGATCACGCTACCCGAGGTTTCGGGGTCGCCGTACATCAGTTATCGTGACCAACGTAAATTGCTGACTCCAAGTGACTTACAGCCTATCTGATGGCACGCCAGTTGCTACAGCGTCAAGCCTGCAGCCGAATCTTGTCCTCGCCAGGCGACATCATCCCGCGCAGAAGGCGCGACTGCGGTGCCGCCAGCCAGATACCGTGACCACGCTCAGTAGTGGGTCAGTTTGAGGGGTCAACCGCCCCGATGCGTTTCAAGAAATTGGATGCCGCGAGCCGCGCGATTCAGGTGGCGCCTGGCGAGCCTTTCGACAACGAGCTGTGCCGCACGCGATGAGCCAGGTCGTGGTGCCTGCGATGGTACGGGAGAAGGTTGTGCGGTTCATGTTGTTCTGCAATGCGACGCTGAAGATGGTGAAACACAGCGTCGGCGCGAGCTACTGGCTCTCCCGCCTCCTTGCACTGCGGGCACTGGCAAATCCCCTTCCAGTGATTGAATGAGGCGTTTTTCTGCTTATTGGTGGGATTGCGATATGTTCGCTGGAGGTACAGGAAGGCGAAGTCGGCGACAGCCTCGCGGCACATGCCCACTTCCTTTGCGAGCCGCCCTACCAATTCCACCGTCGCTTCATTGATGATGATTCGCTTAGGGTCTTGTGCAAGCCCCATCCTTAGCTCCTATATCCCCGCATCGAACTCCACCTCGCGGTTCCAGTACCGGCGATAGTAGACCCGGATGCGGGCGAACAGGCCATCCACCTGGCGCAGCTCAAGAGCGTTCTGCAAGAGCAGCCAGGCCGCGAGCGCCCAACGGTGCAGGCCCCAGGCGGCCATGACCGGGTACACCTCGCGGGCGAGCCGCACCGCTTCCTCGAACTGCTGACCTTCGACCAACGCTTCGGCCAGGTCGAGCGTCACCAGCACGACCTCATGCCGCAGGTCGCGGGCGCGCATCTCCTCCAAGAGGAGCCGGTAGATGCTCGCCGCTTCGCCCCACCGCCCCATGCTCCGCGTGACCTTGCCTTCGAGCCAGTGCAGCCGCAGCTGCGTGTACTCGTCCGGGAACTGGCGATAGAGCCTCCGCGCCTGCTCAAGCACTTCCAGTGCCTCCCGGCTCTCGCCGGCCTCCGCCAAGAACCAGGCGAGATCGTGCTGCGCGCAGAGCTGAATCCGCGGCTCGCGCTCGGCACTGATGAGCGGGAGCGCCCGGCGGATGTGCCGAATGCCTCTGTCGGGATCGGCAAAGCCGATGGCGATGCCCATCTTGAGCAGGGTACGGCCTTCCTGGGTGAGGTCACCGACCTGGCGGTAGAGCTGCGCTGCTTCTTCGAGCGCCACTTCCGCCGTCTCGAACTCGCCCATGTCGATCATCCAGCTCGTCTCCAGGCGCACGATGTACGCCTGGGTATAGGGATCGCCGGTGCCCTCTTCCTGCTCTCTCCACGCTTCTGCGAAGGAGTGCCGGGCCGCGTCGAAGTCGGACGCGAGGCGCTGTGCATCGGCCAGCAGGGCGTGAGTCTCGGCCAGTAGATCCCGGCGCGCCCGGTCGCCGCCGATCTTCCGCGGCTCGATGCGCTCGGCCACCACCAGCGCCAGGCGCATGATGTCCACGGCCTCCGGTGGATCGTTGCGGCTGTACCAGCGGCTCGCCTCGATCAAGCGCTGGTGCAACCCCCAGGTGTGCAGGCTCGGGTTGTCCAGAACGCGCACCATGCGCTCCTCCGGCAGCAGCGGGTCGAGCACGGCCCACTGTGCCCACCCCTGTAGCTTCTCGACCGCCATCCGGCGCAGCTCGACAGTCCCGCCCTCGAACACCCGGCGGAACATCTCGCGCAAGCTCTCGACGGTCGCCGGCTCGCCAGGCTTCGGATGCCAACCGCCGACGCCCTGGGAGAGGAGCTGGTGCGCCTGAGCTGTGCACTTGCGGCATCCGTGGATCAGGTGCGCCATCACCCGCTGCGCCTCGTCGCGGGACGCCTCGCTCGATAGGAACCGCCGCATCAGCTCGGCCGGGATGTGGCCCTGCTCAGCCATGGTGCTGTCCTCCCATCAATGTAAATTTGCGTGAGTCCTATACTACTACGGTTGCCGCAGGCCGCCTTTTCGTGGCGCCTGGAAGAAAAAAAGCGCCGGCTCGGCCGGCGCCAGGTGTGGCAGACAGACGGGCAGCTCGCGCTACCCGTCCGGGTCCAGCGTCCCGACTGCATCCGGAACGATGGCCGCAAGGAGACTGCGGACGTAGGCCCAGAAGCCGCGCATAGGGCTCCCTCCCGGCGCCGTAGGTCACGGCGCCACCACGGCGCCGTGTCACGGAACCTCTACTAGAGAAGTTGAGCAGCGGCGACAGAGAGGGACGGACGGGCGGGTAACCTCGGTGATTCAACCCGTAGAGCACTGGCGGCCGGCGCACGGCAGCGCCGGCCGCCACGGCTCACTCGACCTACCTCCAGTGCGAAGGAGGAGGCACTCGTGTAACCTACTGGCATGGCAGACAGAGCAAGGCCGGTCCCCGAGGCGGCGGCACGACCACGGTGACGGCGCGAGGGCTGGTCCGCACCGTCGCCTACCTGCTCCACCAGCTACATCGAGCGCCAGAACTTGACGGTCCGCATGAGCATGCGGCGCTTCACCCGGTTGACCAACGCCTTCTCCAAGAAGGTCGAGAACCTGGCCGCCGCGGTGGCGATCCACTTCTTCCACTACAACTTCTGCCGCGGGCACATGACCTTGAAGGGTCGGACGCCTGCCCAGGCGGCCGGCATCACCTTCCGCAAGTGGACGACCGAGGACATGATCCGGCTGCTTTCCGAGGGCCAGAATTCAAAATCTTGAAACTGACCCACTACCCGGTTGACAGGCGGTGCTGGAAGGGCGCATAACATAGCGGCTCTGCGCGCCGCATCCTCCGTGGGCGCGCGGCCGGAAGCAGCCCGCTTGTCCATCACCCGCAGCCGCATCGCGCCGCTCCTGCCAGCGCTCCTCGCGCTGGCGGGCGCCGCCTGCGCCGGCGGCGGGAAGTCGGGTGCGCCGCCTGACGCCACCGCCGCCGCGCCGGTCCTGTCCCCGGCCGCGGCGACGGCGCTGATCGAGTGGCGGCGTCCGGCCGGCCTGCCGGGCGTCGCCGCGCCGGCGGCCGACGTGCCAGGGTCGCGGCCCGCCGCGGCGCCGGCACCGGGCGCGGCCCCGGGGCCGGGAGCCGTGCTGCTGCAGCGGGTGACGATCGATCTCGGCGGGCTGTGGTTGGGGCCCGACGACCCGCGGGAAGGCCCTCGCGTCCATTACCTCTTCGCCCGCCGCCGGCGCACCGAGGACCTGGCGCAGTTCGTCCGCGACTATGCGCCGTTCCAGGCCTCGGACCTGGTCTTCCGCGGCCGCGGCACCGTCCAGGCAAGCGCCGCCGAGCGGCGGATGATCGGCGAGTGGACCCGCGCGGTCGCGGTCGAGGCGGTCGGCGACGCCGGATCGCCGTCCCCGTACGGGCTCGCCTTCGCCTGGCACCGCGGCGCCGCCACCGGGGGCGTCTGCGACGACCTCGTGGTGTACCTGACCGGGGAGGTGCGCGCCGGCTCCTGCGGCGCCGGTGCCGAGGTCGGCGGACGCCTGGCGGGGGAGCGCCTGCAACGCCTCTATGCCTGGGTCGACGGCCTCGCCGCCTTCCAGGACGCCGGGGAGCAGGAGTTGCGGGCCGGCGCCCTGCTCGACCGGCTGATCTTCGCCGGGCGCGGCCGGCAGCGCGCGAGTCCCGGAGAGATCGCCGCCATCGAGGCCTTCGCCGGTTCTCTGCATCGCGAGCTCACCGCCACCGCACCCGCTCCCGCGGTCGAGGGTCCGGCCGCCACGCCGATCGCCGCCGTCGCCGCCGTACCGAAG
>DATDGZ010000429.1:0-5494 GCA_036521795.1 Thermoanaerobaculia bacterium | reverse complement strand
GGCGTCGCATTTCCTGGTGCTCAACCGCCACGGTGCACGGCGGCGGCTGCTGCCCGCGGCCCTGTGGGCGGCTGCCGGAAGCGCGGTGGCCTTCGCCGGCCTCGACGCCGTGGGCTGGCTCTGGGGTCACGGCGCGAAGGTGTTCCTGGCGCCGACCGTGCACTGGCTCTGGGACTTCTCCAAGACCCCGAGCATCTTCAAACACCCGCTCGCCATCTGGGGGCCGCGCGCCTGGTGGCTGGTGTCCCCGGTGATCATGCTGGGCGGCAGCCTCGCGTGGCTCCTGCGGTGGCATTGGCAGACGCGGTCACCGGCGCCGAACGCGACGGCCGGCGGCAGCGACGGCGGCGGCGGCGACGGCGGCGGCGGGCCCTCCGGCCTGCGAGTCTTCGTGCAGCTCCAATACGTGGCGGCCTGCGCGGTGATGGCGGCCTGCGAGCTGGAACCGCACGGGATGCCGCTCGAGTACTTCTACTACGCCGTCCTGCTGCTGCCGCCGGCCTGCCTGGCGCTCGCCGGCCAGCTGGCGCCGCTCGTGGATCGGCTGACGCCGCGTGCGTTCGGCGTGCTGGCCGTCGCCACCGCGGCGGTGCTGGCGCCGGTCAGCGTCGCGCGGGTGCAGCCGTGGGATGCGAGCAGGGTCCCGACGATCGCGCTCCCCCTGGCGGCCGGGGCGGTGGCCGTCGCGGTCATCGCGGTCATCGCGCCGTGGCGGCGTGGCCTGGGCCCGGCGGTCCTGGTCATGGCGTCGCTGACCGCGGCTCTCCTGCTGACCCAGAGCCCCTTCGATCGCCGGCACAGCAGGTACCGCGGTTATGCCGATTCCTCGCGCTTCTTCCAGCAGGTGGACTCCACGCTGAGTCGGCTGCGGGCGGCGGACCCCAGCTTGCGCCTGCGTCTCTGGTACTCCATCGACGAGGAGGATGGCCGCTTCTACGACTCGCTGGCCTGCGCCTGGCGGCTGTGCGAACGCCTGGTCACTTACTCGTTCCCCGACGTGGCCGGCGGCAGGATGTGCGACGGCCAGAAGCTGCAGCCGGGCATGAAGATCGCCGTGCTGTCGGAGCGGCCGCCGCCGGCCGCCGCCGCCGCCGCCGAGGGCGCCCTGGAATCGATCGGGCTCCGCGCCCGCTGGCTGGGCGCCAGCTCGATCCCCGGCCCGGTGCGGGCGATCTCGCTGCTCTTCTTCGAGACCGTGGCGCTCCCGCGACCGAGAGACCCGGCGGCGGGCCGCGATCACGGACTGACCGCTGCCGGCGCCGCCGATCCCGGAACGTGGAGGAACGGCGGCGCCGCTACGGCCGGAAGGACTGCACGGCCTCGATGACGCGCGACTGGTCGGCAGTGGAGAGGTCGTAGAAGAGGGGCAGACGCACCAGGCGGTCGGCGGCGTCGGTCGCGACCGGGCAGTCGCGGTGGCTGGCGGCGGCCTGGCGGCCGTAGGCGGAGAGGTGCAACGGCACGTAGTGGAAGACGGCGAGGATGCCGCGGCCGCGGAGATGGGCGATCAGCGCCTGGCGCGCGGCGAGCGAGGGCAGCAACAGGTAGAAGAGATGGTAGGGCTGCTCGCACCCGGGCGGCACCACCGGCAGGCGCGCGGCGCTCGCCGCCGCCCATCCGGCCAGCTCCCGGTCGTAGCGCTCCCAGAGCCGCCGGCGCGCCGCCTGGATGCGCTCGCGGGCCTCGAGCTGGGCCAGCAGGAAGGCGGCGAGGAGGTCGGACGGGAGATAGCTCGACCCGAGGTCCACCCAGCTGTACTTGTCCACCGTGCCGCGGAAGAACTGGCTGCGGTTGGTGCCTTTCTGCCACACGATCTCGGCGCGCTCGAGGTAGCGGGGGTCGTTGACGATCAGCGCTCCGCCTTCGCCGCAGGTGACGTTCTTGGTCTCGTGGAAGGAGAGCGTGGCGAGGCAGCCCGAGGTTCCGAGCTGGCGGCCGCCTCGCCGGCCGAACAGGCCGTGAGCGTTGTCCTCCACCACGGCGATGCCGTGGCGGCCGGCGAGCGCGAGGATCGCCTCCATGTCGCAGCCGACGCCGGCGTAGTGCACCGGCACGATCGCCCGCGTGCGCGGTCCGATCAGCTCGGGCAGGCGCGATTCGTCGAGGTTCAGGGTGTCGGGGCGGATGTCGGCGAAGACCGGCCGGGCGCCCCGCAGCGCGAAGGCGTTGACCGTCGAGACGAAGGTGAACGAGGGGACGATCACCTCGTCGCCGGGTGCGAGGTCGAGCAGCAGGGCGCACATCTCGAGCGCGTGGGTGCAGGAGGTCGTCAGCAGCACCCGCGGCGCGCCCAGCTCGCGCTCGAGCAGCGCCTGGCAGCGCCGCGTGAAGCCGCCGTCCCCCGAGATTCGGCCGGCGGCGATCGCCTCGCGCATGTAGCGCAGCTCCTCGCCGACCAGCGCGGGACGGTTGAACGGGATGTCGATCGCGGGCGGGACGCCTCTCGCGGCGCCGGCCGGCGGCTCGCTCATCGCTCGCTCTCCCCCGGCGGCTCGCTCACCGCTCGCTATCCTCCGGCGACTCGCTCATCGCTCGCCCTCCGCCGGCGGCCACCAGCGATGGAACCAGAGCTCGACCGACCGGGTCCGCATGCCGAACCGCTGGTAGAGCCGCTGGGCGCGGACGTTGCGTCCCTGGGTCACCACGCTCGCCGGATCGGCGCCGCGGCCGGCTAGCCAGTCGAGGACGGCGGCGACCAGCGCGCCGCCGACCCCGCGGCCGCGGGCGTCCGGCGCGACCGCGAAGAGCCCGATCCGGCCTTCGCCGTCCTCGCCGATCACGGCGGTGGCGTAGCCCGCCGGCGAGGCGGATGGGTCGGCGGCGGCCGTCGCCACCAGCACGACGCCCGCCGGATCGGCGCAGCTCGTCTCGATCCAGCCGGCGTAGAGCGCGTCGCAGCGGCGGCGGTCGAAGTGGCGGTCGTGGTAGAAGCGGGAGTCGCGGTGGCTGGCGGCGGCGATCCGGCGCAGCCGCGGCAGGTCTGTTCCGGTCGCCGGCCGCACCCGTAGGGGCGGCCCCATCGTCGTCTCCGGCTCGCCGGCCGCCGCCCCGGCGGTACCCCCCGCAGGAGCGGCCGCCGCAGGCGGCCCAGCTGAAGAGACGGCTGCCGCGGCTGCCGCCTGCTCCGCAGTTGGCGCGTCCCTCCCCGTCGCCGTCACCGTCCGCCCGGCCCCGCTCGCTGGGCCGCTGCTGCCGCCAAGGCGGCGCTCGAGAGTCACCCGCAGGTCCACCAGGCGGAAGCCGCTCTCCTCGGCGAGGCGGGCGGTCTCGGGGTCGCCCGAGTCGGCCAGGAAGTAGAGGCACTCGATGCGCTCCCGCGCCGCCCAGCGCTCGATCGCCGCCAGCGTCTCGCGGTTCAGCCGCCCGCCGCGCACCCGCCCGATGCGCCGCCCGAAGAAAGCGCTGTCCCAGGCGAGCAGCTCGGCCGGCGCCCGCGCGCCGTCTCCTCTGCCCGGCCGCTTCAGCCCTGCTCTCCCGGCGTGGAGCGGCGCACGCTGTAGACGGGGCGCGACATCAGCCGGACGTGGATGCGCGCCAGGTACTCGCCGAGGATGCCCAGGGTGAACAGCTGGGCGCCGGAGAAGATCGCGATCACCGAGGCGAGGAACGGGAATCCCGGGACGCTGCCGCCCTCGACCAGGTAACGGCCGACGACCCAGGCGAGCACCAGCAGCCCGAACAGAGTCGAGGCGATGCCGATGGCGCTCGCCAGGCGGAGCGGGCCGATGCTGAAGCCGGTGATCATGTTGAGGGCGTGGCGCACCAGCGTCCGCAGGGTGTAGCCGGACCGTCCCTCGCGCCGCGGCTCATGGCGCACCTCGATCGCCGCGAAGCGGTCGGTCGCCCAGCTCAGCAGCACGTCGATCGACACGTACGGGTTGCCGTACTGGGCGAACGCCTCGCGCAGCTCGGCGCGGAAGGCGCGGAAGGCGCTGACGCGGCCGGCGATCTCGGGCCCCATCGCCCCGCGCAGCACCAGCTTGGTGGCGCGGGAGGCGACGACGCGCAGCAGCCCGTGCTGCTCGCCGTGCGGCGTGCCGTAGACCACGTCCACCTCGGCGCTCAAGGCGTCGAGCAGCCGCGGGATCTCCTCGGGCGGGTGCTGCAGGTCGTCGTCCAGGGTCACCACGACGGCGCCGGCCGCCGCCCGGATGCCGCAGAGCAGCGCATTGTGCTGGCCGTAGTTGCGCCGGAGGTCGATGCCGCGCACCCGCGGCCGCCGCGGCTCCGCCGCCAGCTCGGCGATCGCCTGCCAGCTCGCGTCGCGGCTGCCGTCGTTGACCAGCAGGATCTCCGCGTCCGGCGCCCGGCCGGCGAGCGCCGCCCGCAGCCGGGCGACCAGCTCCGGCAGGGCCGCCGCGCCGTTGTAGACCGGCACCACCACCGACACCGCGAGCGGCCGTTCGCTCGGCGAGCGCCCGGGCGCGGCGGCGGGCAGCGGGTCGATCATGGCCGGCCGCGCCCGGCGTCCTGCGCCCGCGCAAGGGCGCCGTGCTCGGCGCCCAGGCGACGAGAAAGGCTCGGCATGACGCCGGTCATCATAGAAGAAACGGCGCTGGCCGGCAGCTGCCGTCGGCGCCGCGGTCTCCCGCCGTAATCCAGCCCTGGTGCAGGGTGCGGGTGGTGCGGGTCCCGGCACCGGGCCCTCACCGCCCGTGGGGTATACTCTCAAGACCTGCGGCTGTAGCTCAGGTGGAAAGAGCAGGAGTTTCCTAAACTCTTGGTCGGGGGTTCGAGTCCTCCCAGCCGCACCATTAGAATCAGCAGGTTAGGTGCCGTGACGGTTGCCAGCTCTCGCCAAAAGTCAGCAGAAAGTCAGCGATCCGCGGAGTGTCGATGAGCGTCAAGGTGCCGATCGACCATGCCGCGGTCGCCGATTTCTGCCGCCACTGGAGGGTCACGGAGCTGTCCCTCTTCGGATCGGTGCTGCGCGACGACTTCCGGCCCGACAGCGACCTCGACGTCCTGGTGACCTTCACCGCGGACGCGCCGTGGAGCCTGCTCGACCTGGTGACCATGCGGGAGCACCTGCGGCAGATCTTCGGGCGCGAGGTGCATCTGGTCGAGCAGGCGGGCTTGCGCAACCCATTCCGGCGTCGGGAGATCCTCAGCCACAGGGAGGTGATCTTTGCCGCTTGAGGAGCGGGACCCCGCATACCTCTGGGACATGCTGGAAGCCGCTCAGACGCTCCGCGAGCTGACCGCAGGGCTCTCCGTGGCAGCCTACCTGGCGGACCGGAAGACGCAGCTTGCGGTCGAGCGGGCGATCGAAATCCTCGGCGAAGCGGCTCGCCGGGTCTCGCCCACCGTTCAGCAGGCACATCCCGAGATCCCGTGGGCAGGCATCATCGCTCAGCGGAACGTGATCGCTCATGAATATGGGGAGATCAAGCAGGAGCGGCTGTGGGTGGTGGCGACGGTGCACATCGAAGACCTGATCCCGAAACTCCGAGCGCTGGTGCCACCCGTGCCGCCGGCAGGGGATGCCTGATCC
>DATDGZ010000428.1:0-2168 GCA_036521795.1 Thermoanaerobaculia bacterium | reverse complement strand
GCCTCGCCGCCGTGGGCGACCCGGGCGCCCTCGCGCCGGCCGGTCTCGACGTAACCCAGCACGCTCTCGCGCTGCTTGGCCGACACCAGCGCGCCGAGGCGCGTCTTGGGGTCGAGCGGATCGCCCGGGACCAGGCGGCGGGTGCGCTCCACCAGGCGCTCGACCAGCTCGGCGTGGATCTTCTCCTCGACGAACAGCCGCGAGCCGGCGGCGCAGACCTCGCCCTTGCCGTAGAAGATGCCGTTGTAGGCACCCTTCACGGCGGCGTCGAGGTCGGCGTCGGCGAAGACGATGTTCGGCGATTTGCCGCCCAGCTCGAGGGTGACGCGCTTGATGGTGTCGGCGGCGCCGCGCATGATGTCGCGCCCGACCTCGGTCGAGCCGGTGAAGGTGACCTTGGCGACCTGCGGGTGCTGCACCAGGGCGTTGCCGACCGCCGCGCCGCCGCCCGGGACCACGTTCAGGACGCCCGGTGGCAGGCCGGCCTCGGCCGCCAGCTCGGCGAACTTGAGCGCCGTCAGCGGCGTGTAGGAGGCCGGCTTGTGCACCACCGTGTTGCCGCAGGCCAGCGCCGCCGAGATCTTCCACAGCGCCTGGATGAGGGGGAAGTTCCACGGCGTGATGGCGGCGACCACCCCGACCGGCTCGCGCAAGGTGTAGGCGAGCACGAACGGGCCGGACACCGGCAGCGTCTCGCCGGTGATCTTGTCGGCCCAGCCGGCGAAGTAGCGCAGCGCGTCGATCGAGGTCGGCAGGTCGACGTAGCGCGACTCGAAGATCGGCTTGCCGTTGTCGAGCGTCTCCGCCAGGGCGAACTCGTCGATGCGCGCCTCGAGGGCGTCGGCGATCTTGTAGAGCAGCCGGCCGCGGTCGCGGGCCGATGTCTTCTGGCCCCAGTCGCCGGCGAGCGCCGCGTGCGCCGCCTCGACGGCGCGGCCGGCATCGGCGGGCGAAGCCGACGCCACCTGGCAGAGGACCTCCTCGGTGGCCGGGTTCTCGGTCGGGAAGGTGCGGCCGCCCTCGGGCTCGACCCAGCGGCCGCCGATGAACAGGGCCGGCGGCGGCAGCCGCGCGGCGCCTGCCTTGGCGGCCAGTCCGGCCGCCTCCTGCACCGCGGTCATGGTCACACCCCCTTGAACTGCGGCTGGCGCTTGCCGACGTAGGCGTCCAGGCCCTCGCGCGCGTCCTTGCTCTCGAACAGCTGCTGCTGCAGCTCGCGCTCGATCGCCAGGCCGCTCTCGAAGGGCACCTCGGCGCCCGACTGCACGGAGCGCTTGATGCGTCCCACCGCCTTGGCGGCGCGGCCGGGCGGGCAGAACTGGCGGGCGTAGGTGTGGACCTGGCCGGCGAAGTCCTCGGCCTCGAAGATCTGGTTGACGATGTCCAGCTTCTCGCCCTCCTCGAAGGAGATCAGGCGGCCGGTGGTCATCAGCTCGATGGCGCGCGACTTGCCGACCAGGCGCGCCAGGCGCTGGGTGCCGCCGGTGCCCGGCAGGACGCCGAGGTTGATCTCGGGCAACCCGAGCTTGCCGGCGTTGCGCTTGGCGATGCGCAGGTCGGCCGCCATGGCGATCTCGAGGCCGCCGCCGACGGTGTGGCCGTTGAGGGCGGCGACGACCAGCTTCGGGGTCTGCTCGAGGCGGTTCAGGGTCTCGTTGGCGTGGAGGCAGAAGTAGTACTTGAAGTTCGGCTCGGCCTCGGAGAGCATCTGGATGTTGGCGCCAGCGCAGAAGAACTTCTCGCCGCGGCCGGTGAGCACCAGGACGTGGACGCCGGCGTCGAAACGGGCCTGCAGGATGGCGGCGTCGAGCTGCCGCATCATCTCGTGGGTGTAGGTGTTGGCGGGCGGATCGTCGAGGGTCAGGTAGGCGATCCCCTCGCGGACTTCGTAACGGACCAGGGTGCGCTCGGGGGCCTTCGCCGCCTCCGGCCGCGCGGCCTCGCTGGTCTGGTTGACTTCGGTGACTTGAGCCATGCTCATCTCCTCGTGACGCGGTGGCACTACATTCACGTTCGGGTTGATTGCGCGCTGAAACCCGGCAGGACTTCGCCGCCCCGCATTCTACTCCCTCCCGGGTAGAGTCGCTCGGCCTCGGGTCGGTCGTGGAGGCGGCGCCGGCAGGAAGAGCTCTCGGAAGGTGGGCGGTGCGGGCCGGGCCGGGGCGCCC
>DATDGZ010000427.1:0-6564 GCA_036521795.1 Thermoanaerobaculia bacterium | reverse complement strand
GGCACCTCGACCATCGGCAGGCCGGAGCCGGCGATGGTCCAGGTGGTGGAGGCGCCGGCGAGACGCAGGACGCCGAAGTCGTTGGAGACGTACAGGTCGCCCGTGGGGTCGTCACGCACCACCGAGGTCGCCGGCAGATCGGGGAAGGTGCTGCCGTCGAGGTTGGTGAAGGTGGCGGCCGTGCCGTTCCAGCTCACGTCGAAGACGTGGCCGGGAGTGGACGGCGTGACCGCGCTGTAGCCGGAATAGGAGATCCACGCGTGGTGCGGGTTCGCGGGATCGACGTAGATACCGGTGGGGAAGCGGGTGGGGGAGCTCGCGGAGGTGGCGTCGATCCTGGTGAAGACCACCGAGGAAGCCGCGGCGTTGGCGTTGTCGGAGATGAAGATGCGGCCGGCGCCGGTGGCCACCCAGGCCGTGCCCAGGTTGCTCGCCGCGGTGGAGCGGGTGATCACCGCGACCGCCCCGCCACGGCGGGTCGCGCCGTAGACCGGAGTGGACACCAGGGAGTCGGTGAGGTCCGTGCCGCCCGGCGGGCCGATGGGCACGAAGTCGCCGCACGACGTGTTGGCCGCCGAGGTGGTGAACTCGGGGCAGTTCGCCTCGAGGAAGGACTGGCTGCCGGCCCAGTCCTGGGTGCGCCAGACGCTGAACGAGCCCTGGAAGATGGTGCCGCCGTTCGCCGGGTTGGGGTCGGCGATGACCGGTGGATAGAAGTACGAGCCTTCCGGGCTCGAGAGGATCGCACCGGTCGCGACCACCCACTTGGTGGGGTCGCCGTCGTGGAAGTTGACGTCGTTGGCCTGGCCGGTGAAGGTGTTGAAGCGCTTCGTGCTGTCCGCCGAGCTGAAGCCGGACTGCCCGCCGTCGCCGTACATCTCCTGCGGCCACACGTTGGTGTCGCCGGTGAAATTCCAGGTGCCGTTGTCCTGGGTGCCACCCTGGACCTTGCCCAGGTTCCCGTTGCCGCCGCCGTCGTCCTGGGGGCTGCCGCTGAGGCGGCTACGGTCGCCGTGCCCGCTGTGGTCGCCGCCTTGCTGGCCGGCGGCGGCGGAGAGGCTCATGAATTGCAGCGTCGAGAGCCCGTTGTTCATGGTGGTGATCTCGTTCGGCACCCGGTTGAGCAAGCTCTTGCAGTAAGCGTCGTCGGCGGCGCTGAGCCCGCGCGTGTCGCACTTGGACGACACGTCGGCGAACTTGCCGTCCGAGCGGATGACGCCGCCGTCCGAGCCCTCCCAATACTGGAACGGGTTCTGCGGGTTGACGACGATCGCGTGCTGGTCGGGGTGGGTGAACTCGGCGTGCTGGGGATCGCTGTCCTGCGTCTGGTCGCTCCAGGTCGCGCCGCCGTCGGTCGACAGCAGCACGCCGCGGGCGTTGGACTGGAAGTGGTCCTGGCCGTAGTCGAACGATCCCAGCAGGTAGACGACGTTGGGATTGCCCGGCGGCGAGTAGACGACGTTGTCGTACCAGCACTGGGTCTCGCAGTAATTGACGCTCTGGGCCGTCGTCATGTCCACGAAGCTGGCATCGGTCGCCGTCTGGGCGTTGTCGGTGCGGAAGAAGCGCGCCTGAGGTCCGCCGGAGGCGCCGATGCCGACGTACATCCTGGTGGTGCCGCCGTTGTTCACGACGCTGAACTCGGAGCGGTCGGTGTTGTTGGCGTTGTTCGGGGGGTTCAGCGGGTTCTTGATCTGCGTCCAGGTCACGCCGGCGTCGGGCGAGCGCCAGACGCCCTCCCCGAGGAAGGACGCGTAGTAGACCGAGCTGTTGTTGGGGTCGACGTCGACCTTGTTCACTCCGCGCACCGAGCCGAGCGGGCCGGAGGCGTTGGTGAAGGTCGCGCCGCCGTCGGTGGACTTGTAGACGCCGAAGGCAACGCCTCCGGGCGGGTTCGACGTCGGGCCGCCTACCGTCGAGCTGACGCCGCGAACGGCGCGCGCGATGGCCGCCAGGATCGACCCGTTCGGCGTGATGGCCAGCGAGGCCACCGCGCGGCCCTGGAACTGGGAGCTGCCGGGCAGCAGCGTCCAGCTCTCGCCGCCGTCGGTCGACTTGTAGATGCCCATGCCGGCTTCCGAGTCGCTGGAGACGTTCGGCTCGCCGGTGCCGGCGTAGACCGTCCGGCCGCTGCTGTCGGTCGGGTCGACGAGCAGCGACCCGATGGCGTTGGTGGCGAAGCTGCCGGAGACGAACTCCCACTCCGGTTGGTCATCCAGAGCGTTGTGCGTCCGCCAGATGCCTCCCCCGGCCGCCCCGAGGTAGAGCCGGCAATCCTCCCCCTGGCAGCGGCCGAGAGCCAGCGCCGTCACCCGTCCGGAGGCCACGTACGCGGCGGTGTCGCCGAGGACGTTCAAGACCGCCGGGACCGTGCCGCTGCTCGGGCCGATCAGCTGCCAGGTGCCGGGGGAGCCCCCGGCGGACTTCAAATGCGCCCAGGCGTTCTGCGCCGCGAGGGTCGCCGCGATCGGCACTTCGTCGAGCGGATACGCCCGCTGCAAGTACGCCTCGACGTCGGGTGTGTCGTCGGGATGGCGCACCTCGTTCGGGCCGATGGCCGCCTCCGCGCTCCTTCCCGCGGCAACGCCCAGGGGGGCCCCCTTGTGGTGAACGAACGGCTGCAAGCTACGGGCCCCATGGGGCTTGGCTCCCTTCGCCACGACCAGGGCGGTGGCTGAAGCTGCCAGCACCAGTGCGGTCACCCCCAGGACGGCAAGGCGGAACGATCTTCTGCTCCTCATGTACACCTCTCCTTCATAGACTGCTGTTTTGGAACCTGGCACCGCGCGGCGGCGGTGGTGCCTCGGGCTCCGGTGAGGGACGGCTTGGGAATACGGATCTCCGCGCGCCCCGCGGGGCGCAAGCCGAGAACGTCTACATAACTTTGTGGGGCCGCGCACGAAATCCGTGACAAGACGGGGAGATCTCTCGACCGGCCCGCGGCCGGGCCGCCCGGCGATGCGGGCGTCGCTCAGCCCCACCCGCGAGGGTAGGGTGGCCCGGGCGGCCGCTGCCTGCCGGGGGCGGTGCGGCGGCCCGCCCGGCGGCGGCGCCGCTCCCACCCCCAGGGGAGTGGCGTCGTCGGTGGCCTCCCGAATACGATTGCACCAGTTGCTGGGACGCTTGAAGGGCCGCCGCCTGGCTGGCGAAGCCGGCGGCGGCCAGTAGGACGCAAGGGAGGCTCTCTCAGATCCACGGGGGCCGGCGGCGCGTGCCGCCGGCTGCTGACGTACAAATGGCAGCGCGGAGGATACGAACGATGAGAACGTCGCGATCCAGGATCCATTGTCTGGCTGTGCTCTTTGCCGTCGGCGGCGCTTTCGCGCTCTGCCTGCCGAGCGCCGCGGTGCCGATGTGGGCACGCCGGTACAACGTCGCGTGCAACACCTGCCACAACTGGCCGGCCTTCCAGCTCACCGCGGTCGGCCTCGACTTCCTGCGCCGCGGCCATCGCCTCAAGGGCGACGGCTTCGACAAGGACTGGACCCACCTGGTCGCCGGCCACGTCGAGTGGGAGTACGACGCCGCGTCGGGCTCGACCAACCAGTTCAACTCGCCCGAGTTCCACCTCCACGCCGGCGGCGCCCTCACCGAGAGCTTCTCGGGTTACCTGAACGCGAACGTCAACAACGACATCGAGGCGGCCTACCTGCAGTACACCAAGGAGTGGGGCGACGACAACTACTTCACGGCGCGCGGCGGGCGGCTCAGCCCGACCCTGCTGCGCAACTACGGCAACGGCCTGGAGGCCGGCGCCAGCGATCCGCTGATCCTCTCCGACACCACCCTCAACGCGAACCCGTTCACTCCCGACCGCACCAACAACGGCGTCGACGTCGGCGGCCGCTACCAGATGTTCTTCGCCCAGCTGGGGGTCCTGAACGGCGACGACGTGGCGGGGCAGGCCTCGGTCGGCCATCACAAGGACTTCTACGCCACGCTCGAGGCGACGCCGGATGGCGTGAGCGGCGTAGGCCTTTACTATCACCACGGCGGCTACGACCTCGGCGACCCGGCGGCACCGCCGCAGCTCAACGACAGCTATCATCGCGAGGGGGTGTTCGCCAATTACAGCCAGCCCCTCTTCCGCATCGCCGGCGCCTACCTGTACGGCCAGGACCACGTGGCGACGGTCATCACGGAGCGCAAGATCCAAGGCTGGTACGCGCAGGTGAACGGCTACCCGAGCGGCTGGGTGGCCGTCTGGGTGCGCTACGATGACACCAAGACGACGGACGAGACGGGGCAGCTGCGCACCCGGCAGGGGACGGTGGGGGCGACCTTCAAGGTGTTCGAGATGAACACCACCTCGGGGCGCATCGCGCTCGAGGCCGGCCGCCAGGAGACGCCCGGCACCCATACCAACCTGGGCGTGGTGAACCTGATATGGGCGTTCTGACGACATCTCACGGCGGCGGCGAAGGCGGCGGCGGCGGCGTCCCGCCGGCGCACCCCGGCTCGGAGGCGATCGGGCCGGTGGCTCCCAGCACGCGGCGCTCCTTCTTCGGCATGCTGGTGGGCTCGATCAGCGCCGTCGTCGGGGCGCTGATGGCGGTGCCGGTGATCCGCTTCGCCTTGGATCCGGTGCTGCACCGCGCCGGCGGCGCCGACTGGTTCGCGCTCGGCATTCACGCGGAGCTCGCGGCGGCCGCGGCCGCGGAGCCGGTGCGGGCCGAGGTCAGCTTCCGGCGCGTCGACGGCTGGCGGGCCACCACCGTCAAGCAGACGGTGTGGGTGACCCTGGGCGCCAAGGGCGGCCTGGTGGTGCTCTCCGGAACCTGCCCGCACCTCGGCTGCGTGGCGCTCTGGCACGGCGACCGCGGCCGCTTCGTCTGCCCCTGTCACAACGGCAACTTCGACCGCCACGGCGAGCACATCAGCGGACCGCCGCCGCGCGGCCTCGATCCGCTGCCGGTCAAGGTCGAGGGCGGCAAGCTGTGGGTGAAGTATCAGTACTACCGGGGGCTGGTGGCCGACCGCGAGGTGATCGGATGAGCGCCGCGGCAGACATCCGGCCGCCCGCCGCCGGCGAGCCCACGCTGCGCGAGCGCCTGGCGAGCTGGCTGGACCAGCGCGTCGGCTGGCGCCAGCTGATGAGCGTGGCGCTCGACGAGCCGATCCCGGGCGGCGCGCGGTGGGCGTACGTGTTCGGCAGCGGGCTGCTGTTCGTCTTCGTCAACCAGATCGTCACCGGGGTCTTCCTGGCGCTCTACTACGTGCCCTCGGCCGACCATGCCCACACCACGGTCGCCTTCATCCAGAAGCAGGTGACGATGGGCAGCTTCCTGCGCAGCCTGCACGCCTACGGCTCGAGCGTCATGGTGCTGCTGCTCATGCTGCACCTGGCGCAGACCTACGTCTACGGCGCGTACAAGGGGCGGCGCGAGCTGCTCTGGCTGATGGGCTGCTTCCTGCTGCTGCTGGTTCTGGGGATGGCCTTCACGGGCTACCTGCTGCCCTGGGACCAGAAGGCCTACTTCGCCACCGCCGTGGGTACCAACATCGCCTCGGAGGTGCCCTGGATCGGCGGCTTCCTGAAGCTGCTGCTGCGCGGCGGCAACGAGATGGGAACCTTGACCCTGTCGCGTTTCTTCATGCTGCACGTCTTCCTGATTCCCGCCGCCATCTTCGCCGCCGTCGCCAGCCATCTCTTCCTCTTCCGCAAGGCGGGATCTGCCGGGCCGCCGCGGCCGGCCGCCGAGCTGCGGCAGCTGCCGGCCGAGACCTTCTTCCCCGGCCAGGTGTTCAAGGACTTCGTCTTCGGCATCGGCCTCATCGTCATGCTCGGCGCGCTGGCATGGCAATGGCCGATGTCGCTGGGACCGGCAGCCAACCCGTCGGACGCCACCTACCTGCCGCGCCCCGAGTGGTACTACCTGCCGGTGTTCCAGTTCATCAAGTATTTCCAAGGCGCGGCGGCCGTGCTCGGCATCGTGGTCATTCCCGGGGTCGTCGTCCTGGCGCTGTTCGCGCTGCCGTTCCTCGATCGCTCGCCGGAGCGCCGGCCGCTCCGCCGGCCGGTGGCGGTCGGCAGCTTGCTGCTGGTGCTCGCGGCGCTCGTCTTCCTGGGCGTGCAGTCGGGGGTCCAGGACCGGCGCGATCCGGCGGTGCGCGCCAAGCTCGCGGCGCAGGAGGAGGCGGAGCGCGCCTACGCGAAGGAGCCGTTCAGCCCCGACGAGAACCTCGGCCCGTCCGCGGGCGGCGGCGGCGCGGCTGCCGCGGTGCCCGCATCGCTCAGCCCGGATGCCGCCAAGGGCGCCCTGCTGTTCGAGAGCGAGGGGTGTTCGGGCTGCCATGGCGCGCAGGGGCACGGCGGCGGCGGTCTCGTCGCCATCGCCAACATCGGCAAGCGCTACCCGGAGCCGAAGCTGACGGCGCTGCTGCACGCGCCGCGGCCGGATATGCTGCAGGGAGGCATGCAGCCGGTGCAGCTCGAGGGCGAGGAGATGCAGGCGCTCATCGCCTTCTTGCTGGCGCCGCAGCGCGACACGGCCCCGCCCGCGCCCTAGGGCTCGGGCGGTCACCACCACGTAACCCGTCCCAACGAGACGAAGGAGATCGCAC
>DATDGZ010000426.1:0-16388 GCA_036521795.1 Thermoanaerobaculia bacterium | reverse complement strand
GCCTTGCGGGCGCTCTCGAGGTCGATGGCGCCGCGCTTGAGCACCACGCGATGTGCCAGCACCGGCCCGGCGAGGCGCTGCACGTCGTCGGGGACCGCGTAGCTCCGCCCCTCGGCGAGCGCCAGCGCCTGCACGGCGCGGAACAGGCTCTGCGCGCCGCGGGTGGAGACGCCGAGCAGGAACTCGCTGCCGTGGCGGGTGGCCTCGGCGATCGCCAGCAGGTAGTCGGCGAGCTTCTCGGCGACGCGCACCTGCTGCACGCTCTCCTGCAGCTGCATCAGCTCCGGCTGGCTGACCACCGGCTGCAGGTGTTGCAAGAGGTCCTCGACGCCGCCGGACAGCAGCAGCTCGCGCTCGTCGCGGCGTGGCGGGTAGCCGAGCGACAGCGACATCAGGAAGCGGTCGAGCTGCGATTCCGGGAGCGGGAAGGTGCCGTGGAACTCGAGCGGGTTCTGGGTGGCGAGCACCACGAACGGCTGCGGCAGCAGGTAGGCCCGGCGCTCGACCGAGACCTGGCGCTCGCTCATCGCCTCGAGCAGCGCCGACTGCGTCTTCGGCGTGGCGCGGTTGATCTCGTCGGCCAGCACCACGTTGGCGAACAGCGGGCCCGGCACGAACTCGAAGCCCTGGGTCTTCTGGTTGAAGATCGACACCCCGATGATGTCGGAGGGCAGCAGGTCGCTGGTGAACTGGATGCGCTGGAAGGAGAGGCCGAGCGACCGCGCCATCGCTTGCGCGAGCGTCGTCTTGCCCACCCCCGGCACGTCCTCGATGAGCACGTGCCCGCGCGCCAGCAGGCAGACCGTGGCCAGCCGGATGACTTCCCGCTTGCCGCGGATGACGAGGGCGACGTTCTCCTCGAGCCGCTGGATCGCGGCGGCGGTCCGCTCGACGTCCGCGGCGGCGGCGTCGGCGCCGGCGCCGGCGCCGGGAGCCCCCTGGACACGGATCGGCTGGATGCTCACTCTCCCTACGCCCTCGCCTTCCCCCGCCCGGCGCCGCGAGCCCCGGCCCCGGCAGTGGGGCGAGACGGCGCGGGCCGCCGCCAGTGGCCGCCGCACCTGCCCGGCCCGCTGACGATCGGGTCGCCGATTATAGCCACTTTCGCCGGCCACCGAGGACGCGGCGGCCCGCCGGGCCCGCCGGGTAGTGTCCTGGCTGGATTGCCCTTGCCTCCCGACGTTTGGGCGAGGGTCCGCAGTCCTGCGCCGCCGCCCTCGAGGCCCGCCCGGCCAGGATCGGGATCGAGATGAGCATCTCGTCGCGGCGCGGGGCCGGTGCGGAAGCCGAGCCGGGTGAGGTGTAGGCTAGCAGCGTCAAGGACGTCGGACGACCCTCGTGCCAGGAAGGAGCACACATGCGCGTAGGTATTCTGGGTTCGGGGCTGATGGGCGGCAAGCTCGGAACGATCTTCGCGCAAGCGGGACATGAAGTCATCTTCAGCTACGCACGGAGCAACGACAAGCTCGAGAGCCTGGCGCGCGACGCCAAGGGGAAGGCACGGGCGGGCACGCCGCGCGACGCCGCCCGGGAAGCGGATGCCCTGTTGCTGGCCGTGCACTGGTCGCGGGTCGACGACGTGCTGAAGCAGGCAGGCGATCTGTCCGGCAAGGTGATCGTGACCTGCTCACTGCCGATGGATGCCGGCAATTCGCGGCTCATCGTCGCCAACACCTCGTCGGGAGCGGAAGAGCTGACGAAGAAGATACCAAGCGCTCGGGTAGTCTCCGCCTTCAATACGGTGCCCAGCGAAGTGCTCTTCGGCGTCTACGAGGCGAGGCGCCGGAAGACCCGCCCGAGTCTCGTGTACTGCGGCGATGACAAGCGCGGCAAGCCCGTGGCCGCCGAGCTGATCCGCGACGCGGGCTTCGATCCCGTCGATGGCGGGCCTTTACATGTCGCGCGCTACACGGAGCCGTTCGCGCTGCTCGTCGCGCAACTTGCATACGAGGGGGATGGCGGGCCGGAGCTGGCATATCGGTTCGAGCGGTTCGCGGAAGAGGCGGAATAGAAGGTCAAGCTCGGCTGGCGGCGGAGCACAGAGATTGGAGGAGCACGGAGCATGAAGATCACGAGAAATGGCTCGCAACCCTCTGCCAAGGGACCGTCCGAGTGGTTCACCGGCACCGTGCGGATCGACCCGCTCTTCCAGGCACCCGAGCCGGCACTCGTTCAAGGAGCCAGCGTCACCTTCGAGCCGGGCGCGCGGACCGCATGGCACACGCATCCGCTCGGTCAGACCCTCATCGTCACGGCCGGCTGCGGCCGGGCTCAGCGCGAAGGCGGACCCATCGAGGAGATCCGCCCCGGTGACGTGGTCTGGTTCTCGCCCGGGGAGAAGCACTGGCATGGGGCTGCCCCGGCCACTGCCATGACGCACATCGCCATTCAGGAGAAGCTCGACGGCAAGGTCGTCGACTGGCTGGAGCAGGTCAGCGACGAGCAATACCGGAAGTGATGATACCGGTTCGACGACCATGGAAGAGTTGGCGCGGCAACCCCCTCGGCGCCGGCAGACCATAGAGCGTCTCCTCGCCGCCGTCGTCGATCACCGGCTCGCATCCTCCGGCAGCACCGACCCTTGGAACCGATGAACCCCGGAGCTCGGCGAACCGGTCGCCGTTGGCGGCGACGATCCGCCGGCTTCGCCGGCTTCGGAAGACCATTGCGCGGCCGGCCGCGAGGGAGTACACTAGAGGGCGAAAATGAGGCGGCACTGGCGATACTGAGCCAGGCGGCGGGAAGCCCGGATCTCGGCTGGATCGCGATTGACCGACCTTTTTCCGTCTTCTAGGATGGGGACGCCCGGATCGGCGTCGAACGGTCGCCGGCCCCCGATCCCCGCCGTCCAGCTCCGAGGGTCACCAGCGCTTTGCCGCCTTCGGAGCAGGTGCAGGTCCCCAGCGAGCACCAGCGTGCATGGAAGGTCCGTGCGAGACGACCAGCCGACGACCGGCGCCGACCACCCCTGGCGCCCATAGGAGCGAACGTTCATGGCAGATCCCCGACCCGACCGACAGAAGGCCGTCGATATCGCCCTCACCCAGATCGAGCGCCAGTTCGGCAAGGGCTCGATCATGCGGCTGGGCCAGCGCGAGACGTTCGCGGTCGAATCCATCTCGACCGGCTCGATCTCGATCGACCACGCCATCGGCATCGGCGGCCTGCCGTGCGGCCGGGTGGTGGAGATCTTCGGCCCGGAGTCGTCGGGCAAGACGACGCTTGCCCTCTCGGTGGTCGCCCAGGCCCAGAAGCGCGGCGGGATCGCCGCCTACATCGACGCCGAGCACGCGCTCGACGCCGAGTACGCGCGGAAGCTCGGCGTGGACATCGACAACATGCTGGTCTCACAGCCCGACAGCGGCGAGCAGGCGCTCGAGATCGCCGAGATGCTGGTGCGCAGCAACGCCGTCGACGTGGTGGTGATCGACTCGGTGGCAGCGCTGGTGCCGAGGGCCGAGCTCGAGGGCGAGATGGGCGATTCGCACGTCGGCCTGCAGGCGCGCCTGATGTCGCAGGCCCTGCGGAAGCTCACCGCCATCGTCGCCAAGTCGCGGACCTGCCTGATCTTCATCAACCAGATCCGCGAGAAGATCGGCGTCATGTTCGGCAACCCGGAGACCACGACCGGCGGCCGGGCGCTGAAGTTCTACGCCTCCGTGCGCATCGACATCCGCCGCATCGCCTCGCTGAAGGAAGGCGAGGAGGTGATCGGCTCGCGCGCCAAGGTGAAGGTGGTCAAGAACAAGGTCGCTGCGCCCTTCCGCCAGGCCGAGTTCGACATCGAGTACAGCGAGGGAATCTCGAAGACCGGCGAGATCGTCGATCTCGGCGTCGAGCATAAGCTGGTGATCAAGAGCGGCGCCTGGTACGCCTACGGCGACATGCGCCTCGGCCAGGGACGCGAGAACGCGAAGCAATTCCTGCGTGACAACCCGGACCTCGCCTCCGAGGTCGAGCTGAAGCTGCGCGAGAAGCTCGGCATGCCCATGCCCGCCGGCCTGCGCGAGGCGGCCACCCCTGCGACTGGCGCGACCGCCGCCCCGCCGGCGACGCCCGCCGCCGCGGCGACCGCCGCCGCCGGCACCCCCCAGCTGGCCGGCACCCGCCAGGGGTCGGCGCGCGACGGCGGCGCCGGCTAGTCCCGCTCGGTTCATTCGCATGCTCATCGCCGACTCATCTTGGTTCCGGGCCAGGCGTCGCCAGCGAGGCATCGTCGAGACCATGTCGAGGAAGCGGCCGCCGAGGCCACCTTTGGCGACACTCCCGGCAGGTCGCGCCGCAGGCAGGGAACTCGAAGGGCCTCGCGGGGATCTGCGCTATCCTCGCCCCGAGCAGCTGAGACGAGGGCACCATGATCGAAGTCAAGCTAACCGATGCTGAAGGCCACCTCGAAGAGCTGATCGCGGAGGCCGCCGCCGGAGAAGAAGTGGTCATCACCAGCGCCAGCGGCTCGGCAGTCCGGCTGGTGGCTCTCCAGCAGGAGGTGCGGACGGAGCCGGCGCCTTCCGCCACGGTCATCGGACATGCTCTGGACCGGTTCATCGGCACCTGGTCGCCAGAGCAGGCAGCCGAGGTGCTGCAATCGATCGAGGTGTTCGAGCACGTCGACGAGTCCTTCTGGACGTGAGACTTCTCCTCGACACGAACGCCTATACCGCATTGCGCCTGGGGCACAGCGACGTCATTGAACGCGTTCAGCAGTCCGAGAAGGTGCTCCTGTCGGTCGTCGTCGCGGGTGAGCTGTTCTTCGGCTTTCGCTATGGCTCGCGCTACGAAGAGAACGCTGACGCACTTCGGATGTTCCTTGGAGACCCGAATGTCACTGTCGTACCCCTGACCTGGCGCACGGCGGAGCTCTTCGGGCGCACCTCGGCCGCTCTACGCGAGCGGGGCACTCCCATACCGACCAACGACATCTGGCTGTCGGCCCAGGCGATGGAAGCGCACGCGACGCTGCTCTCGGCCGACCGGCACTTCGCGAATGTCGACGGCCTCAGCTGGCTTTCCTTCTCCTTCGGCTGATTCATTCCCGAACCGCGCCAGGTGCCGCGCGCCCACCAATCAGGGCTGCGCCATCTCCTCCCCATCCCCGGCGCCGATGCGCCACCCGGCGGCGGGGGTCGAGCCAGTCCCGAAGACCGCTACCGCTGCCTCTGCCCGGCGGGATCGAGGGCCATGAAGGTTTCGGGGGCGGCGAGGCCGAGCCAGGGGTCTGACCGAGGAGTGAGGAAGAGGGCGGCGTAGACCCGCTCGTTGAAGCGATCGAGGTCCTCGACGTACTGGCTCGCACCGAGCCAGGCGTGCAGGACGGCATGGAAGAGGGCCTCGTTGCGCACGGTGTCGACGCCGACCAGGCGCTGGAATCGCCGGATCGCTCCGCGCCGGCTCGCGGGATCGGGATCGCGCGCCGCCTGCTTGCGCTCCAGCGCGGCGACGCTACGGGCATCGAGCGCCCAGTCCTCCCCGTGTAGGCTGGCGATCCTCTCCCAGTCGATCCCGGCAACCTTTTGCTGCCGTCCGGCGATCGACAGGGCGGCGAGGGGAACGATCTCGCCCGAGCTCTTGGTCATCGCGAGGTTCGCGGCGTCGTAGGCGGTCGGGGTCACACTGGATCTCGGCCGCCGCTCGTCTCGGGCCGCCTGCCGCGAGGCTCCCACGAGCCCGACGTCGCGGTCGAGGTCGGCATCGATGCGGGCCAGCTCGGCCCGATGGAACCCGCCGAGCACGAAGGCGAAGATCGGGTCGTCGTGCGGCGAGAGGCTAAGCGCCTGCTGCCGGTCGATCTCGAGCAGGCGCTGGAACGCCCGCGGCCCGTAGAGGCCGGGCAGCGCATCGACCGGCCGTCCGCGCGGGTCGAGCACGTAGTGGATGCTGTTGCCGGTGATCGTTCCCTTCAACGCCCGCCCGTCGCCGAAGTCGATCGTCACCTTCGGCACCGGCCGCTCCGAGCTCCAGTGCAGGACGAAGTCCTCGCGCAGCAGGCGCGACACCTCCTCGTTGCCGTACAGCATGGTGCGGAAGAAGCGGCTGTTGGCGCAGCTCATCTCCTCGTCGAGGCGTCCCAAGAGCCGCAACGACAGGATGGGCCGGCCGGTGCGCCGGGCCGCCGCCTTGGCCCGCTCGAGGTCGGTGTACCAGAAGAGCCGGCTCGCCGCGCAGTCGCGCTGGGCACAGACCTGGTCGAGCCTGTCGCGGAAGCGGGCGTCATCCACCGGGTGCTCGGCCTGCGCCGCGAGCAGCGCCGGGACGGCGTCGGCGCCCGCCCGGCGGAGATCCGCGACCGCCGCGGGCACGGCCGCCGCATCGGCCGAGAGCGTCGCCGCGGCGAGCCTCGCCACCGCGGGCTCGACCGTGGCGATCGGCGCCGCGGTGGCGGCGGCGAGACCCGCAAGACCCAGGACCATGGCCGAGAGCACTGCGAGCACTGCGAGCTGCGTACGTTCCACGCGCATGAGCTTCTCCTATCGTCGATCCGTTCGTCGATCCGTCGTTCTCACGCAGCCAGCGTAACGTCGCGGTCAGGGCGCCAATGTAACCGTTGCGTAACGGCGCCGCCGGGATCCGGGACGACTGGCAAGCGGCGGATATACTCGGCGCCACCTCGCCTCGGACCACCTCGACCGGAACGCGGCCGGCGGCGAGGTAGCAACCAGGCCGGAGGGATGCCGCGGGCGGACCCGCGAGACGGCGATGCCAGGTGACCTGATCTTGGTGGTCGAGGATGACCTGGCGGTCCGGCGCGGTCTGTCCGACGCTCTCCGCTGGGCGGGCTTCGAGGCGCTGGAAGCCGGCGACGGCGACCTCGGCCAGCGGCTCGCCCTGGAGCGGCCGGTGCGCCTCGTCCTCCTCGACCTGGTGCTGCCGCGGCGCCAGGGCCTGGAGGTCCTGAAGGCGATCCGCGCCCCGCTCGGCCGGAGCCGGCGCCCGAGGCGGGGGAGCGGCCGCACCCGACCGGCGCCATGGCGCCAATGCCACGGCAGGCGGCGCAGCGACCCGGCACCACCGCCCCCGCGCCGGCGTCCGAGGACGAGCCGCCGCCCGTTCCGTCGCGCCAGGCACGCCCCGAGTCCCGGCCGGCACCGGTGAACGACCCGGTGGCCCGCGAGATGGCCAAGCAGCAGCAGCTCAACCAGGCCGAGTTCGAGCAGCGTCTCGTCCAGAATCAAGCCTACGGGCCGCAGGCAGCGGAGCCGCCCACGCGAGCCGGCGGCACGTCCACCGCCGAGGCGGCGCCTGGCGCCGCGGCGGCGAAGACCGTCGCCTCGTCTTCGGCGCCACCCTCGCCCTCCGTTGCCTCCGCGATCTCTCCGCCCTCGGCACCCGCCGCCGCGGCGCTGCCGGCCGCGGCAGCGTCGGCGTCGCCGGGCCTCGCGGCGTCCCGGCCGCCGTCCCGCCTGCCTCGCCCGCCACGCCCGGCGCCCGGGGCCGCCGCGGCGCGGGTACGGGTGGACCGCGTCGCGGTCGCGCGCATCTTGCAGAACCTGGCGGACAACGCCTGCAAGTACGGACGGAACCCGGCAGACCCGCGGCTCCACCTGACGGTCCGGCGGCGCGAGCGCCGGGCGGTGATCACGCTGCGCGACCACGGCCCCGGCCTCGCGCGCGGTGGCCGGCGGCGGCTCTTCCGACCGTTCCACCGCTCGGCCGAGCAAGCCACCGGCGAGGCGCCCGGCGTAGGCCTCGGGCTCGCCCTCTCCCAACGCCTCGCACGAGACTTCGGCGGCGACCTGCGCGCCGTCGATCCCGCGGACGGCGGCGCCGCCTTCGAGCTCACGCTACCGCTGGCGCCCTGAAGGCGCCTCACCACTCTGCACGTCAGGCGACGTCGGCACACCGTTCCTGCGACGATCCGCCCGCCTACTGCCGCATCCAGCGGGCCTCGCGCCAGCCGAGGTGGCCGTGGGCGTTGAACAGGCGGATCACCGGCGACTCGCCCCAATCGATCACCGACAGGGTGCCGGGGTCGAGGAAGAGGCGGCGCGCCGCGGTCAGCGGCACCGCCAGCGCGGCGCAGAGCAGCACCTTGATCGGTCCGACGTGGCTCACCAGGGTCACCCAGGCGCCGGGGTGGGCCGCGCCCAGGTCGGTCAGCAGCGACTCGAGCCGCTCGGCGACACTGGCCAGCGACTCACCGCCCGGCGGCGCCGCGTCCGGGTCGCGCTCCCAGCCCAGCAGCCGCTCCCGTTCCACCCCGCCACGGTCCAGGATCTCGCCGCGGGTCCACCCCTCCCAGTCGCCGAAGCGCTGCTCGATCAGCCGCGGCTCGGCCACCAGCGGCACGCCCAGCCCTGCCGCGATCCGCCGGCCGGTCTCGGCCGCGCGCTGCAACGGGCTGGCATAGACCGCGGCCAGCGGCAGGGGCGAGAGCGCCGCCGCCAGGCACTCGGCCTGCCGCACCCCGGCCTCGGTGAGCGGCTCGTCGCGCCGGCCGAGGTAACGCAGCTCCCGGTTGGAGGGGGATTCACCGTGGCGGACCAGGAAGAGACGCAAGGCCGGCGCAGCCATCCGGCAACTGTATCCCCTTCCGCGACACCCGAGCCCGTCGCCTACCCTGCGGTCGTGGCTCAGTTCCCTCTGCCTCCCGCCACGACCAACCCTGCGGCTTGCTGCCGCCGGCCGCCGGTCGTTCTCGAAGCCCCGCGGGCGCGCGATTTGCACGCCTTCTCTTTTCCGTCTTGCCGGTTTCGCGCTTATGCGCGGGCAGCATTGCCTTCAGGCGCGGCCGGCGAGGCTTGACCAGGCAGTCCCGGCAGCCGGGCTCCCTCATCCTCCGGCGCCGTCCGGAGCGATGGGCCGGCTGACGGGACCGATCAGGGCGCGGGCAACGTGAGACCGAGTGACGACGCGGCGGCAGGCCGCCACAGCGGGAGGCTGATTCCGAGGGTGCGCTGGCATCGCTTCGAAGGTCCTGCCGTCGCCGCCGCCTGCTACCTGCTGGCCGCGGGGCTGACCCGGATCTTCTGGTCGTCGGCCTTCCACCGCTCGCCGTTCGTCCTCTTCTTCGGGGCGGTGGCGGCGGCCGCGTGGTTCGCCGGCTTCTGGATGGGCTTCGCCGTCGCTCTGGCCAGCGCCATGACCATCACTGCGCTGACCGGCGACCTGACACCGGAGATCTTCACCGGGTCCCTGGTGATGGTCGGCGTCGCCGCCCTGATCAGCTACCGCTCCGAGCGCTCCCGCGAGATCGACAGTGAGCTCGAGGAGGCCAACGGGCTGCTCAACACCGTGCTCGATCAGGCGCCCATCGGGGTGGCGCTGTTCGACCGCGAGCTGCGCTACATCCGGGTCAACGATGCGCTGGCCCGCATCGACGGCGTCTCCATCGCCGACCACCTCGGCAAGACCGTCAGCGAGGTGCTGCCGCAGCTCGGTTCCGAGCTGGCCGCGGCCCTGCGCGGCGTCCTGCTGACCGGCGAGCCGGTCTCGCGCCAGATCACCGGCGAGACGCCGGCGTCCCCCGGCGAGCTGCGCCACTGGTCGCTCTACGCCTACGCGCTGCCGCTGCGCGGCGAGATCATCGGCGTCGGTGCGGTCTGCGAGGAGATCACCGCCAAGCGCCGCGCGCAGGAGGAGCTGCAGCTGGCCATGCAGCGGGCCGAGGCCGCGAGCGAGGCCAAAGACCACTTCCTCGCCACCCTCTCTCACGAGCTGCGCACCCCGCTCACGCCGGTGCTCGCCATCGCGTCCGTCCTGGAAGAGGAGCCGCGGCTGCCCGCCTACGCGCGCGAGCACCTGGCGATGATCCGCCGCAACGTCGAGCTCGAGGCGCGCCTCATCGACGACCTCCTCGACCTGACCCGGATCTCGCGCCACAAGATCGAGCTGCGCCCGCAGCCGGCCGACGTCCGCGAGCTGCTGCGCGACGCCCTGCGCACCTGCTGTCAGCAGGACATCGACTCGGGACGGGTGCAGGTCGCGAGCGACTTCGCCGGCGCCAGCCACCAGGTGCACGCCGACGCACCCCGGCTCTCGCAGGTCTTCTGGAACCTGCTCAACAACGCCGTCAAGTTCACCCCCGACGGCGGCCGGGTCGAGATCCGCACGCGCGACGCGGACGGGCTGCTGACGATCAGCGTGGCCGACACCGGCGCCGGCATCGAGCCGGCCGAGCTGCCGCACATCTTCGACGCTTTCGTCTCCTTCGGCCACGGCGAGCCCTCCGTCGCCTCTCACGCCGGCGGCCTCGGGCTCGGCCTCGCCATCAGCCGCGCCATCCTCGAGCTGCACGGCGGCACCATCCGCGCCGACAGCGCCGGGCGCGGCCACGGCGCCACCTTCACCGTGGTGCTGCCATTGATGACCGGCGTGCCGGAGCCGGCCGCCGGTGCGGCAGGGGCCGCGGCCGGGGACGGAGCGCTGCCGGCGGCCGCCGCGACGCTGTCCGCGAGCTCGGCCGCCGCGGTGGCCGGATCGCCGGGGGCCGGGGCGCCGGGGGCCGGGGCGCCGGACGACGACGCGCAGGCGGCGGCCGGTGGCCTGCGCATCCTGCTGGTCGAGGACCATCCCGACACCGCGGCGGTGATGGCCGACCTGCTCGGCGGCTTCGGCCACCAGGTCGTCGTCGCCGGCGGCGTCGCCGCGGCGCTGGCGGCGGTCGCGGAGCTCGCCAACGGCGGCGGCCGCCCGCCGCTCGACCTGGTGATCAGCGACCTCGGCCTGCCCGACGGCAACGGCCAGGAGCTGATGCGCGAGCTGTCGCGGCGCTATGGCCTGAAGGGCATCGCGCTGTCCGGGTACGGCATGGAGGAGGACCGCACCAAGAGTCTGCAAGCCGGCTTCTCCCGGCACCTGACCAAGCCGATCCGTCCCAGCGCCCTGCGGGAGGTGATTCGCGAGGTCGCTGGCGGCAGCTGATATCCTGCCCCTGCCCCGGGGGGCGGAGGGCTTGGATGCCTCCCCCCATTGGGAGGCAATGGGAGGCAGAGGAACGTGGCCCACGACCTAGGGTGCCTCGTGCCGCCGTAGTCGGAGCCGGAGCGGGAGCGAGAGATGGGGGCGGAGAGAAGGCTGCCGCAGGCGCCGGCCCGCGCGCTGGTGCTCAACGCCGGCTCCAGCACCTTGAAGTGGTCGGTGCTCGAGACCTCGGCCGGCCAGCAGCTGATCGCCGAGGGCACCGTCGAATGGCATGGCTTCGCGCCCGAGCGCCAGGCCGAGCAGGTGCGGGCGGTGCTGCGCGAGAACGCCGCCGCGCGCTCGGCTGCCGCCGTCGGCCACCGCGTGGTGCATGGCGGCGCCGCCTTCCGCGGTCCCGTGCTCGTCACTCCCGCCGTGAGACGAGAGCTGGCGGCGCTGTTGGAGATGGATCCTCTGCACACGCCCGCGGCTCTCGCCGGCATCGACGCCGTCACCGCCGCGGCGCCGGAGCTGCCGCAGGTGGCTGCCTTCGACACCTCCTTCCACGCCACCCTGCCCGAGGCGGCCGCTCTCTACCCGCTGCCCTGGGACTGGATCGAGCGCCACGGGCTGCGCCGTTACGGCTTCCACGGCCTCTCGGTGTCCTACGCCAGCCGCCGGGTCGCCGAGCTGCTCGGCGCCGTCCCCGGCCGCCTGCTCGTCTGCCACCTGGGCAGCGGCTGCTCGCTGACCGCCGTCGCGGACGGCAGGTCGGTGGACACCAGCATGGGCTTCACGCCGCTCGAAGGGGTGATGATGGCGACCCGCTCGGGCTCCGTCGACCCCGGGCTGTTGCTCTACCTGCAGCGCCGCCATCACCTCGGGCTCGGCGAGCTCGAGGACGGCCTGCAGCATCGCTCCGGCCTCGGCGGCATCTCCGGCGCCGGTCCCGATCTGCGCCAGGTGCTGGCGGCGGCCGCCGCCGGCTCGCGCCGCGCCGCCCTCGCCTACGACCTCTTCGTGCACAGCCTGGTGCGCACGGCGGGAGCGATGATCGCCGTGCTCGGCGGCCTCGACGCCCTGGTGCTGACCGGCGGCATCGGCGAGCACAGCGCCAGGCTGCGCGCCGACTTCCTCGCCCGCCTCGCCCACGCCGGCGTGCGCGTCGACACCGGCGCGAACCAGGCCGCCGCCGGCGACCAGGAGATCTCCCCCGCCGGCGCCGCGGTGCGCACCTTCACCATCACCGCCCGCGAGGACCTGGCGGTGCTCCGCGACCTGCTGTCGGTGCTGTCGAGCGCTGGAGTCACTGGCCCACGACCCGGCGATGGCGAGTAGAATCGCGCCATGGATGGCAAGCACACAGGCAGTGACCCTCGACCCCACCCCGGACATCCCGTGAAGCGCCGCGACGTGCTCGACGACACGGACATGGAGGACATGGAGGCGGCGGCGGACGGCTCTGGCGAAGTCGAGCCCGCCGAGCCGGACCCGCGAGACACCGGCCTCTTCGACGCCCCGCGGCGATCGCAGGCGCGGGGGATCGGCCTCGAGGCCGGCGGCCAGGCGGGCGACACCATGGGGCTCTCGCGAGACGAGATCGCCGGCCCGGAGAGCGTCGAGGAGCTGATCGAAGAGGGGCAGGCCTACGAGGCCGCGGCGATCAGCGGCGTCGAGGACGCGCCCGACGCCGACCAGGGAGAGGTCAAGACCCGCCAGGTCCCCGAGGACGACGTCCCGGACGAGTACCTCGACGACGGCCGCCCCGACACCGAGTAGACGAGGCGCCTCCCGCGGCCGCGCCCGCTCAGCCGCAGCACGCCGCGCCGGTCAGCCGCGCCGCCAGAACGGACGCACGACGTAGCCCCGGCGCCTGGCGAGTTGCACGAAGGCGACGCCGGCCGCCAGGCAGATCAGCACTGCCACCACCGAGGCTTCCGGCCCGAACCTCCCGCCGGTCAGGATGTCAGGACCCCGGAACCGGGCAGCCAGCAGCCCGCTGGCCTTGCTGCCGGAGACGCTCGCTCCGAACACGCCGCCCTCGGCGAAGTTCCAGGCGCAGTGCAGGCCGATGCACGTCCAGAGCCGGCGGCTGTACATGTAGACGGCGGCCAGCAGGACGCCGGCCTCGAGCGCGATGGCGAGCGTGCTGACCCACGTCGCGCCGGGATTGAAGGCGTGCAGGAGGCCGAACACCAGCGCCGTGATGCCCAGCGCCAGCCAGCTCCCCAGGCTCTCCTCGATGATCCGGAACAGCACGCCCCGGAACACCAGCTCCTCGATGAACCCCGCCGCCAGGGCACTCATCAGCGGCGCCACCAGGGCGCCCACGCCGAGAACGGCAATGACGCTGTAGACGCCCATCGCCCACAGCACCAGGACGGTGGCGGAGAACAGCGCCGCGCCGACGACGAAGCCTTTGCCGAATGCCGGCGGAGCGTCGCGGAGCGCGAGCTCCACCACCGGGCGCCCCTCGATCCAGCGCACATAGCCGGTGTAGGCGAGGCAGACCCCGGCGATCAGCACCAGCAGGAGGACCCGGCCCACGCCGCTCTGGGGCGGCACGTGCAGCGCCCTGCCGGCGCCCTGCACCAGCACGGTGCAGCCGGCGATGGCGACGATCGCCAACAGCGCCCGGGTCACCGGGAACTGCAGGACCTTCCACGGGGTCCCCGGCCGGCGCTCCACGACTGGAATCATGCTCATGGGCTGCCTCACTCCTCACCTGGTCGAGGGAACGTCTCTCGCTTCGCTACCCGATCCGGCTCAGGCCGCGGGAGACCAGCCCCTGCTAGCCCGCCTAGCGCCGCGGTCTTGGGAACTGCAGCGGCGGGCGGGCCCGATCGGGCTCGGGCGGTGTCTGCGGGCTCGTGCCGGCCGCCGGCGGCAGGGCGGCAGGCGGCGGCGCGGGCTCGCGCACGGACACGGGCTTCGCAGGCTGCGGGTCCGGGCCGGCGGCCAGGCGGTCGCGGAGGGCGGCGTACTTGGCGTCGAGCTGCTCCCAGACGGCGGCGAGCTGCTCGAGCCGCTGGTCGAGCTCGAGCGTCCAGTGCTCGGCCCGCACCGGCTCGAGCTTGACGCTCTGCAGGCGATAGGAGAGGGCGTCGAAGCGCAGCGCCGTCGGGCCCAGCAGCAGCTTCGCCGACAGGATCTCGGCGCCCTCCTCGAGATAACGGAACAGCTCGCGCAGCACGCCGCCGGTGAGGGTGATCCGCGCCTCGCGGGTGGCGAGCCGCACGTTACCCTTCTCGGGCTCGACCATCACCTCGGGCTCGTCGAGCAGGGCCTTCAGGAAGCGGCAGCCGAGCACCGACTCGCCGGGCTCGGACGGCAGCACGACGTCGCTCGCCTCGTCGGCCTCGGGCGCCTCGTCGAGCCAGGGCGCCTTGAGCTCCGCCGCCACCCCGGCTTGGCGCAGCAGCGTCTGCACCATCCCCAGCCAACTCTTCGCGGTCGTGCCGACGTAGAGCAGGCCGCCGTCGATGCAGCACTCGACGATGGTGGTGCGCGGGGCCTGGCGGCGGAGCAGCTCCTGCTCGGCCAGGTCGCGCAGCCGCCGGCGTCCCTTGGCGCCGACGAACGGCGCGCCGGTGGCCTCCATCTCGGCCTTGACCAGCTCCCGCACCCGCTCGCGCACCGCGGTGGCGTCGGGGCGCAGCCGGTCGACGCGCACCCGGAAGGCGTAGCGTCCCTTGCTCACCTCGTAGGGGGCGTCGAGCTCGTAGGGCACGAACCCGGCGCGCTCGCGCACCTCCGACCCGGGCTCGATCTCGTGGAACGCCCCCCGCTCGAAGTCAGGTCCCTCGGCCGGCACCGCCACGTTGTACCGCGTCACGCTGACCGTGCCGCTCAGAATGCCCATGCCGCGTCCGACCTCCTGTCCAGCCCGAACCTGTCCGGGGTGCCCGGATCTTACCTCGGAGAGCCGCCCGCGCGGCGACCGGAGGGAGAGCCGCCGGGTGCCAGTGGCGGCCCGGCTCAGGGCTCGATGCCGCCAGGGCTCAGCAGCCCCGGACCCGGACAGACGCTCCTGCCGGGGCCGGGCTGCCACGGGCGGCAGATCTCTTCCCAGTCGAGAGGCGCCGAGTCGTCCGACGCGGCATCGTCGTCGCCCGTCGCCGATTCGCCCGGCGACAGCGCCTCGTCCTGGGCATCGCCCAGCTGCAGCGCGAACCTCGGGGAAGCTTCGGCGGAAGGCGAGGGCTCGGGCTGCCAGCCCGCGTCGGGGCCGCCGTGGATGACCACCCATCCCGAGGCGCCCGAGGAGGACGCGGCGCCTGGCGCGCCCGGAACTGCCTCCGCGCCCGCGGCGGCGGCGCCCGCCAAGCCCGCGGACACCTCTCCCGGGAGGCCCGCCCACTCGTCGCCGCTCGGTTCGGCGGAGCGGCCGCCCGCGTCGCCGGGACCAACGTCCATGGCGCCGGAGGGGCCGCCCGCGTCGCCGGAACGGCCATCCGCGTCGCCGGGACCGCCTC
The DNA here is from genome assembly GCA_036521795.1 of Thermoanaerobaculia bacterium. Classification (GTDB taxonomy): domain Bacteria; phylum Acidobacteriota; class Thermoanaerobaculia; order Multivoradales; family UBA5704; genus JASLEW01. The sequence continues at coordinate 1,077 of DATDGZ010000426.1, read as the reverse complement.
CCCCATCGCCGGGACCTCCTCCCCAGCCGGCGGGGCCGCCGCCGCCTGCAGCCGAGCCATCGCCGGGCACTGACGCGGGGTCGCCGCCAGGGGGGCCCTCGGCGTACGTCCAGGCCGTGCCGCCGCTGAGATCGGCGCTGAAGACGAACCCGGTATCCGCCGCCGTGGTGAGGTCCGAGGCGGCGGTGTCGGCCTGTTGCGAGGCCTGCTGCTCGCCCGGGTCGAGGTAGGCGGCATTGGCGGCCCACAGCGCCAGCGCCTGGTTGCTGGCGCTCACCGCCGCCAGGTAGGCGGCGAGCGTCAGGCTCTGCTCCGCGGCGACCTGCCGCAAGAACGCGTCGAGCTTCGCCAACTCGCTCTGCAAGGCGGCGTCGCCCTGCTGCCGCGCCGCCGCCGCCAGCGCCGGCAGCGCCGCCCGCCAGCTCCGCGCCGCCCGCGCCATGCTCTGCAATTGCAGCACTTGCGCCGCACTCAGCCCGCCGCCCCGCGGTGCCGCCGGGACGGCCTCGCGGCCGAAGGCGCCGGCCAGCCGCCCCACCGCGGCGGCGAGAGCGGTCATCCGGCGGGCGGTCTCCTCGCCCGTCGCGGAGCCCGACGCGCCTGTCTCCGCCGCACGCCTCTCCCGCCACGTCCCCGCCCGGCGGAGCGCCACCTGCACCGCCACCAGCGACCGCTGCGCCTCGCCAAGGATCGAGAGGAAGGCAGGATCGCCGGCCGCCAGCGCTCCATCGAGATCGGCCAGCGCCCGCTGCAGGGCACCGGCGGCGGACCAGAAGGCCGGCTGACCGCCTGGCCCTCCCTGCGGCGCCTCGCCACGCGCCGCCGACACCAGGGCGTCCAGCTCGTCCGCCGCCGCCGCCACCATGAGCCGCGCCTCACGGACCGGGACGCCGGCTTGCCCCGGCGCCGATTGGCCTCCGGGAGTGCCGCCTGGAGCGCCGGCGGGCGTGCCGCCGGGAGCGAGCCATAGCGCCGAGGCCGGCGACAGGCTGCCCGCCGCCGGCGCACCGCCCGCTGGTGCGCCGCCCGCCGTGGGCGCGCCGCCAGACCCCTGTCCTTCCCCGGCAGGCGGCGCCG
>DATDGZ010000425.1:0-2202 GCA_036521795.1 Thermoanaerobaculia bacterium | reverse complement strand
GGCCGCGCTGCTCGCGCTGGCTGGCATCGCCGCGCTGCGCGGCGGCCGCGGCTAGGCCGCTGCCGGTGGCTTCGCCGGCCCGCGCCATTCAGGGCGGGCCGGCGATCGCCTCGTCGGCGCTCAGCGCGGGCGCCGCGGCGCCGCGCTCCATCAGGACTGTGGGCGCTCGCGGTCTGCGAGCAGGGCCTCGAGCTCGGCGATCGCTTCCAGGTCCTTGGGCCTGCCGGCGGCCCGCTTCACCTGGATAAGGCGCGGCAGATCGAGGCACAGGAACTCGTGCCCGAAGGCGGCAACCGGCCGGCTGTCGGGGAGCAGGCTTTCGTAGGTCCCGCCGCCGGCGATCTCCCCGAGCACGTCGATCGCTCCGAGCGACGTCGCGAGCGTGAAGTTGAGGCCGCGCCGGAGGGTCTCCGCATCGAAGAGGAACGGCAGGCCTGGCGGAGCGCCGCGCAGATAGGGTGCGTGCGGACGCAGAGCTGCAGCCAGGCGCGACAGGTTCTCCGGCGACCGCCGGTAGACGACGTCGAGGTCCTGGGTCAGGCGAGCCGAACCGTGGATGGTCGCAGCGACGCCGCCGACTACGATCATCTCGACCCCGGCCGCCCGCATGGTACGCAGCAGCCCTTCGATCTCCATCACCGAAACGCTCGCCGCCCGGCGCGCGCCAGCTCCTCCGCGGCTCTTTGCAGGCGCATCAGCTTGCGCAGCCGCTCCTCCGGGGTCAATATCAAGTTCTCGCGCAGCAGGGTGCGGTCCACGTCTTTCTTGAAGGCTTCGATCACCGGATCGGGATCCAGGGAAGCCGACGCCAGCGCCTGCTGGTCAGCGGAGCGCCCAGGCTCTACTACCATGTTCCCAATCTAGCACGCGCGCGACGTGGGCGAGCTCGCAGCGCCAGGCTCGTCCAATGCGCCAACCGCTGCTCGGGGGTGACCCCTTTGAACTTGAAAATCAGGGGCCATGTCTCGCGGCGGCATCCCCGTTGCCTCCCCTCGATGCCTGGCCGCTCACGCCGCTTGCAAGATGAAACTGACGCGCACGGCATCGTAGGGGAACAGGATGCGGCCGTTGCCGGTCTTCTCCAGGATTCCGACGGCGAGCAGTGCATGGACATCTCCGTGCACCGCCTTGACGTCCCGTCCCACCTGACGGGCAGCCGCCCGTATGGAGACCGCACCCGCGCCGGTCAGTTGCGCGAGTAGTTCCCAGCGTTTCTGTGTCAGCACCTTGAACAAGAGCGCCACTGTCTCGAAGCTGATGAAAGCCCCTTGGGCCTGCCCTGCCATGGCACGGACGAAACGGCGATCTGTCTCCGCACGCGGCGAAATCTCCAGGGTCACGGTTCGCATGTCACGGCCTCCGGCGCTCCACGTCCCGCCAGAAGTCGGCGAGGAGCTGTTCCGGCGTGGTGAAGGTGTAGGGGGCCTCCTGGTCGCCGGCATGGCGATGATCACCCTTGCCAGCCTCGTTGTCGTACCGCAGCACACAGATCCCCTCGACCACCAGCGCCAGTGAATACTTGAAAGGATGCGCGCTTCCCGGGACCGGCGCCGGCAGTCGCCACACGACCAGCTCCACGAAAGCGTCCTCGGCGACGATCCGCCGTTCCCGGAACAGCGGCTCGGCCTGCATGTTGGAGAGAATAACAACACCGAGAGCGGATGTCGATGGCCGAGGAGTGGAGCAAGTGCAGGGGGAGCTCGTCTCCCTTCACCGCTCCCTAGTCCGCAGGATCAGCACCCAGAGGAAGAAGGGGCCGCCGAGCAGCGCCGTGAGGATGCCTACCGGTAGCTCGGCCGGTGCCATGACCACACGTGCGGCGGCGTCGCAGGCGGTGAGGAAAGCGCCGCCTCCTAGCAAGCAGGCGGGGGCCAGGAAGAGGTGGTCCTGGCCCACCCAGCGGCGGACGATGTGGGGGACGATCAAGCCGACGAAGCCGATGGGGCCGGCGACGGCGACCAGGGAGCCGATCATCAGAGAGGTGGCGAGGAGGACCTGCAGGCGCAGGCGGCCGATGTCGACGCCGCGGCTGGCGGCGAGCTCTTCGCCGGTGAGGAGGAGGTTGAGGTCCCAGCGGAGGGCGAGCAGGACGACGGTGCCGCCGAGGATCCAGGGCAGCAGCCAGAGCACCTCGCGGTAGCCGACCACCGCCAGGCCTCCCATCATCCAGCGCACCATGCGGAAGGTCTGGGTCGAGTCGGC
>DATDGZ010000424.1:0-13393 GCA_036521795.1 Thermoanaerobaculia bacterium | reverse complement strand
CTAGCGCCCATCCGCCTGCCTGGCTCGAGTCTGGGAAAACCGAGATTGGCGCAGGGCGGCGCCGCGGATTCGCTACAATACCAGCTGTGCCGCCCACCGTGTTCGTGAGCTATAGCCACAGGGACGACACCTGGAAGGGTCGCCTGCTGCCGCAGCTCAGGGTTCTGGTGCAGCTCGGGCTGATCGATCTCTGGGAAGACAAGAGGATCGACGCCGGCGATGCCTGGTACCCCGAGATCCGGGCAGCGCTCGAGAAGGCCGCCGCGGCGGTCTGCCTGATCTCGGCGAACTATCTCTCCTCGGATTTCGTGTCGAAAGAGGAGGTTCCCTACTTCCTCGCCCAGCGCGAGCAGCGCGGGCTCCTCCTGCTGCCGGTCCTGGTCTCGGAGTGTCCCTGGCGGCTCGTCGACTGGATCAAGGCAACCCAGCTCGTCCCGGCGGGCGCGAGGCCCCTCGACAGCCTCCCTGATTCCGAACAGAACATCGTGCTCAGCGCCCTCGCCGAGCTGATCGCCGCGAAGCTGGGAAAGGGGGCGGCGCAACCCGGAAGCGGCCAGGGCACCGCGACCGCGGGCCGGAGGACGGTGGGCACCAGGAGCGGGACCGGGCAAGATGTCTTGGAGTCGATCGAGCGCGGGCAGTCGCTGGTGATCCCGATCACGCTCCTGGGTACGGGGGGAGCCGCTCTTGCCACGCCCACCAGCCAAGCCGCACCGCCGACGCCCGAGGCCGTGGATATCAGTCGTCTTCCCGTCACCGGCGCGGAGCTTTTCGGCCGCTCGGAGGAGCTGCGCTGGCTCGACGAGCTGTGGGAGTCGCCCAGCTTCCGCGTGGTGAGCCTGGTCGCCTGGGGCGGCGTCGGCAAGTCGACCCTGGTCAACAAGTGGCTCGAGCGCATGGAGCGCGACGGCTACCGCGGAGCCCGCAAGGTGTTCGCCTGGAGCTTCTTCAGCCAGGGTACCAGCGAGCGCGTCACCTCCGCCGACCTCTTCGTCGACCAGGCCCTTCGCTTCTTCGGCGACCCTGCCCCGATCGAGGGCTCCCCCTGGTCGAAGGGCGAGCGTCTCGCCGCGCTGGTGCGCGGCGCGCGCAACCTCTTGATCCTCGACGGCTTGGAGCCCCTGCAATCGCCAACCGACGGGTGGCGCGTCCAGGACCCCGGCCTCGGGCAGCTCCTTCGGCGGCTGGCGCGCCCGGCGCGAGGCGGCGAAGGGGGGTCGGCGGAAGAGGTGGGCCTGTGCGTGATCACCAGCCGCCAGCGGGTGGCCGATCTCGACGGTTTCCCGGCGACCACGACCGCCCGCGACCTGGAGCAGATCTCCCCCGAGGCCGGCCGCGCCCTCCTCCGCGTGCGCGGCGTGCGCGGCACGGATGCCGAGCTCGAAGACGTAGCGCGCGCCTTCGGCTGCCAGGCCCTGGCGGTGAACCTGGTGGCCTCCTTCCTCCAGGGTGTGCCCGGGCGCCCGGCATCGGCCGCCGGAGAGATCCCAGACCTCGACGTGCCGGTGGAACGAGGCAGGCATCCGCGGCGCGTCCTGGAAGCCTTTGCGCGGCGCTTCGGGTCGCCCGGTCCCGAGGTCGAGCTACTCCTTCTTCTAGGGCTCTTCGACCGTCCCGCTCTGCCCGGTGCGCTCGCCGCGTTACGGGCGGTGCCGGCGATTCCTGGTCTGACCGAACGGCTAGCCGGCCTCTCGGAAGCCGCGTGGGAGAGGCTGCTCCGAAGGCTGCGCACCGAAAAGCTCATCGCCGAGGAGGACAAGCATCAGCCGGAGCTGGTCGACGCCCATCCGCTGGTGCGGGAGCACTTCGGCGAGAGACTGGAGCAGGAGAACCCGGAGGCCTGGCTGGAAGGGCACTGGCGGCTTTCCGAATTCTATAGCGGCAGCGCCGAACCTCGACCGGATACCCCCGACGGGCTGGCACCACTCTTTGCTGCGGTCTATCACGGCTGCAAGGCGGGCAGGCATGAGGCGGTGTATGACGATGTTTACTGGCAGCGCATTCAGCACCGGGAATTCTTTGCGGTGAGGCAGCTCGGCCTGTTCAGCGCTACCTTACAGGCCCTCGCCGGATTCTTCAGAGTGCGTTGGACTCAACCAGTTGAGGGACTTCCACGAAAAATCCTTTCGCATGCCGGTGGATTCCTCCAAGCAGTCGGCCAGCTTCGAGAAGCGGCAAAGGCACGTGAAGCCTGCCTGGAGTCCGATCGCTCCAGGAACGACAATAGAGGAGCGGCCAACGAAGCACGCTCGTTATCCCTTCTCCACCTCGCCCTCGGAGACATCACGAAAGCGCTGCCTGCCGCCGAGCTCAGCGTGAAGCTAGCCGGACAGAACGACGAGGTGCTCTGGCCGAGTCTCGCCGTGCTGGGCACTGTCCTGCACTACAGCGGGAGCCCTGATCAGGCTGAAGATCAGTTCCGGCTCGCCGAGCGGTCCCTCGTGAAGTGCGAGCCGGACAGTCCTACGCTGTACACATTGGCCGGCTTCCTGCAGTGCGACCTGCTTCTCGATCAAGGGGCGTGGGAAGAAGTGCAGGAACGAGCGGAGCGAGGACTGGTGATCGCGGAAGGGAATCACTTCATCCGCGACATTGCCCTGGGTCACCTCTACTTCGGTCGAGCCTACCTGCTCGGCGCCAAGGCGAATGGAAATCTCGATTCCGAACAGGCCAGAGAGCACCTGGGGTTGGCAGTGGACGGCTTGCGGCAGGCCGGGGAGCTGGATTATCTCCCTCGCGGCCTCCTCGCTCGCGCCGACCTGCGGCGTTCGACTGGCGACTTCCGAGGCGCTGAAGACGACCTCGAGGAATCCCTCTACATTTGCACCCGCTGCGAGCTCCGTCTCCTCGAGGCCGACACCCACCTCGGCTACGCCCGGTTCCACCTCGCCCAGGCCAACCCCACCGCCGCCCGCTACAGCCTCACCCGCGTCCGCGTCTTGATCGAGCAAGCCGGGTACCACCGACGTGACCGGGACCTGTCCGAGCTCCAAGGCGCTCTCACCACCTGAGCTGCCCTCCGAGCAGGCCTGGATCGATGCCGCTCCTCGCCCGGGATGGCGTAGTCGTCGGGGTCTGGGTGCGGCGGTGGACGAGGCCGTGGCGTCCGCGAGCGACGACGCCCTCGAGACACCCTCAATCGGGCGCCCTCGCCGCTACTCGCGCACCTCGGCGACGCTCTCGATCCTGTCGCCTGCCTCGATGGCGTCCAGAACTGCGGCTCCGGCGACGACCTCGCCGAAGGCGGTGTAGCCGCCGTCGAGGTGGGGCTGGGGGGAGAGGGTGATGAAGAACTGGCTGCCGCCGGTGTCGGGGCCTGCCAGGGCCATGCCGAGGATGCCGCGGTGGTAACGGAGGCGGTTGATCTCGTCGCCGAGGACGTAGCCGGGGCCGCCGTAGCCGTCGCCGCGCGGGTCGCCGGCCTGGATCACGAAGTCGGGGACGACGCGGTGGAAGAGGAGGCCGTCGTAGAAGTGCTGGGCGGCGAGGTCGAGGAGGTTGAGGCAGGTACGCGGCGCGCGGGGGCAGTCGAGACGGAGGCGGAAGGTACCGCGGTTGGTGCGCACCTCCACGGTCCGCGAGCGGCGGGTCCGCTCGACGATCTCGCGGTAGGACCGAAGCTGGTCGCCGCCGGCCGCCGCCTCTAGGCTCGGCGCCGGGCCTAGCTGCGGCGCCGGCCGCCCCAGGCGGGTCAACCCGGCGGCTGCCTCTCGCCGCAGCGCGTAGCTGGGCTGGCGTCCTGCGCGTTCGAGGAGCTCGACGGCGGCGCCGCGCTCGCGCGGCTCGGCCTCGCCGCGGGCGGCCAGCGCCTTGATGACGCCGAGCGGCGACTCGATCGACTCGTCGCGCAGCGCGGCGGTAAGGGCGCCGGCAAGGTTGGCGAGTGGCACGACCGGATGGTCGGCGAGCCAGTCGGCAGCGATGATCCGCACCCCTTCGTCGGCATCGGACAGGGCCGCGGCGGCCGCACGGGCCGCGGCCGTGGTGGCATGGGCAGCGCCAGCGCCCTGGACGGCGCCCGCTTTGGCACCCGCTCCCGCGGCCTCCGATCGCCCGGCCGTTCCGGCCGGTCCATCGGCACCAGCCTTGCCGGGGGCTCCCTCGGTGCCGGCTTTCGCGGCGGTGCCTGCCGCCCGGCCGGACGACGTCGCCGAGCTCGGCGCGGGCGCCGGCAGCAGCCGGGCGGCCAGCGCCGCTTCACGCACCAGCGGGCTGGGGTCGGCAGCCAGCCGGCCAAGCAGCTCGTTCTCCCCGAGCAGACCCGCGGCTTCCGCCGCCCGCGCCCGCAGCCGCGGCTCCGGCGACCCTGCCGCGGCCGCGACGAGCGCCACGGCGTGAGAGTCACGGCCGCGCGCCAGGGCGACCAGGGCAGTACCGCGCTCGATCGTCTGTGCGAGCGGCACCGGCGGTGCCGCCAGCGCCGCCGCGACACCCGCGGTCGGAGCTGCCGCCCCTGCCGTGCCTCCCGGCCCTGCCGCCTTTCCCGGGCCTGCGCCTGCCGGGCTTCCCGGTCCTGCCGAGCCTCCCGCCCCTGCCGAGCCTGCCGCGCCTGCCGCCCCCTTCGGAGGCTCCGCCGGCGCTCCGGCCCGTGCCGCAAGGGCGGCCCCGAGATCAGGGTCTGGCAACCAGGCGCCCGCCGCCTCGATGGCAGTCACCCTCACCCCGGCGCGCGGATCGGAGAGCAGGGCCAGTAGGCGAGGGCGCCAGGAGGGCGCTGCCGGCACCTTGCCGGCGCCGACCAGCGCCGCACCCGCCCGCAGGGCCTCCACCACCGGCCCACCCGCAGCGTCGGCCAGCAGCGGCGCCAAGGCGGCCAGATCCTCACTTCCTCCGCCCACCCGGCCGAGGCCGCGCGCCGCCCAGGCACGCACCAGCGGATCGGGATCGCCGGTCAGCCGCCGCAGCAGGGGCGCGGCGGCGGGCAGCGGATCGCGCGCCAGGGCGTAGGCCGACCAGCGGTGAAGCTCCGGGTCGGGCAGGCCGAGGCCGTGCTCGGCGAGCGGCACCAGCGCCTCGTCCTTGAAGCGGAACAGGTACGGCAGCAGCCGCGGCCAGCGCTCCTCCTCGGGCAGCTTCAGCAGCTGCTCGGCCACCTCGACGAGGGGCGTCGCCAGCCGCCCCAGCGCCTCCACGGCCAGGGCCCCGGTCTCGCGGTCAGGGTCGAGCATCGCCTGGCGCAGCGCCGGCCGCGCCGCGGTATCGCCGCGCAAGCCCATGCTGAAGGCTGCCGCGCGGCGCACCTCCGCCTGGTCGTCGATCAGCAGCCCGGCGAGCACCGATCCCGCCTCCTGCCCCGGGATGCGCCCCAGCGCCGCGGCCAGCTCGGCCCGCGTCTCCGGACCGGCCTTGAGCGCCTGCAACACCGTCAACGGCTCGTAGACCCGCCGCTCCGCGACCAGCAGCAGCATCGCCCGCAGCTCGAGGTCGGGCGGCCGCATCACCGGCAGATCGGGAGGCGCCGCGCTGGCGCCGGCGCCGGCCGCCGTTGCCGCCATTGCCGCCATTGCCGCCGGAAGAGAAACGCCCGCCCCGGCCAGGAGCGCTCCGAGCGCCGCCAGGACGGGGCCGCCCCGCAGGATGCGAGCCAGGCGCCCGGCGAGCCGCGCACCGGAGCCGGGGACCGCAAGGGCATCAAGGGCATCAAGGACACCTCGGGCCGCGCAGGCGCCACGGAAAGAGCAACCGGAGGTTCGGGGGGGCAATCGGCCGCGCATCGCCAGCCATGCTACACCGGCCGGCCAGGGGGCGGCCGGGCGGCAAGGTTATACTCGCGGCAATGCCCCCGGCCTTGAGCTTCGCCCAGGTGCGCCGGCGCTTCGGCCGCCTGGCGGTCCTCGGCGGAGTCTCCGCATCGGTGGCCACGGGCGAGGTCCTGTTGGTGACCGGCCGCAACGGCTCGGGCAAGAGCACTCTGCTGCGCTGCCTCGCCGGCCTGCTGGCGCCGGACTCGGGGACCATCGACTACAGCGAGGACGGCGCCCCCATGGATGCCGCCGCCCGCCGCCGCCGCATCGGCCTGGTGGCGCCCGATCTCGCCTTCTACGGCGAGCTGACGGCGGCCGAGAACCTGGCCTTCTTCTCCCGGCTGCGCGGTATCGGGCGCGAGCGCGGCGACGAGCTGCTGCGGCGCCTCGAGCTGCCTCCCGACCGCCCCACCGCGGCGCTGTCGTCGGGTATGCGGCAGCGCCTGCGCTGGGCCTGGGCGCTGCTCCACCGGCCACGCCTGCTGCTGCTCGACGAGCCCTTCCAGAACCTCGACGCGGCCGGCGTGGCGATCGTCCGCCGCCTGCTGGCCGAGCACCTCGCGCCCTCCCCCGCCGCCGCCGGCGCCCCCGGCCTGGCCGTCGTCGCCAACCCCGTGCCCCTGGAAATCGGCAGTGTCGCGGGAAACCTCGACCTTGGTGCCTGAGGCAGCCGCGGTGCCGGCAGCGTCGGCGGTGTCGCGGCCGGCCTCGACCTGGGTGCGTGAGGCGGCGGCGGTGTTCGCGAAGGAGTGGCGGAGCGAGCTGCGCACCCGCTACGCCCTCAACACCCTGGCGCTCTTCGCCGTCAACACCCTGGTCGTGGTGAGCGCCAGCCTCGGCCCCCTGGGCGCCGCGCCCGGCAGGAGCAGCGAGACGCTGCCGGTGCTGCTCTGGCTCATCCTGCTCTTCGCCGCCGCCGCCGGCCTGCCGCGCTCCTTCGTCCACGAGGAGGAGACTCAGACCGCCACCGCGTTGCGCCTGGCGGCGACGCCGTCGGCGCTGTTCTGCGGCAAGCTCGCCTACGCGCTCACCCTGCTGGCCGCCCTCGAGGCGCTGGTGGCGCCGCTGTTCCTGGCGGTCATGAACCTCGACGTGGCGCGCCCGGGGCTGCTGGTCGCCACCCTCGCGGCCGGCGGCTTCGGCCTCGCCGCCGGCAGCACGCTGGTGGCGGCGATCATCGCCCAGGCGCGCGGCAAGGGCACCCTCTTCGCGGTGCTATCCTTCCCGGTGCTGCTGCCGCTGCTGCTGCTGGCGGTCGAGCTGACCCGCGGCGCCTTCGCCGGCGGCGGGCCTCCCGGGCAGGGGGAGCAGGGGGGACTGGGAGAAGCCGGGGTGGCCTTGATGCAGCTTCTGCTTTATGATGGAGCGGTCACCACCGCGGGCCTGATGCTGTTTCCGGTCGTATGGAACCCCTGAAGAAAAGGACTGCCCTCGCCGCCTCCTGGCTGCTCTGGCTGTGGCTGGCGGCCGTGATCGTCGGCGCCTTCGAGTACGCGCCGCTGGCCGCGAAGTTCATCGGCCAGTCCAGCCGCATCCTGTTCTTCCACGTGCCGATGGCCTGGGCGGCGTTCACGGCGTTCATCACCGCCGGCGTCTACAGCCTGCGCTACCTGTTCGGGGGCCGCTCGCAGGGCTCCCCGCGGGACCCGCGCCACGACCGCGCCGCGCGCGCGGCGATCGAGCTCGGGCTGCTGTTCGGCGTGCTCGCGACGGTCACCGGGGCAGTCTGGTCGCGCATCATGTGGGGCGCTTACTGGAACTGGGACCCGCGCCAGACCTCGATCGTGATGGCGCTGATCTTCTATGGCGCCTACCTGGCGCTGCGCGACGCGGTGGAGGACGCCGAGAAGCGCGCCCGGCTGGCGGCCGCATACGCGGTGCTAGGGCTGGTGGTGACGCCGTTCTTCTTCTTCGTGGTGCCGCGCATCACCTTCTCGCTGCACCCCGAGCCGGTGATCAACGCCCGTGGCCGCGTCGAGATGGATCCGCGCATGCTGCAGGTGCTGCTGGCGAGCGGCGCGGGCTTCATGGCGCTCTTCTTCTGGCTGCACGACCTGCGCACGCGGGTGCTGGCCGTCGCCGACCGGGCGCTGGAAGCGGCCGCGCTGGGCGCCCGGCCCGCAGCCGCCGCGAACGCCGCGGCCTCCTCGGGCGCCACCGGGCCGGCGCCGCACCTGGGTGAGCTCAGGGCCGGCGCTGACCCGGCTACGGCCTCGCAACGCACTGGTAACTGGTAGATCCACCAGACCCAGCAGAGAGATCCACGGAGAGAGCCGGAGGCACTGCATGCAGGTCAGCGGCAGCATCGAGTGGGTGATGGTGGTCAACCTGATCATCTGGACCGGGCTCTTCCTGTACCTCCGGCGCCTGGACCGCCAGGTGCGCGCGCTGGAGGCGTCGCAGGAGGCGCCGGCCCTGGAGAGAGAACCATGAATCGCCGCCTCTACCTGATCGGCGTGCTGGTCCTGCTGGCGTTCGCCGGCTTCTCGCTGGCGTCCTTCCGCGACACCCTGACGCCCTACGTGAGCTACCCGGAGGCGCGCGCCGCCAACCGCGTGGTGCAGGTCGCCGGGGCGCTGCAGAAGGGATCCTCCGCCTACGAGATGGCCAACGGCTCCCTGCTCTTCACCCTGCGGGACCCCAAGTCCCAGGACCTGGTGCGCGTGCGCTACCATGGCCTGCGTCCCGCCAACTTCGAGGACGCCATCAGCATCGTCGCCATCGGCCGTTACGACCCGCGGGCCAAGGAGTTCGCGGCCAACAAGCTGCTGGTCAAGTGCCCCAGCAAGTACCAGGGCACCGAGGTCGAGAAGACCTACAGCTGATCGGCGCCCGCCGGCGCCACACCGGCGTCTCACCGGCGCTGACCGCCCGTGACCGCCGCCGACCGCCACTGACTTCCGGCGAAGCGCATCCGCGAAGGAGACCGGCTTTGGATTACCTGATGCATCTCTACCTGCCGGGCGCCCTGGCGCTGTGGTGCGCGCTGGCGTTCGCGCTGTCCTGCCTCTGGGGCTACTCGATGGTGCTGCGCGGCGACGCGACGGGGCTCGTCTTCGCCCGCCGCGCCTACGTCTTCTTCGCCTCGTCGGTGGGCCTCGCCGCGCTGCTGCTCGTCCTGCTGCTGACGCAGCGCGACTTCCGCATCGACTACGTCTTCCATTACTCCGGCCTCGATCTGCCGATGCACTACCAGTTCGCCGCCTTCTGGGCCGGCCAGCAGGGCAGCTTCATGATCTGGCTGGTGTGGGGCTCGCTGCTCGGCCTGCTGCTGCAGCGGACCGCCGGCAAGTCCGAGCCGGCGGTGATGGGCGTCTACCTGCTGACCCTGCTCGGCCTGGTCTTCATCCTGGTGCGCCAGAGCCCGTTCGCCATGCGCCTCGACGCGCCGCTCGACGGCCAGGGCTTGAACCCGCTGCTGCAGGACGACTGGATGGTCATCCATCCGCCGATCATGTTCGTCGGCTTCGCTCTCTCCGCCATCCCCTTCTCCTTCGCCATGGCGTCGCTCTGGACGCGGCGCTTCGACGGCTGGGCGGCGCGGGCCTTCCCCTGGGCGCTGGGCGGCTTCCTGGTGCTCGGCACCGCCATCCTGATGGGCGGCTACTGGGCCTACAAGACTCTCGGCTGGGGCGGTTACTGGGGGTGGGACCCGGTCGAGAACGCCTCGTTCATCCCGTTCCTCTTCGGCACCGTGCTGATCCACGGCCTGCACATGGAACGCACCCGCGGCCGCTACCGCCGCGCCAATTACGTGCTCGCCACACTGATGTTCATGTCGGTGTTGTACGGCACCTTCCTCACCCGCTCCGGAGTGCTCGCCGACTTCTCGGTGCACAGCTTCGTCGACCTCGGCCTGTCGGGATGGCTGGTCGGCATCCTGGGCACCTTCCTGCTGCTCGCCGGCTTCCTGCTGGCGACCCGCCTCCGGCAGGTGCCGACGCGGCCGAACGAGGACCCGGTGTTGTCGCGCGGCACCTTCATGGTGCTGGCCACCATCACCCTGCTGGTCGCGGCGCTGGTGATCCTCGCCGGCACCTCCGCGCCGCTGCTCACCCGCTTCATGAAGACCCCGGGCCAGGTCGGACCGTCGTTCTACAACCGGGTCAACCTGCCGATCGCGCTGCTCGTCGCCTGGCTGCTGGCCCTGGTGCCCTATCTCACCTGGCGCGGCGAGGCGCCGCGCGTCGTCGCCCGGAAGCTGTTGTGGCCTGCCGCCTTCTCGGCCGCCCTGACCGTGGCCGCCGCGATCTGGCAGGTCCACAATGCGCTGCACCTGCTCTTCGTCTTCCTGGCCGCGATGGCCCTCGCGAGCAACCTGCAGAAGACCCTGGACAAGGCGTTGGCCGGCACCGGCGCGCCGGCTGGGGGGGCGGGCGGCAATGCCGGCCGGGAGGGGCGCATCGCCCGGCTCGCCCGAATCAAGGCGTTCGGCCGCGGCCTCGCCGGGGCTGGCGGCTACCTGGCGCACGTCGGCGTCGGCATCATCCTCCTCGGCATCCTGGCCTCCTCCGGCTACGACCACAGCACGAAAGTGACGCTGACCCAGGGAGTGCCGCAGCGCGTGGGCGACACGGACACCACCCTGACCTTCATCCGCTTCATCCCCAGCCAGGGACGCAGTCGAGAGGCGATGGAGGTCGAGGTGGCGCGCCACGGCGAGCGCTTCAAGGTCTACCCGAAGATGTTCGTCAACCGCCGCACCCGCCAGCTGATGGTCAACCCCGACATCCGCAACTTCGCGCTGCTGGATCTCTACGTGTCGCCACTCGAGTACGACCCCGGCCAGCCTTTCCTGGAGCTCGCCCAGGGCGAATCCGGCGCCATCGGCGACACGCGGGTGCGCTTCGTGCGCTTCGACCTGCAGGCGGAAGGCAATGCCATGGTGGCGATGCAGGCGGGCCGCACCGTCACCGTCGGCGCGGTGCTCGAGGTGACGCGGGACGGCAGGACCGACGGCGTGCGGCCGCTCTACCGCCTGAACCCCGCGGACGGGCGTGTCGACACGCCGCCGCTGCGGTTGCCCGGCGGCGGCGCGGTCAGGATCGCGGGCATCAACGCCTCGTCCGGCAAGGTGCGCCTCGACCTCGGCGGCGCCGCCAACCCGTCGCACCTGGCGCTCGACGTCACCACCAAGCCGCTCATCTCCCTGGTCTGGGGAGGTCTCTACGTCGTGCTCGCCGGCGGCATCCTCGCGGCCGTCAACCGCGTGCGCCAGGTGCGCCAGCTCGACGCGATCGGCAAGCTGCCGTAGCCCGTCCCGCAGACCCCGCCGGAGCGGCTCGCCAGCCTCGCGGGGAGGGTCTCCTCGAGCAGCTCGAGCCAACGCGCGAGGACGGCGGCGGCGCTGAATTCTGCTGCCCGCGCCCGGCCGTTGGCCACCATCCGGCGGTAGAGGTCCGGCTCCGCGAGCAGCCGGTGCACGGCGCTCTCCGCCGCCGCCGGCCCCGCCGCCTCGAGGTAATCGAGCGGCGAGCGCCGCAGCTCCCGGAAGGCCACGTCCGGGCTGAGCAGGGCTGGAACGCCGGCCAGCCAGGCATTGTAGAGCTTGGTCGCCGGCTTCGAGTCCCGGCGCGGGCACGCCGCCGGGCGCACCGCCAGCACCGCGTCCACGGCGCGGAAGTCGGGCCACTCGAGAGCCTCGCTCCGGGTGCCGTCTTCGACGAAGGGCACGGAATCGACCACCCACTCGATGCCGCGAGACGCCAGGAAGCGCCGCCAGCCGGCGCTGCGGAAGTAGGGGTGGAGATTGCGGTCGAAGCCCTTGTAGGCGATGCGGGCGAGCCTCGTGCCGCGCGCGGCGTCGCGGGGCAGGAGCCCCGGCTGCGGCCAGTGCGGGATGAAGAAGCGCCCGAGGCCATCGGCGGAGCGCCGGTTCTGTACCACCTCGAAGTCGGCGCCCGCCGCCTGCTTGACGTCGCCGCGCACCGCCACGAAGACCAGCCCGGACCTGCCGCGAGAGCGCCTGCGGAGCGGGAGCGCCCGGCGCTGCTTGGCGTGGAAGACCACCACGCCGGTTTCGGGAAGGCGGGAGGCAAGCTGGACAGGATAGCCGGCGTGCGCCAGGCGCAAGTAGGTCTGCAGCACCCAGGCCCTCTCGCCGCGCTGCAGCTCTCGCCAGTCGCGGTCCGCATCGAGGCCGCGCAGCGCGCCGACCTCGCCGTCGTCGAGGAAGAAGGTCACCTCCACCACGAACCTCCTGATCCCGCGGCCGCGGGCCCTGACGCCCGTGGCCGCGCCGCCGGGGCAGCCACCTGACCGAGGCCGAGAGTCTCTGCTCCCGGACACCGCCCTCCAGCCAGACGCCTGCTGACAGCGGACGGTTACGGCGAGGCGATGGGCAGGGAACGTGACCCTGCGGCGATGCGCGCGCGCGGGAGGGAAGGGGCGAGAGGGGGGAGGGGGGAGGGGGGAGCCGCTCAGGCGCCGATCGCCAGGCGGTCGGCCAGCGCGTGGGGGAGGCCGGCCTTGAGGATGCGCTTCTGCGCGGCGAGGACCGGATAGGGCAGGCGGTACCAGCGGACGAGGCGGCGCTGGCTGTCGTAGGTCATGTACGAGGCGCGGGGGTCGCGGTCGCGCGGCTGGCCGATCGATCCCGGGTTGATCAGGTAGCGGCCTTCCGGATCCAGCTGGATGCTGCCGCTGGCGCCGCGCAGCGCCGTCACCCCGAGCCGCCTGCCCTCCAGCGAGAACAGCGACGGGATGTGGGTGTGCCCGAAGAAGGTCACCGGCGTCTCGAAGGAGGAGAAGATCTCGAAAGCGTCGATGTCCGAGAAGACGTAGGTGTCCTCGTCCAGGGGGGAGCCGTGGCAGATCGCGAGGCCGGGGGCCACCTCGACGGGGCCTTCCGGCAGCTCTCGCACGTAGCGCAGGTTCGGGCTGGTGAGGCGCTCGGCGGTCCACTGCGCCGCGGCCAGCGCCGTCTGGTTGAAATTGGTGCCCGGATCGAGGCCGGCGGCCACCTTGTCATGGTTGCCGCGCACCACGATCAGGCGCGGCGCCATCCGGCGCACCGCCTCGACGACCTGGTTCGGCGCCGCGCCGTAGCCGACCAGGTCGCCGAGCACCAGGACGGTGTCGAAGCGCTTGCGCCGCGCCCGCCGCAGGATGACCTCGAAGGCCTCCCAGTTGGCGTGCATGTCGGACAGGATCAGATAGCGCACCGTCGCTCCCGCAGCAGCAAGGCGATCCTCGCCGCGATCTCCTCCGGCGCCTCGAGCGGGCTCACGTCGACCGCCACGTCCGCCCGGCGGTACGCGGGCAGCCGCTCGCGATAGAGCGCCAGGACCTGCGCCTCCTCGCGGAACAGGGGGCGGTCCGCCTTGCCCAGCGTGCCGATGCGGTCGACGATGGTGGCGAACGACGGGTTCAGCCACACCGACAGCCCGGCTTCCCGGATCAGCCGGGCGCCGAGCTCCGAGGTCAGGGTCCCGCCACCGGTGGCGATCACCGAGTCACCCCTTCCCAGCACCGCCTGCAGCGCCTCGAGCTCCAGCCGCCGGAACCACGGCTCGCCATGGCGTTCGACGAGCTCCCGCACCGTGCTCCCCGCCCGCCGCTCGATCTCCTCGTCCAGGTCGACGAAGGGCAGCTCGAGCAACGCCGCCAGCCGCTCGCCGACCGTGGTCTTGCCGGCGCCCATGAAGCCG
>DATDGZ010000423.1:0-1915 GCA_036521795.1 Thermoanaerobaculia bacterium | reverse complement strand
GAGCGCCACCTGGCGCGCCCGCTCGACCTCCTCGAGATCGGGCCGCGTGCCCACCAGCTCCGCCAGCAGGCCCAGCAGCTCACCCTCGACCCGCGCCGGCTCGACGCCGGGCACGACCTCGGCCGCGATGGTCAGGTGGCTGGCTTCGAGACCTTCGGTCAGGTCGGTGTGGATCCAGCTGCACAGCTGTCCCTCGTCCACCAGCGCCCGGTAGAGCCGGCTGCTGCGGCCGCTGCCCAGCAGGGCGGCGAGCAGCCTCAGCACCGCGTGGTCGGGATGATCTCCCGCCGGCGCCGCCAGCGCCAGCAGCAGGCGCGGCACCTCGCCTTTGCGCCGGCGCAGCCGTGCCATGCCCTCGGGCCACGCCACGGGAGAGGCGCCGGCGCGCTGCTCGGCGCCTGGCGGCAGGCCGCCCAGGGTGCGCTCGACCTCGGCCAGAACCGTCTCCTCCGCCGCTTCGCCGGCCACCACCAGCACCGCGTTGTCGGGCCGGTAGAAGCGCCGCTGGAAGGTTGCCAGCTGCTCGCGGCCGGTCGCCCGCAGCTCACCGCGGGTGCCGAGCACCGGCCGGCCGTACGGGTGGCCACGGTAGAGCCGCGCCTGGACGGCGACCTCCAGGGCATCCCAGGGCTCGCTGTCGTACATGGCGATCTCTTCGCGGATGACCTGGCGCTCGCTGGCCACCTGCCGCGGATCCAGGGTCAACGACGCCATGCGGTCCGCCTCGATCGCCAGCGCCTCGGTCCAGCGGTCGGCGGCGAAGCTGAAGTAGTAGGTCGTGGAGTCGTGGCTGGTGAAGGCGTTGTTCGAGCCGCCCAGCGCCTGGGTCCGCCGGTCGATCTCGCCGGGCCCGAACCGCGCCGAGCCCTTGAACATCATGTGCTCGAGGAAATGGGCGGTGCCGCCGTGGCCGGGGAGATCGTCGCGGGTGCCGGCACGCAAGCAGAGCGCCGTGGTCACCACCGGCGCCTGGCGGTTCTCCAGCACGCAGACCGTCAAGCCGTTGGCGAGCCGGGCGAACTGGCGCCGCCCGGGAATGCAGGACCCGCCCGGAAACGCGGCGACCGCCGCCGCCGCCGCGGCGGACGCGGCTCCCGACGAGGCCAGGCTCTGATAGCTCAACCTATTGGCTTCCCGCCGCGGGAGACAGCTGGATGTCGATCTTCTGACGCTCTTTCTCCGCGCCCGGGGTGATCTCCACCGCCAGGTCGCGGCGGCCGTAGCCGGGCGCCACCAGGGTCACCCGATGCGTCCCCGGCGGCAGGCTGAGCCACTCGTCCCCGTGTCCGAAGCGGCCCGCGAACTTCTTCACCGGTCCGGCGGCGATGCCGTCCACGAGCACCACGGCGTTGACGTCGGGCTGCACGCGCAGGGCGATCGCCTCGCGCACCCGGACGGTCTGCAGGTCCGAGGTATCGATCTGCGCCGCCGGCAGCGGCTGCAGGTTGACCATCACCGGCGTGATCCCGCGCGCGTCGCTCGCCTCGACGGTGATGCGGTAGTCCTTCATTCCCTGCCGCTTGATCTTGACGACGTGCGAGCCGGTGCCAGGCAAGGTGAAGGAACGGCCGCCTTTCTGGCCGCTCCACTCCTGCGCCTTCCCGATGACCGCGCCGTCGAGCAGCACGAAGGCGTCCGGCGGGTTCACCCGGAACGCCAGCTCGAGCCCGCTGTGAATCACCCGGTCCGCGCCCGGCGCGGCGGCGGTGGCCCCCCCGGAGACGGAGGCGCCGGAGACCGACGCCGCGGCGTCCCGGTCCTGGCCGCCGGCCGGCTGGCCCGCCGCACCGGCGTCGGCCAGCTGGGCCTCCGCCCGGGGCGTCCGCTCGACCCTGCCGCCGCTCCGGGAGCTCGAGCCCGCGGCACCGGCGCCCGCGGCCGTCTCGTCCGGGCTCCCCGCGGCCGGCGCCCCTCG
>DATDGZ010000422.1:0-19698 GCA_036521795.1 Thermoanaerobaculia bacterium | reverse complement strand
GGGCGCGAGGTGCCGCTCGGCCGCGGCGGCGTCGAGCTGGTCGCGGGGGATCTCACACGCGGCTTCCGGCTGCCGGCCGCCGGCGTCGCGCTCTACGGCGAGCAGCAGCTGCTGCCGCAGGCCAAGCCGCAGCGCCGGCCGACGCGGGCGCGCTACGGCCCCTTCCTGGCCAGCCTGCGCGACCTCAAGGTGGGCGATTACGTGGTGCACGCCGACCACGGCATCGGCCAGTTCGTGGCGCTGCGCTCGGTGGGGCGGGACGGCGACGGCGCCGCGCTGCTGCCGCCGGTGCTGCGCGGGCTGGCGCCTGGGTCGCCCGGGCTGCCTGGGTTGCCTGGGTCGCCTGGGATGCCTGGGCCACGGGGTGCGCCGGCTGCCCGCGGCGCCGCGGGAGGTGCGGGCGGTCCCGGCGGCGTGGGGGGCGGCGCGGGCTTGCCCGGCGCCGGCGCCGAGACCGAGGTGATGGAAATCACCTATGCCGCCGGCAAGCGGCTCCTGCTGCCGCTCAGCCGTCTCGACATGGTGCAGAAGTACAGCGGCATCGAGGGCGTCGCGCCGCGCCTCGATCAGCTCGGCGGCACGTCGTGGAACCGCACCAAGAGCAAGGTCAAGGGCAGCATGCGCGACATGGCGGCCGAGCTGCTCAAGCTCTACGCCGAGCGGCAGCTCGCCAAGGCGCCGGCGATGCCGCCCGACTCCGACTTCCAGCGCCAGTTCGAGGCCGCCTTCGCCTACGAGGAGAGTCCCGACCAGGTCGAGGCGATCGCGGTGATCAAGGAGGACCTGCAGCGCGACCGCCCGATGGACCGCCTGCTGTGCGGCGACGTCGGCTACGGCAAGACCGAGGTGGCGATGCGGGCGGCGTTCAAGGTGGTCGACGGCGGCGGCCAGGTGGCGGTGCTCGCCCCCACCACCATCCTCGCCGACCAGCACCTCGAGACCTTCCGCCGCCGCTTCGCGGGCTTCCCGCTGTCGATCGAGATGATCTCGCGCTTCCGTTCGCCGCAGGAGGTGCGGGAGCTGCGCAAGCGCCTCGCCGCGGGCCAGCTGGACATCCTCATCGGCACCCACCGGCTGCTGTCCAAGGACATCAACATCCCGAAGCTGGCACTGCTCATCGTGGACGAGGAGCAGCGCTTCGGCGTCGCCCAGAAGGAGCGTCTCAAGCAGCTCAAGAAGGACGTCCACGTGCTCGCCATGTCGGCGACGCCGGTGCCGCGCACGCTGCAGCTGTCGCTGGCAGGGGTGCGCGACATGTCGGTGATCGAGACGCCGCCGAAGGACCGCATGGCGGTGGAGACCGCCATCCTGCCCTGGAACGCGGAGGTGGTGCGGGAGGCGATCGAGTTCGAGATCGAACGCGGCGGCCAGGTCTATTACGTTTACAACCGCGTCGAATCGATCGAGAAGGTGCTCGCCACGCTGCGGGAGATCGTGCCCGGCCTGCGCATCACCGTGGGCCACGGCCAGCTCGACGAGGCCGAGCTGTCGCGGCGCATGCATGCCTTCACCAACCGCGAGTACGACCTGCTGCTGGCCACGACCATCATCGAGAACGGCATCGACATCCCGAACGTCAACACCATGATCGTGCATCGCGCCGACCGCTTCGGCCTGGCGCAGCTCTACCAGCTGCGCGGCCGGGTGGGGCGCAGCAACCAGCTGGCGTACTGCTACCTGCTGGTGCCGGCCGACCGCGTGCTCTCGGAGCCGGCGCGCAAGCGGCTCGCCGCCATCCGCGAGTTCACCGATCTCGGTGCGGGGTTCCGCATCGCCGCGCGCGACCTCGAGATCCGCGGCGCCGGCAACCTGCTGGGCGGCGAGCAGAGCGGCCACATCGCTGCGGTCGGCATCGAGACCTACCTGAAGCTGCTCGAGGAGACGGTGCGCGAGCTGCGCGGCGAGAGCGTCGTCGAGGGACCGTCGGTGGCGATCGACCTGCCGGTGCCGATGTCCATCCCGCAGGACTACGTCGCCGACGCCAACCTGCGCATGGAGCTCTACCAGAAGATCGCCGCGTTCGAGAGCTCGGAGCGGGAGCTGCTGGCGGAGCTCGCCGATCGCTTCGGGCCGCCGCCGCCGGCGGTGCGCACGCTGGTGGAGGTCGCGGCGCTCAAGCGGCTGGCCGAGTCGCTGCGCGTGCAGTCGGTCTCCGCCAAGGGCCACGAGCTGGTCATCCGCCTGCGCCGCGATGCGCGCATCGACGTCGCCAAGCTCATCGACCTGGTGTCGAAGACCGCGGGCGCCAGCTTCAGCCCCACGGGCGTATTGACCTTGACCGGCGCCGGTGCGGCCCAGATGCTGTCCGCAGCCCGTGCTACCTTGGAAGAGCTGGCGCAGTGAGCGGGGTGCCGGGCCACGGGATTCCATGGCCGGTGTTGGCCGTGCTTTCAGCGGTAGCGATAGGTTGCAGCCACCGGCAAGCCCCCCCTCCATCCGACGTAGCCGCCGCCGTGGGCGATTCTCAGATCCCGTATCAGGACTTTCAGCTCTACGTCTCCCGCACGCTCGGCGACGCCGAGACCGGTGCTGGATCCGAGGTCCTGAGCCAGCTGCTCGATCAGTATCTCGAGGAGAGGCTGATGCTGCGCCTGGCGGTCGATCGCGGCCTGGTGCCCGCCGGCGGCGCGCCGCGGCAGGCGATCGACGCCTTGCTGCGGCAGGCCGCCGGGACGCCGCCGAGCGCGGCGGAGATCGCGGAGTACTATCGCCGCCACCGCCAGGGCTTCGCGCGGCCCGAGCGCGTGCGCTTGCGGCAGATCCTCACCGAGGACCGGCGGACGGCGGAGCGGGCGGAGCGCGCCATCCGGGGCGGCGAGGACTTCGCGGCGGTGGCCCGCCGCCTGTCGCGCGACGCCGCCGCCGGCGGTGGCGGCTACCAGGGCGAGTTGGCGCGCTCCGACCTCCCGCCGGCCTTCGTCGACGTCATCTTCGCCCTGCAGCCCGGCGAGGTCAGCCGGGTGATGCCCGCCGACTACGGCTTCCACATCTTCCAGGTGCTCGAGCGGCTGCCCGCGGCGGTGGTGCCGCTCGAGGCCGCCGGCGCCGAGATCGCCGCCCGGCTGCGGCGCGAGCGCGCCGACCGCGCCCGGGCCGCGCTGGTGCAACAGGCGCGAGCCCGTTACAATGCCCGGGTGTATGAGCGCAATCTTCCTTTCGAGTACGAGGGCTCTTATGGCGAGAATCATCCCCATCGATCCACTCCCGCGAGCGCCGGAAGCGCCCCCGATGACCGTTGACCCGATGCCGAGCATGCCGCGGCGAGTGTTGCGTCGGTTCGTGCCCGGAGCCCTGGCGGTGCCATCGGCGATCGTCGCGGTTACCACGGTCCTGGCGATCGTCGCCATCGACCCGCCCCGCCCGGCCGGCGCCGAGGTCCTGAACCGGGTGGTGCTGCGGGTCAACGACCAGATCGCGACGCTGTACGACTATCAGCGCCGGCGCGCCGAGACGATGCGCCAGATCGAGCAGGGCATCCAGGATCCCGCCGAGCGCCGGACCGCGCTCGACCAGGTGTCGGAGAACGTCTTCCGCGACATGTTCCAGGAGCTGCTGCTCAGCTCGCGCGCCGATCAGCTCGCCGTCGAGGTCACCGACCAGGAGGTCGACGAGCGGCTGGCCAAGATCCGCGACAGCCTCGGGATCAAGACCGAGGCGGACTTCCAGACGGCGCTGCGGCAGAACGAGATGACCCTCGAAGGGCTGCGCAGCCAGACCCGCAAGAACCTGCGCATCGGCGAGGTGATGCAGAAGGAGGTCACCAGCAAGATCAAAGTCAAGGACGAGGACCTGCGGCGCTACTACCGCCAGCAGCAGGCGCAGTTCACGGTGCCGGAGCAGGTGCAGCTGCGCGAGGTGGTGGTGCTCGAGGACAGCGGGCTGCCGGCTGCCGAGCGCGGCCACATCGCCGCGGCCATCCGCGAAGCCGTCCTCTCCGGCAAGAGCCTGGCCGACGCGGTCGCTCCCTATGCCGGCAAGGCACAGGCCAGCAGCGTCGTCGAGATCGGCTGGGTGTCGCCGAAGGACCTCGATCCGAAGCTCGAGGCGGCTGCTTGGAAGCTGCCGAAGGATGGAATCACCGAGCCGGTCGCGGCGCGCGGCGGCGACCACCTGCTGCAGCTGATCGATCGCCATCCCCAGCACGTGAAGCCCTTCGGCGAGGTCCAGGCGGCGATCCAGCAGCAGGAGCAGGAGCGCATCTTCCGCCAGGAGAGCATCAAGTACATGGCCGACCTGGAGACCAGGTCCCTGGTCGTGGCCGATCCGCCGCCGGAGGCGGCGAGCTTCCGCCGCCGCATCGGCGGCGAGGACGAGTCCCTGAAGGGTCTTGCCGGTGCCGCGGCGGACAAGACGCCCGGGGCCGGCAGCGGCGCCGCGGACAGCGGTGCTGCCGGCGACGTCGTGGGCGCGCACCCGACCGCTGTCGACACCACCACCGACCACAAGCAGGGTCTCCCGGCCGCGACCCCGGCCGGAGCGCCGCCGAAGGACACGGTCATCATCCCGCCGCCCTCGGCCATGCCGGCACCGCCGGCGACCACGCCGCCCCCGCCGGAGAAGCAGCAGCAGCCGAGCGCGCCGCCCGTGAGTCCGCCGCCTCCCGAGCAGGAGTCGAACGCTCCGCCACCGCCCGCGAATCCGCCTCCGCCACCACTGAGCTGATGGCGGCGGCGGTCGCTGCCGCCCTGCCGCCGCCACCAGCGTAGCCCCCGGACTCCCCGCGCGGCGGGATCTCCTCGCCGGCCTCCCCGCGGGCGAGCCACCCAAGCCACCGCAGCCGCTCGCGTCAAGAGCCCTCAAAGAGCCCATTGCAGGCCGGCGGGGAGTACCGCCGCTTCGGCCGCCGGCGGGCAGCCGGCGCACCGCTGTCTTTGGCGGCTTACGATCGATTACCGCCTCTCCATGTAAAGCGAACCGCGTCCCTTTTCGCGCGGCCAGTGGACCGCGATGGATCTGCGGTGGGATGTAGTGGAAAAAAATGGACAAAAGTGGAATCAACTGTTACGATCCCTCCTCAGACGACGACTGTCTCTTAAGGAAGGAGCCATGTTCCGAGGGAGTGCTCCAGCCAAGATCGACGACAAGGGGAGGCTCAAGATCCCGACGGATTTCCGCCGCGCGATCGAGGAGCGCTACGGGCCCGACCTGTTCGTGACGTCGATCGCGGGCGACTCGGCGTTGCTCTACCCGCTACCGGTCTGGGAAGAGATCGAGGCGCGGCTCGGCGGCATGGCGTCCACCGACCGGGTGAAGGCGCGCTACCTCGAACGGGTCAACTATTACGGCCAGCAGTCCCGCCTGGACAACCAGGGCCGCCTGCTGATCCCCCCGATCCTGCGCGAGAGCGCCGGCATGAGCGGCGAGGTGGTGGTGAGCGCCCAGCTCGATCACCTGGTGGTGTGGAACCGCGACCGCTTCGCCCGCCGCCTGGAGGAGCAGCCCTTCACCGAAGAGGATTTCCGGACTCTCAGCGAGCGAGGGATCTGATGCGCGCCTCACGGCTGCGAGTCGAGGACGCTTGAGCGATGGCGATCCCGCTTCGGCGTCCGCGGCAGCGCCGGTCGAGCACCTGCCGGTGCTGCTCCGCGAGTCCCTCGACCTGCTCGCGCCGGAGCGCGGCGGGCTGTTCGTCGATGCCACGGTCGGCCTCGGCGGGCACGCTGCGGCGCTGCTCGAGCGCGGACCGGCAGCGCGGCTGGTGGGTCTCGACCGCGACCCCGAGGCGCTGCGGCGCGCGGGCACCCGGCTGGCCCCGTTCGGCGACCGTGTGCGCCTGGCGCACGGCAACTTCCACCGGCTCGAGCAGCTGCTGGCGGAGCTCGGTGTGGAACGCGGCGCCGTCGCCGGCCTGCTCTTCGATCTCGGCGTCTCGTCGCTGCAGCTCGGCACCCCGGACCGCGGTTTCAGCTTCCGGCTCGAAGGCCCGCTCGACATGCGCATGGGTCTCTCCGAGCTGACCGCGGCGGACCTGGTCCATCACACTGCGGAGGGCGACTTGGAAAGAATCTTCAGGGACTTCGGCGAGGAGAGGCAGGCGCGCCGGATCGCGCGGGCGATCGTCGAGGCGCGCGTGGAGCGGCCGATCGCCACGACGGCCGAGCTCAAGCGGATCATCGACGAGGCCAAGGGCGGCGGCCGTCCGGTCGGCGCGACCGGGACGACCCCCGGAGGCCGCCGGGGCCGGCAGGGCCGGGCGCGGCGCTCCCGTGGCGCCGGCCGGGCCGCGGCGGGGGCCCGGGGAGGCCACATCGATCCGGCGACGCGCGTGTTCCAGGCACTGCGTATCGCGGTCAACGACGAGCTCGCCGGCCTCGAGCGGTCGATCGAGCAGGCGGTCAGCATGATGGCCAGCGGCGGCAGGCTGGTGGTGATCTCGTACCACAGCCTGGAGGACCGGATCGTCAAGAACACCCTTCGCGACCTGGCACACGGCGCGGTCGACCCGGTGACCGGCCGCCCGCGCTCCGAGAGCCAGCTGATCTCGGTGCTGACCCGCAAACCGGTCCGCCCCTCCCCGGAGGAGGTGGCGTGGAACCCGCGCTCGCGCTCGGCGCGGCTGCGCGCGGCCAGAAGGCTGTGAGCCCTTGAGGAGCACGTACGCTTTCCGCCGGCCGGTGCGCAACACCTACCTGGTGCGGGAGCGCGACCGGCGCCTGGCGCGGGAGCTGGCGCTGGTGATGCTGGTGGTGGTGCTGCTGGGCGGCGGCCTCCTGGCGTACACCTGGATCCACCTCGAGGCTCTCCGCACCGGCTATCGCATCGACCTGCTCGAGCGGCAGCTGCGTGACCTGTCGCAGGTCGAGCGCCAGCTGCAGCTGGAAGCCTCCTACCTGGGCAGCCCGCAGCGCATCGAGGAGCGGGCGGTCCGCGAGCTGGGAATGCAGCAGCCGGCGCTCGAGCAGGTGGTCTTCTGGGAGGAGATGGAGCGGAGGGCCGCGCGGTGAGGTCACGCCTGCACGTCGTCTGGCTGGCGGGGCTGCTGTGGGTGGCGCTGATCGGCCTGCGTCTCTACCAGCTGCAGGTGGTCAACCATCTGCGTTACGTCCACAAGGCGCACCAGCAGCAGCAGCGCGTGGTGAAGCTCGATCCGCCGCGCGGCACCATCTACGACGCGGCCGGCCGCGAGCTGGCGGTCTCGGTCGAGGTCGATTCCGCTTATGCCGTGCCCGCGGAGATCGGCGACGGCGACCGAGATGCGACCGCCCGCGCCATCGCCTCTGCCTGCCCCGGCCTGGACGCCCGCCACCTCGAGAAGCTGCTTGCCGAGGAGCGCGAGTTCGTGTGGGTGGCGCGCAAGCTCGATCCACCGGTGGCGGCGGCGCTGCGGCGGCTGCGTCTCGCCGGCATCCACTTCGTCCCCGAGAGCAAGCGCTACTATCCGATGCGCGACCTGGCCGCGCAGGTGCTGGGCTACGTCGGCACCGACAACCACGGCCTGGCCGGACTGGAGCTCAACTACGACGCGCTGATCACCGGCAAGCCCGGCCTGCGCACGGTGCTGCGGGACGCGCGGCGCGGCACCGCCGTCTCGCCCGACCTCTTCTTCACCGAGCCGCGGCCCGGCGGCGACCTCTACCTGACGCTGGACGCCACCGTGCAGCACATGGTGGAGCGCGAGTTGCAGCGCGCTGTCGAGCAGCGCCGGGCACGCCGCGGCAGCGCCGTGTTCCTGGATCCCGCGACCGGCGCGGTGCTGGCGATGGCGTCCTATCCCGCCTTCGATCCGAACGAGTTCGAGAGGTACGCGGCGGGCAGCTGGCGCAACCGCACCATCATGGATGCCTACGAGCCGGGCTCGACCTTCAAGATCGTCACCGCCGCCGCGGCGCTCGAATCGGGCCTGGTGCACGCCGACGATCCGTTCGACTGTGGCATGGGCTCGATCGTCCTGTACGGCATCACCATCCGTGACCACAAGCGCTTCGGCATCCTGTCGTTCGCCGACGTGATCGCCAAGTCGAGCAACGTCGGGGTGATCCGGGCCGCCCTGCTCATCGGCGGCGAGCGCCTCTACCGCACCATCGTCGCGTTCGGCTTCGGCCACGCCACCGGCATCGACCTGCCGGGCGAGAACGCCGGCATCCTGCATCCACTCGCGCGCTGGGGGCCGCTGACCAAGGCCTACGTCGCTTTCGGCCAGGGCGTGTCGGTGACGCCGCTGCAGCTCGCGAACGCGGTGGCGGCGGTCGCCAACGGCGGCAACCTGCTGCAGCCCTACGTGGTGGACACGGTGCGGCGCGGCGAGGTGCTGGAGCGGCGGCATCCCCGGCCGCTGGTGGTGTCGCGCCCGATCTCGGCGGCCACCGCCGAGGAGGTGAAGCGGCTGCTCGAGCGGGTGGTGACCGACGGCACCGGCAAGACCGCCGCGGTGGCCGGCTACCGGGTGGCGGGTAAGACCGGCACGGCGCAGATCCCGGTCCCCGGCGGCTACGCTCGCCATGCCTACCTGCCCAGCTTCGTCGGCTTCGCTCCCGCGGACCGGCCGAGCCTGGTGGGGATCGTGGCGGTCGAGGCGCCGCAGGGCATGGAGTACTACGGCACGCAGGTCGCGGCGCCGGTGTTCGGCACGCTGGTGCGCGAGGTGATGCTCTACCTCGGGGTGCGGCCGGAGCGCCAGGCGCCGAGCGTCTGGCCAGGCGAGGTCGTGGCCGCCGGCCTCCGGGATGGTGGGACGGTGGCGCCGCCGCCTTCCGGTGCCGTGGTGCCGGCCGTGGCAGTGGCGGCCGGAGCGACTGGAGCGGTGCCGGCCGCCGTCAACAGATCGACGGCGAGCTCAGGGGCCGCCGGCGTCGCCGCCGTTGCGAGGGCCGCGGCGGGCCACGCCGCCGCCGCTTCTGCCGGCGCGACCCCGGCCGGGTCCCGGGGAGCTGCAGCCGCCGTCGCCGACGACGACGACGATGCGGCGGGCGAGGACGTGCCCGAGCTCTGGCACAGCCAGCCGTCCGCGCCGCGGCCGACGCCGCGGGTTCCAACGTCGTCGCCGCCGCCAGGGCCGGCAGGAGATCTGCTCGATGCGGTTCTCTGAGCTGATCGACGGCATCGCCACCGGGCCGAGCATCCCGCCGCGGCAGGACCCGCGCGATCCTCGAGAGCGCTTTGACGCGCTCGATCCAATCATCGTGGGCGTCACCCACGACTCCCGGCGGGTTCGCCCGGGCGACCTCTACGTCGCCCTGCCCGGCCAGCGCTTCGACGGCTGGGACTTCGCGGCCTCGGCGGTCGCGGCCGGCGCCGTGGCGGTGGCGGGCGCTCCGCCGCGCGAGCCGGCGCTGGCGGCCGCCCTGACCGTGCCGTGGGCGCCGCTGGCCGATCCCCGGGCCGGGCTGGCGGCCCTGGCGGCGCGGGTCTACGGCCATCCCGACCGCGAGCTGGTGATGGCCGGCGTCACCGGCACCAACGGCAAGACCACCGTGGCGCTGCTGATCGCCGCGATGCTCGAGGCGGCGGGGCTGCCGGCCGGCTTTCTCGGCACCTTGGGCTACCGCTTCGGCGAGCACGCCGTTGCCGGGAGGGGGGGCGGCTACGGCCACACCACGCCCGAATCGTCCGACCTCTATCGCACCCTGCGCGAGATGCGCGACGCCGGCGCCCGCGCCGCGGCGATGGAGGTGTCCTCGCACGCCCTGGCGATGCAGCGCGTCGCCGGCGCGGCGTTCGACGTCGCGGTGTTCACCAACCTCACCCGCGACCATCTCGACTATCACCAGGACATGGAGAGCTACTTCGCCGCCAAGCGCGGGCTCTTCGCGCAGCTCAAGCCGGGCGCGCGGGCGGCGATCAACACCGGCGACCCCTATGGCAGACGGCTGGCGGCCGAGCTGCCGGAGGCGCTGACGTTCGGCGCGGGCGGCGCCGTGCGGGCGAGCGCGGTGCGCCTGTCGACCGGCGGCATCGCGGCGCGGCTCGAGACGCCGCGCGGCGCTCTCGAGATCGACTCGCCTCTGCTCGGACGCTACAACCTCGACAACCTGCTGGCGGCGGCGGCGGCGGCCGAGGCCCTCGGGCTGCCGCACGCGGCGATGGCGCGCGGCATCGCCGAGGGCCGGCGGGTCCCCGGGCGGATGGAGCCGGTGGACCGCGGCCAGCCGTTCCCGGTGTACGTCGACTACGCCCACACCGACGCGGCGCTGGCCGCCGCGCTCGCCGCGGTGCGCGAGGTCGCCGGCGGCAACCGGGTCGACCCGGTCAAGGTGGCCGTGGTCTTCGGCTGCGGCGGCGAACGCGATCCGGGTAAGCGCTCGGTGATGGGGAGGACGGCAGGCGAGCTGGCCGACCTGCCGATCGTCACCTCCGACAACCCGCGCGGCGAGGACCCGCTGGCGATCATGGCGGCGGTGGAGGAGGGGGTGAAGGCGAGCGGCAACTCGCGGTACCGGCTGGTGCCCGACCGCCGCGAGGCGATCCGCGCCGCGCTCGCCGCCGCCGGACCCGGCTGGGCGGTGCTGGTGGCCGGCAAGGGTCACGAGCGCGAGCAGATCGTCGGCGACCGCAAGCTGCCGTTCTCCGACGTCGAGGAGATCGGGCGGGCGCTGGAGGAGCTCCGTGGCTAGCCTGCTCGCCAGCGAAGCGGCGAGCGCCGCCGCCGGCCGGGTGATCGCGGGTGACGCCCAGGCGCGCCTGCACGGTGCCGCGATCGACTCGCGGGCGGTGCGCGGCGGCGAGCTGTTCTTCGCCTTCGCCGGCGCCCACGCCGACGGCCACCGCTTCGTCGGCGACGCCTTCCGCCGCGGCGCCGCCGGCGCCGTGGTCCAGGACCCGACCGCGGCCGCGGCCAGCTGGGCGCCGCTGGCGGCGGCCCTGGCGGAGATGGCGGCGATGGAGGCCCCGGCAGCCAAGGCGGCCCCGAGCGCGGCTGCGAGCGCGTCCGAGGTGGCCGAAGCTGCCGCAACGCCCTACGGGGATCCCGGGATCTCGGAGGCCGGGAAGCCTCCGGCCGGGGTTGCCGCCGCCATGGCCGCGCGAGCGGCCGCGGCGCGGGAGCTGCGGGGGCGGGCGGTGATCCAGGTTGCCGACACGCTGGCGGCGCTGCACGACGTGGCGCGCGTCGCGCGGCGGCGGGTGCCGCGGCGCTTGGTCGGGATCACCGGTTCGGCCGGCAAGACGACCACCAAGGAGCTGCTGGCGGCGATGCTGGCGACCCGTTACCGGGTGGCGCGCAACCCCGGCAACTTCAACAATCTCTACGGCTTCCCCCTGGCGCTCTTGAACGTCCCCGACGACGCCGAGTGGATGGTCGCCGAGATGGGGATGTCGACGCCGGGCGAGCTGCGGCAGCTGTCGCTGCTGGGGCGGCCGGACGTCGCTCTGTTCACCGTCGTGCGGCCCGCCCACCTGCAGTCGTTCGACAGCCTGCGCGGCATCGCCGAGGCCAAGGCCGAGCTGCTCGCCGGCCTGGCGCCCGGCGGGTTGGTGGTGGCCAACGCCGGCGACCCCGAGGTGGTACGCATCGCGCTGCGCTACCTGGCCGAGGGCGGCGGGGAGGACGGCGGAAAAGACCATGAGGGCGGCGCTTTGGAGAACCCGGCAGGCATTGCCGTCCCCGCCCTTGGGCAGGTCTCGGGCAGGCGGCGCGTCGTCTGGTACGGGATCCGCTCCGCGGCATTCGGCGGCGGGCAGGCGGCGGCCTCCGAGGCCTCGCATGCCCTCGCGCCGCAACCGGACGTCGTGGCGCTCGATCTGGCCCCCGGACCCTCGGGGATCGGCAGCCGCTTCGTCCTCCTGGCCGGCGGCCGGCCGCAGGAAGTGTGGCTGCCGCTGCACGGCCTGTACAACGTCGAGAACTGTCTCGCCGCCGCGGCCTGCGCCTTTGCCCTCGGCGTGCCGCTGGCGGACATCGCGGCCGCGGCCGAGCAGGCGCGGCCCGCCGCCGGCCGCGGCGTCGTGCACCGCATCGTGTTGCACGGTGCGCCCGCGGAGGGCGCGCAGGCGCCCGGGCGCGGTGAGAGTGAGCAAGGCAAGCACGGAGTGCACGGCGAGCACCGTGTGCACGGCGAGCACGGCGAGCGCGGCGAGCGCGGCGAGCGCGGCGAGCTGACGGTGATCGACGACAGCTACAACTCGAACCCGGACGCCCTGGAGAAGGCGCTGGCGGGAGCGGCGCAGCTGCCGGCGGCCCGCCGGCTGGCGGTGCTCGGCGACATGCTGGAGCTGGGTCCCGAGAGTCCGCGATTCCACCGCCAGGGCGGCCTGGCGGCGGCGCGCCTGGGCTTCGACCCCGTGGCCGGAGTGGGCGAGCTGGCGCGCGAGCTGGTGGCCGGCGCCGGCGCGGGCGGCGCCGCGGCGGCCTGGCACCCGGACGCCGGCGCCGCCGCCGACTGGGCGGCCGCCGCGGTGCGGCCGGGCGACGTGGTGCTGGTCAAGGGCTCGCGCGGCATCGGCCTGGACGCCGTGGTGCGCCGGCTGCTGGCGCTCGGCGAGACCGGGCGGGGCGGGGAGGCGTGACGCATGCTCTACCACCTCCTCTACCCGCTGCGCGACCTCTTCCCGGTCCTCAACGTCTTCCGCTACATCACCTTCCGTGCGGCGGCGGCGATCGTCACCGCGCTGCTGCTGTCGCTGCTCCTGGGCCCGCGGTTCATCCGCACCCTGCGGCGCCTGTCGGTCGGCCAGAACATCCGCGACGTCGGGCCGCAGGCGCACCAGGTGAAGGCGGGCACGCCGACGATGGGGGGGTTGCTGATCCTGTTCGCGGTGCTGGTGCCGACGCTGCTGTGGGCCAACCTCACCAACGTCTACGTCTGGCTGGTGGTGCTGGTCACCACCGCCTTCGGCGCCATCGGCTTCGCCGACGACCTGCTCAAGGTGCGCCGCCACCGGAACCTGGGCCTGACGGCGGCCGCGAAGTTCTGGCTGCAGGTGGCGGCAGCGGTCGCCATGGGCGTGGCGCTGCTCTTCCTGCCGCCGGAGTACGGGTTCAACACCACGCTGTCGTTCCCGTTCCTCAAGCAGCTGCGGCCGGACCTCGGGTACTTCTACATCCCCTTCGTGGTGCTGGTGCTGGTGGGCTCGTCGAACGCGGTCAACCTGACCGACGGCCTCGACGGCCTCGCCATCGGCGCCACCACGGTGGCGGCCGGGACTTACGCCATCTTCACCTACGTCGCCGGCAACCGGGTGATCGCCAACTACCTGCAGATCTCGTACATGGCGGGGGTCGGCGAGGTGGCGGTGTTCTGCGGCGCGCTGGTCGGCGCCGGGCTCGGCTTCCTGTGGTTCAACTCCCACCCTGCCGAGGTGTTCATGGGCGACGTCGGTTCGCTGTCGCTCGGTGGCGCCATCGGCAGCGTGGCGGTGATTGCCAAGCAGGAGCTGCTGCTGGTCCTGGTCGGCGGCCTCTTCGTGCTCGAGGCGCTGTCGGTCATCGTGCAAGTGGGCTCGTTCAAGCTGCGCGGGCGGCGGGTGCTGCGCATGGCGCCGCTGCATCACCATTTCGAGCTGTCCGGCTGGGCGGAGCCGAAAGTGATCGTTCGCTTCTGGATCCTGTCGATCCTCTTCGCCCTGCTGTCGCTCTCGACGCTGAAGCTGCGATGAACGTGCCCTGGGGCAGCGGCCGCTTCGAGCGGGTCCTGGTGTACGGCCTGGGGCTGTCGGGCCGCGCCGCCTCCCGCCTGCTGCTGGCGCGCGGCGTGGCGGTGGCGGCGGTGGACGACCGGCCCGGCGTCGATCCCGGCGAGCTGGCCGCCGAGCCGGGCTTCGAGCTGCTGTCGGCCGCCGCGGCGGCCCGCCTCGCCGCCGATCCGGTGAACGGCTCCGATCCCGCGGCCGCCTGGACCGGGATCGACGGCGTCGTGGTGTCGCCAGGGGTGCCTCCCGAGCGGCCGCTGCTCGCCGCGGCGCGCCGGCGGGGTCTGCCCGTGCTGGCGGAGGTGGAATTGGCGTTCCCGTTCGTCGACGGTCCGGTGCTGGCGATCACCGGCACCAACGGCAAGAGCACCACGACGGCGCTCACCGGCGCCCTGCTCGCCGCCGCCGGCCATGCCGTCGAGGTGTGCGGCAACATCGGCGAGCCGCTGGCCGGGCGGGTCGACGGGCCGCCCGGACGCACCTTCGTGGTCGAGCTGTCGAGCTTCCAGATCGACGGCCTCGACACTTTCCGGCCGCGCGCCGCCGCCTTCCTGAACCTCACCGAGGACCACCTCGACCGCTACCACGATCTCGCTTCGTATGCCGCCGCCAAGCGCCGGCTGTTCCGCCGCCAGGGTGCCGGCGACCTGGCGGTGCTGAACGCCGACGACCCGATCACGCGCACCACGCTGGCGGCCGCGGACGCCCCCGGCCCGGCCGCCCGGCCCTGCTGCGCCATCCGCCGCCGCCTCTTCTCGCGGCGCGGACCGGTCGACGACGGCTGTTACCTCGCCGCGTCGGGCATGGTCGTGGAGGTGTCGCCCGGCGAGCCGCCGCGCACCCTGTTCGCCGCGGCGGAGGTGTCGCTCGCCGGCGTGCAGAACCTCGAGAACGCCATGGCGGCGGCGCTCCTGGCGCGCGGCCTCGGCGCGAGCCCCGAGGCGATCCGGCGCGGCCTCGCCGGCTTCCGCGGGCTGCCGCACCGCATGCAGCAGGTGGCGGTCCAGGACGGGGTGACCTGGTACGACGACTCCAAGGGCACCAACCCGGCGGCGACCATCAAGTCGCTCGAGGGCTTCGCCGACGGCACGGTGCACCTGATCCTGGGCGGCCGCAACAAGGGCGCCGACTTCGCGCCGCTGGCGCCGCCGGCGCGGGCGAAGGCGCGGCGCCTCTACCTGATCGGCGAGGCCGCGGGCGAGATCGAGCGGGCGCTCGGCGGCGCGGCGCCGCTCGAGCTCTCCGGCACGCTCGCGGCCGCGGTGCGCTCGGCGGCGCGGCACGCCATGCCGGGCGAGGCGGTGGTGCTGTCGCCCGCCTGCGCCAGCTTCGATCAGTTCCGCAACTTCGCCCACCGCGGCGAGGTCTTCCAGGCGGAGGTGCGGGCGGCGCTGGCGGCGCCCGCGGCACACGACAAGGACAGCGACCGGCGAGAGGAGCCGGACCGGCGCAAGGGGCGCGACCGGCGAGGTGCGAATGGCTAAGAAGCTGGCGTTCGACCGGGTTCTCTTCACCACCGTGGCGCTGCTGATCTTCTTCGGCCTGGTGATGGTGTATTCGGCCAGCGCCGCCATCGCCGGGGAGCGCTCGCCGCTGGTCAATCCGTTCCTGGTCAAGCAGGCGCTGGCGACGGCGGTGGGGCTGGTGCTGATGGTGTGCCTGATGCACCTCGACTACCGGTGGCTGCGCCGGCCCGCGGTGGTCTACGGCATGCTCGGGGTGTCGCTGCTGCTGCTGGTCGGCGTGCTCTTCTCGCCGCAGCTCAACGGCACGCGGCGGTGGTTCTTCCTCGCCGGCCTGTCGCTGCAGCCCTCCGAGCTCGCCAAGCTGGCGCTCGTGCCGTTCATCGCCTACCAGATCGACAAGAAGCAGGGCGAGGTCAACCGCCCGTCGCTGCTGGTGCCGGTGGCGGCGGCCACCGCGCTCGTCGCCTGCCTGATCCTCTTCGAGCCCGACATGGGCACCGCGGTGCTGCTGGGTGGCACCGCCCTGCTGCTGGTGTTCCTCGCCGGCCTCTCCTGGTCCTGGGTGGCAAGCGCGCTGGCGCTGGTGCCGCCGCTGCTGTGGCTGCTGGTGATGGCCGAGCCCTACCGGCGCGGGCGCTTCTCGACCTTCCTCGATCCCGAGCGGGACCCGCTCGGCGGCGGCTTCCAGGCGCTGCAGTCGCTGATCGCCGTGGGCTCGGGCGGGCTGCTCGGGCTCGGCCCGGGCAAGAGCGTGCAGAAGCTCTACTTCCTTCCCCACCCGGAGTCGGACTTCATCTTCTCCATCGTCGCCGAGGAGCTGGGCATGGTGGGGGCGATGGCGGTGGTGGTGACGTTCGCGGTGTTCGCCTGGCGCGGCCTGCGGGCCGGCGCCAAGGCGCCCGACCTCTTCGGCCGCTACCTGGGGTGGGGGTTCACCGGCATCGTCGTGCTGCAGGCGCTGCTCAACATCAGCGTCACGGTGGCGCTGCTGCCCACCAAGGGGATCCCGCTGCCTTTCATCTCCTACGGCGGCTCCTCGCTGGTGGTCACGCTGTGCGCCTGCGGCGTGGTGCTCAACATCTCGCAGCACGGGTGATGGGCGGCGCGACGGCATGGACGGGATGGACGGAACGGAGGCCCCGGACGGGGAGAATGCACGGGACGCACGAGCCGCCCGGGGTGACCGGGACGCACGAGGCCGCCGCCGCGAGCGCCACGCGCTGCTCGCCGGCGGCGGCACCGGCGGCCACGTGTTCCCGGCGCTCGCCGTGGCCGAGGAGCTGCTGGCCCGGGGGTGGCGGGTGAGCTTCGCCGGCACGCCGTCCGGCCTGGAGGCGCGCCTGGTGCCGGAGCGCGGGATCGACTTCCACGTGCTGCCGGCACGGCCGCTCCTGGGACGCGGCCCGTTGGCGCAGGCGCGGGCGCTCGCCACCCTGGCCCGCTCGGCGGTGTCGGCGGCGGGATTGATCCGCCGCCTCGGCGTCACCGCCGTGCTCGGCACCGGCGGCTACGTCTCGGCGCCGGCAGTCGTGGGCGGCAGGCTGACCGGCCGGCCGGTGCTGCTGCTCGAGCCGAACGCCCGCGCCGGCGTGGCGAACCGGTGGCTCTCGCGATGGGCGACGGCGGCGGCGGTCGGTTACGCCGAGACTGCGCAGGGCTTGAAGTGCCCGGTGACGGTGACCGGGGTGCCGGTGCGGGCGGAGCTCTTCTCAGTTCCGGAGCTCTCTAGAAACGCCGTGGGAGGCATCTCCCGGTCGTCGAGCCCCGGCGAGCCCGGCACCTCCGAGGCTCCGGCCGTCCTCGGCGCTACCCGCGCCTCCGGCGCCTCCCTGCTGGTGCTCGGCGGCAGCCAGGGGGCGCGCCAGATCAACCGGGCGCTGCCGGCCGCGGTGGCGCTGCTGCTGGCCGGCATGCCGGAGCTGCGCATCGTCCACCAGGCCGGCGCCCGCCATCTCGACGAGACGCGCGCCGCCTACGCCGCCGCCGGAGCGAGTCCGCGGCAGGTGCAGGTGGTGGCGTTCGTCGACGACGTGGCCGGGGCGATGGCGGCGTGCAGACTGCTGGTCTCGCGTGCCGGCGCCATCACCGTCGCCGAGATCTGCGCCGCCGGGCGCGCGGCGCTGCTGGCGCCGCTGGCCATCGCCAAGGGGCACCAGCAGGACAACGCCCGCCTGCTGGCGGCGGCCGGCGGCGCCGAGGTGCTGGCCCTCCCCGACCTCGAGCCGGCGCCGCTGGCGTCGCACCTCGGCGCCCTGCTCGCGGACGGCCCGCGGCTGGCGGCGATGGGGCGGGCGGCGCGGGCGCTGGCGCGGCCGGACGCGGCGGCGGCGATCGCCGGCCTGCTCGAGAAGCTGGCGGGAGGCCGGGCGTGATCTTCACCGAGTTCACCGACCTCTCCCGCGTGCACTTCGTGGGCATCGGCGGCGCCGGCATGAGCGGCATCGCCGAGATCCTGCTCGAGTACGAGCTCGCGGTGTCCGGCTGCGACCAGGTGGCGTCGGAGGTCACCGACCGGCTGCGCCGGCTCGGCGTCACGATCTACGAGGGGCACTCGCCCGAGCATCTGGAGGACGTCGAGCTGGTGGTGATCTCTTCGGCGGTGGCGGAAGGCAACCCCGAGGTGCAGGCGGCGCGCCTGCGCGGCATCGCGGTGGTGCGGCGGGCGGAGATGCTGGGCGAGCTGATGCGCCTGAAGTACGGCATCGCCGTCGCCGGCACCCACGGCAAGACCACCACCACCTCGCTGATCGGCACCGTGCTGACCGAGGCGGCGCTCGATCCGACGGTGATCGTCGGCGGCCGGCTGCGCCTCTCCGGCACCGGCGCGCGCCTCGGCCGCAGCCAGTACCTGGTGGCGGAGGCCGACGAGTTCGACCGCAGCTTCCTGCGCCTGACGCCGGTGGTCGCGGTGGTGACCACGATCGACCGCGACCACCTGGACACCTACCGCGACCTCGGCGAGATCGCCGACGCCTTCGTCACCTTCGCCAGCCGGGTGCCGTTCTTCGGCCGCGTCATCGTCTGCCTCGACGATCCGCAGGTGCGCCACGTCCTGCCGCGCCTCGCCGACCGCCGCGTGGTCACCTACGGCATGTCGCCGCAGGCCGAGCTGTCGGCGGTGGACGTCGAGGCGCTGTCATGGGGCAGCCGTTTCGCGGTGCGCAGCCTGCGCGCCGGCCTGCTCGGGCAGATCGAGCTGCCGATTCCGGGCCGGCACAACGTCCTCAACGCCCTGGCGGCGGTCGGCGTCGGCCTCAGCCTGCGCATCGGCTGGGACGACATGGCGGCCGCCCTGGCGGGCTTCAAGGGGGTCCACCGCCGCTTCGAGCCGATGGGCAGCTGGCGCGGCGCGGCGGTGGTGGACGACTACGCCCATCACCCGACGGAGATCACGGCCACCCTCGACGCGGCGCGCCAGACCTTCCCCAGGGCGCGCATCCACGCGGTCTTCCAGCCGCACCTGTTCTCGCGCACCCGCGACCTCGCCCTGGAGTTCGGCAATGCGCTGCTGGGCGCCGACCGGGCGGTGGTGACGGACGTCTACCCGTCGCGGGAGGCGCCGCTGCCGGGAGTCACCGGCGAGCTGGTGGTGGACGCGGCGCGCCAGAGCGGCCATCGCAACGTCTTCTACTGCACGCACTGGCGCGAGGTGCCGCCGATGCTGGCCGAGGGCGTCGCCCCCGGCGACGTGGTGCTGACCCTCGGCGCCGGCGACATCAACCGGCTGGCGAGCGCGCTGGTCGCGGAGGAGGCGGAGTGAGCGGGCTCGGCTGCGGGGGCATCCTCGCGACAGGGATCTTTGGCCTGGGCCTCGGTGACGGCGACCTCCTCGCGGCGGGCGGCCGTGGCTTGGATGTCGCCACGGGGAGCCGCCTCGGCGGCCCCCTATCCCTGCGGAAGCTCGGCAAAACCCTTGGCGGGTTCATTGCCACGAATGACCCTGGCCTTGGCGGTCGGGTCGTCGCCCGCTCCATCCTCGCCGCCGCCGGTGGCTCCGCCCGCTCCACCCTCGCCGCCGCCAGCGGCTCCGGCCACCCACTCGACTTCCGCCGCCGCGGCGTGCCGCCGCGGCGCCGCCGGCGCAGCCCGCTGCTGGCGCTCGCGAAGCCGTTGGGGATCGCGGCGTTGACGGTGGCGCTGCCGCTCTCCCTGGGCGCCTGGTTGCTCACCTCGCGCCAGTTCCAGCTGCACGGCATCGACGTCGGCCGCGAGCCGGCGCCCTGGGCGGCCGCGGCGCGTGTGCCCGCTCCCTGGGTGCGCCAGGCGCTGGCGCCGCTGCTCGGGCGCAACCTGCTGCGGCTGCCGCTGGCCGAGGTGCGGCAGCGGCTTGCGTCCAATCCCTGGATCGCCACCGCGGAGGTCGCCAAGGAGCTGCCCGACCGGCTGCGGGTGACCGTCGCCGAGCGCCGGCCGGCCGTGCTGCTGCGGGGGGGTGCCGGCGCCGGGCACGGCGCGCTGCTCTACGCGGATGCGGCGGGCCGGCCGATCGCGGCGGTCGGGTCGCCGGCGGAGGAGGCGGCGGTGCGCCGGCGGGG
The DNA here is from genome assembly GCA_036521795.1 of Thermoanaerobaculia bacterium. Classification (GTDB taxonomy): domain Bacteria; phylum Acidobacteriota; class Thermoanaerobaculia; order Multivoradales; family UBA5704; genus JASLEW01. The sequence continues at coordinate 134 of DATDGZ010000422.1, read as the reverse complement.
ATTGCTGGTGGTGGGTCTCCCGCAGTTCGCCGCCGCCGCCGCCGCTGCCGCCGCTGCCGCTGCCACCGCCGCCACGCCTGCCGGCGCCGCTGCCGCCGCCTCCAGGACGCCGTCGTCGTCGTCGCTCCTGGCGC
>DATDGZ010000421.1:0-4812 GCA_036521795.1 Thermoanaerobaculia bacterium | reverse complement strand
CGTTCGCGGCCAATCCCGTGCACGAGACGCTGGCGCCCCTGGGCTGGGCGCTGGCGCTGGTGTCGGGCGCTCTAGGCAGCGATCTCTACAACCTCCTCCACCTCCTCATCGGCGCGCTCGGCGCCGCGGCGTTCGCGCGCCGCCTGGGCGCCGGGACGGCGGGGAGCGTGGTTGCCGGCGCGGCGCTGGCGCTCGGCGGCTACGTCACCTCGATGGTGCCCAACAACCTGGCGCCGGCGCTTGCCTGGACCCCCTGGGTGGCATGGGCGGCGGACCGCCTCGGCTGCGCCTTCGCCGCGGATGGGCGCTCCTCGGCGAATCCGCCGCGGCCCTCGGGACCGCCCGCCGGATCGCCCACCGGATCGATCGCCAGATCGTCCGCCGGCAAGGCGAGCCGCGCCGTGGCGGCGCTGGCGGTGGCGCTGGCGCTGCAGCTGCTCGCCGGAGAGCCCGGCTCGGTCCTGATCGCCGGGCTCACCGCCCTGATCGTGGTCATGGCGCGCGCCGGCCGGCGGAGGCGCGCGCTCGGCGCGCTCGCCGCGGCGACCGCCGCCGCGTTGCCGCTGGCGGCCGTCGCCATGCTCCCGGCCCTGCTGCTGCTGCGCGAGAGCGCCCGCGGCGCGGGGCTCGACCAGGGCGGCCTCGAATGGTCGCTCCTGCCGGCTCGCCTGATCGAGACGATCTGGCCCGCCGCTTTCGGCTCGCAGCGGGTCGACGGCTGGCTGGCGGGCCTGGTGCTGCGTGACGGCCCCGGCGACCCCTGCTGGTCCTTCAGCCTCTTCCTCGGGCTGCCGGTCCTGCTCTGTGCCTGGACCGCGGCGCGGCAGCGGGCCGTGCGCCGGCTGCTGCTGGCGAGCGCGGTCTTCCTGCTCCTGGCGGTCGGCCCGTTGCTCCCGGTCTTGCCGGTTCTCCGCGCGATCTTCCCGCCGCTGCGGTGGGTCAACTTCCCCGAGAAGTTCGTCTACGGCACGCTGCTCCTGTGGTCCGTCGCCGCCGGCGCCGGCTTCAGCCGCCTGGCCGCCGAGGGTGCCTCGCGGCGGCTCCGCCTGGCGGCCTGGGTGGGCGCTGCCCTGCTCGCCCTGGGAGTCGCGTGGCTGGCGCTGTCGCGGGCGGACGCCGCCGCGACCCTCGCACGGCGCGCCGCGGCCTGGGGGGTGCTGGTGAACACCGACGCCGGCCTCGGCGCCGCGCTGCTGGGCGGTGGCGTCGCCGCCGCCGCGGCTGTCCTGTTCGCGCTCGCCCTTCAACTGCTCGGCCGGCGACCTCCGAACGGCGGTGGCGGCCCTACGATCGGCTCCCGCGGCGACAGCGACCTTGGCTCTCGCGGCACGCTTTTCGCCCGCCTTGCCGGGCGTGTCCTTGGCGGTGGCGCCATGGGCCTGGCCCTCCTCGCCATCCTCGGACCGCTGGTGTGGACCGCGGCTACGGCGACGCCGCTGGCGCACCGCTCGGTGATCGCGGCGACCCCCGTGGTCCTGCGCGGTATCGCGCCTTCGCCCGCCACAGGGGCGGAGTCCGCGGCTCCCCGTCCACGCCTCTTCCGGCTCGAGCCGCGCCGCGAGAACGGCCCCTTCCACGGCGGCGACGAGATCGCCCGCGACTATCACGAGTCGCTCGACACCAACATCGCCTCCCGCTTCGGCTTCGACGTCCTTCCCGGCTTCGAGCCCGGAGAGAGCACTCGCTTCCTGCGCTTCGGCCGCGAGGTCTTTCCCCACCTGAGCGCGACGGCGTTCGCGCGGCTGCTGGGAGTCGATTGGTTGGTGATCCGCGATCCGGAGACCCTCGGCCTCCCCTTCCCGGTGGTGGCCACGGGCGAGGGCGGCAGCGCCCTGCTGGCCGCCGGAGCGATACGCCCGCGCGCCTTCGTCACGCCCCGCTGGCGGGCGGCGGCCACTCCCGGTCAGGCGCTCGCGGCGCTCGCCGAGGCGGGGAGGGAGGACGATCCCGCCCTGGTTACCCTGGTGAATCCGGACCCCGGGAAGACGCCGGCGCAGCAGGGGCCCCTTTCGCCCTGCCACGCACGCCAGCCGCGGCCCGAGCAGGTGCTGCTCGACTGCGACTCCCCGGCCGGCGGCTACGCCGTGCTGCTGGACGAATGGGCCCCAGGATGGTCGGCCGCCACGGACGGCCACCCCGCCCCCATCCTCCTGGCCGACGGCCTCTTCCGCGCCGTCCCCGTCGAGCCCGGACCGCACCGCATCGTCATGAGCTACCGCACCCCCGGCCTCCGCGCCGGCGCGGCGGTGTCGCTGCTCGCCTGGCTGGGAGGAGCGGCCTGGCTGCTGGCGAGCCGGGCGCGCTCGCGGCGGGCGAGCTAGGCCGCCAGTGCCGACGCTCTCAGCAGCCAGCGCAGCTGCGCCACCGCCCCGCCGCGCGCGAACACCACGCGCCGGCGCCTCAACGGCAGCATCGCCCGGAGCAGGTCCAGGTCGACCAGCACGCGGCCGGCGCTGTCTTCCAGGTGATCCAGTCCGGGCGGCGGGGCGGGTCGGCGTATCGCCGGCGAGCGCAGGCCGCGCTCCGACCAATAGGTCAGGCACTCGAGCTCGACGGCCTCGAGGAGCCATCGTGCCTTGTCGCCGATCTCTCGCCAGTGAGCCACGCCGCCCAGCAGTGCGAACCGCATCACGTCGGTCGCGGCTTCGGGCGGAATGCGATGTGCGAAGAGGATGCGCCGCAGCTCCGGCCGGACCGACTCCACGACCTCGGCGAGCTCCGCGTCGGCTTCGTTCCCCGGCACGACGGCCTCAGTTCGGGGAGCCGGCCGCACTGGCGCGGCGGTCCCCGCGGCGCCTCAGCATCGCCGCCGTTTCGCCGAGGAGGCGCACCGTCGCCGCGCCGCTGCCGATCGTCGCGAGCACCGTGCGCAGGATCGCGAGCGTCTCGGCCGCCAGGCTCTCGCCTCGGACCCGCAGGAGCTCGCTCAGCTCCGCGGCCAGGCCCTCGAGCTCCGCGATCCGGCCGGCGCGCAGGAAGAGCTGCCCGAGATCCAGGCTGACCAGCACCGAGTCGAAGACGCCGCCCTCGGCCAGGAAGCCGGTCCGCGCGAGCTGCAGCAGCCGCACCGCCTCCTTCGGCCGGCTCGCCTCGAGCAGCCGGCCCTCCAGCCAATCGCGTCGCAGCCGCGTCCAGGCGTCGTCAAAGGCCGCGTAGAGGTCCTGGTCCTCCGCGAAGTGCTGGCTCGCCACCACCAGTTCGCCGAGCTCCATCAGGCAAAGCGTCTGATTGTGTCGGGCGCACCAGACCAGGCGCTTGTCCTGCTCCTGGTCCAGGTGGCGCAGCGCTCTGTCGAGTGCCTGCAGGCCCTCCCTGTACTCACCAGCCCGGTAGTGGATGCAACCGAGCTGGATGCCGCATTTCGCGGCAAGCTCGACCTCGGCGAGGCCCTGGTAGATCAACGCCGCCCGCGCGACCAACCGGGCCGCGTCCTCGAGCCGCCCCATGACACGCGCCAAGCTTGCCCGAACCGAATCCAGCCCCGCATAGACCAGGGGGTCCGTCACGCCCTCTTCCCATAGCGTCGACTGCGCCAATCGGAACAAGGCTCGTGCCTCCTCGAACCGGTCCAGCAGCCGTTCCGCGTTGCCCATCAGGCCCAGGGCTTCCACCATCATGCCGCCGCGATCCGGCCACCGGTCCGGCAGCTCCTCGCAGATGAGATACGCGCACTGCGCGAGGGAAAGGGCTTTCTCCGGCTCGGCCGGAGTGGCGCGCTCGGCCAGGTCGATGAGCTGTCGCGGAACGAGCCGCTTGGCGAAATGCCGAGGGTCTTCCCGTACGCGCTCCAAGCGCTGCGCCGGCGGCAGCGGCAGGAGCTCCGCGACCAGGGCATCCGCCCGTTGCGCTTCCTCGTTCATCTGCTCGGAGTGCTGCTCGATCAGCGCTTCGAGGTTGCGGAAGGTCTCCTCGAACGCTGCTGGCCCCTCGTAGGCTACCCGGCGCCGGTCCTCCTGGTCGCGGTCGAGCTCCGCCCGACAGTGAGGGCACAGGCTCCTCACGTGTTCGAGGCCGAGCACGACGAGGGCGCGCGGAGGGATCCGTCCTTCCCGGATGGCTTGGAGCAGCTCGCGGGTGATGTGGAGGGTCGTGTCGTCGGCGTCGGGGGTGTCGTCAATGGGCAACTTCGTTCCTCCCTCTGCACGTCAAGTGAATCAGCAAGTGTCTAGTGTACGAGATTTAGTCCCTGCACAACAAGGGTGCCGGCCGGCCCGATCGGCGAGCCCACCAGGCCGGCCGGCGGTGTCTACGTCTTGCCACCTGTTCTGCTACCCGTTCGGGTCGGCATCCGGTCCTTGATCGGGTGCTGTTCCCGGAGGACAGCCGTTTGGGTCCGCCTCGGGGCCTTGACATGCGGGCCGCAGCTTCTTGCCCATAGGCCTGCCCGCCGGCAGCACCGCATGAGACACCGCCTGCCAAAGCGAGCGCAGGCCGTCCAGCAGTGTCGCGACGGTGACCGGCGCCGCCGCCATCGGCCTGATCGCCGAGGTACTGGCGGATATCGCCGGAGCTGCCACCAGGACGAGGACCACCACCAACACCATCCTCCGTACATGTTGACGCATAGGATGCAACTCTCTTTCTGAAATAGGTAAACCGCCAGCGGTTCACGCGAACCTTGGGGACCTATCTCGGTTAAAGAGTGCAGCCAATGGTCACAGAATGGGAAACGGCTGGGCCGCGGGTCCAAAGCGGCGGCGGCCTGTCCGAAGATGAAGGTGGCCGGAGAGCCCGATGGCCGGAGGGGCGGAGGAAGGGCCTCGAACGGCGGATGTACCCCCGGCCGACCTTTGGGCGAGGCCAGTGCAGTCC
>DATDGZ010000420.1:0-20876 GCA_036521795.1 Thermoanaerobaculia bacterium | reverse complement strand
AGAATCATCTGGATGCGCGTCAACTCCCAGTAGCTCGGACACTCCGTCAGCACTCCGCCGTACCCCGGTAATGATAAAGGCCGATTGATCGCGTGGAGTGTTCGCCATGCAGATGACATCTTTAACCAACGTAAGGCCACTGTCATCGCCATGGGATAAGTGATATGAGGTCGACTTAAAATCGAGAGTCTCACCTTCGGGCATACTAAGAAGATCATGAAAACCTCTCTCGGTCAGCATTGGCCCTCCCAAGGTGTGGGCCCTCGGTTTATAGAGGGGCGATGGCCCATCACGGACGTTCCTATATTCTCATCGATTGACGGATGCGAGCAATGGTATTGGGTAATTGCGATGTGTCAATGTAATCTTGAGCCGTGATCGGCGGCTCTCCTCGCTCGCCGACATTTGGGGCGAGGCGCAGCAGTCCGCTCGAGGCGAGATGATCGGTGAGCACGACGGAGGTCGGCGAGGATCTCCGCCGCCCGGGGCCCGGTCGGAGGGATTCCCCGGAGGCTATGCCGGAGGCATGCGGGAGGTATCGCCGCCGGCCGCGGGGACGTAGCACTCCTGGACGTAGTCCATCACCATGCGGTCGGCGTTGTAGCGCCAGGCGAGGGTGCGGATGGCCCGCTTGACCCTGGCGATCCAGCCGCGCGGCAGGCCGGTGTCGTCGCGGCTGTAGTAGAGCGGGATCACCTCGCGCTCGAGCAGCTCGAACAGCGCCTGGGAGTCGCGCTCGTCCTGCACTCCGGGATCGGCGTGCGACTCGGCGGCGCCGATGGCGAAGCCGTTGCTGCCGTCGAACGCCTCGGCCCACCAGCCGTCGAGGATGGAGATGTTGAGGACGCCGTTGAGGATGCACTTCTGGCCGCTGGTGCCGCACGCCTCGAGCGGGCGGCGCGGCGTGTTGAGCCAGGCGTCCACGCCCTGCACCAGCTGGCGGCCGATGAACATCGAGTAGTTCTCGACGAACACGATGCGGCCGGCGAAGCGCGGGTCCTCCTCCAGGCGGACGATCTGCCGGGCGAGCTCCTTGCCGCCCTCGTCCTGGGGGTGGGCCTTGCCGGCGTAGATGATCTGCACCGGGCGCGCCGGGTCGCCGACCAGGCGCGCCAGCCGGTCGAGGTCCCGCAGCAGCAGGTCGGCCCGCTTGTAGGTGGCGAAGCGGCGGGCGAAGCCCAGGGTGAGCGTCTCGGGGCCGAGCGGCGGCGCCGCCGGCTCGGGCAGGCCCAGGCGACGGCGGCGGTCGGCGAGACGGCGGCGGACGAAAGCCATCACCTGCGCCTTGAGCACCTGGTGCACCTCCCAGATCTCGGCGTCGGGGATGGCGTCGATCTGTCTCCAGGTCTCGGCGCTCGCGAGCTTGTCGAGCCACCGTCTGCCCAGGTAATGGGCGATGAGGTCCTGCATGTCGCCGGCCAGCCAGGTGCGGACGTGGACCCCGTTGGTGACGTGGCCGATCGGCACCTGCTCTTCCCGGAGGCCCGGGTAGAGCACCTCCCACATCTGGCGCGACACCCGGCCATGGAGCGCCGAGACGCCGTTCGCGCGATGGCAGAGCCGCAGCGCCAGCAGCGTCGGACCGAAGGTGCCGGCCGGATCGAACGGCGGCTCCGATCCCAGGGCCATCACCTCGGCGACCGGCAGGCCGAGGCCGGCGGCGAGCGGCTCGAGGTGCCGCTGCGCGAGGTCGGGGTTGAAGCGGTCGTGGCCGGCGGGGACCGGGGTGTGGGTGGTGAAGACGCTGGCCGTCCTCACCTCGCGCAGGGCGGCCGCGGCGGTGAGGCCGTCCTCCTCGACCCGCTGCCGCGCCCACTCGAGCAGGGCAAAGGCCGAGTGCCCTTCGTTCAGGTGCAGCACCGCGGGCCGGATGCCGAGCCGGCGCAGGGCGCGAAAGCCGCCGACCCCGAGTAGGATCTCCTGCTGGATGCGGGTCTCCTGGTCGCCGCCGTAGAGGCGCCCGGTGAGCTCGCGGTCGGCGGCGGCGTTGGCGTCGTCGCGGGCGTCGAGCAGCAGGAGATCGCTGCGCCCCACCTGCACGTGCCAGACGCGCAGGTAGACCTCGCGGCCGGGCAGCTCGACCGGGAAGCGCAGCTGCTCGCCGTCCGCTCCCAGCCAGGGATCGACCGGCAGCTCCTCGACGGCGATCGGCTCGTAGAGGTCCTGCTGCCAGCCGGTGGCGTCGATCTGCTGGTGCACGTACCCCTCGTGGTAGAAGAGGCCGACGCCGACCACCGGCACCCCCAGGTCGCTCATGCTCTTGAGGTGATCGCCCGCCAGCACGCCGAGGCCGCCGGAATAGATCGGGATCGAATGGTGCAGGCCGAACTCGGCGGAGAAGTAGGCCAGCGGCCGGGCGAGCAGCGGGCCGGCGTTGGCGATCGCCCAGTCGGCGCCGCCGCGCAGGTACTCGCCCAGGCGGCGGTGGGCCTGGTTGATGCGGGTCTGCATCTCGAGATCGTGCACGCGGCGCGAGATCTCGTCGCCGTCCATGCGTTCGAGCAGGGCCACCGGGTTGTGGTAGATCGCGCTCCAGATCTCCGGCGCCAGCTCGCGGAAGATGGCGCGGATGTCCGGCTGCCAGGACCACCACAGGTTGCGTGACAGCTCGCGCAGCTTGCGCACGACGTCGTTGGTGCTCGAATCGGTCATGTTCACTCCCACCGGCAGCGGCAGACCCCCCTGTCGGCCGGCGGTGCCGCCGGAGCCGGTGGATCGAGGGACGGAGACGGTTCAGACCACGGCGCGGGGCGCTAATATAACCCGAAGCACCGCCAAGTGAAAACGGTTTCAGCGGACGATCCGGCAGACGATCCGGCGGCCTCGCGCGGAGGCGGGAAGGCGCCGCCGGCACAGGCTGTGCATTTTGCTGCGGCGTGCCCTCCAGGACGACGCCAGAGTTGGGAGAAGCCACGGCCGCCGCGCGACGAGCGCCGGCGGCTCCGGCAGCGCCGGCGGCTCCGGCAGCCGCCACAGCCCGCCGCTTGCCGGTCGGCGCCGAGGTGGTGCCCGGCGGCGGCGGCGACGAGAAGGACGAGAAGGACGAGAGGGGAGACGCGAGGGATGGCAAGGTCCCCGGAGGGCGAGCGTGAGCGCCGCGACGACCATCAGCGAGGAGAGCCAGAGATGAATCCGCCCGACGTCCGGCAGTCCGCGGCGAGCTTCGGCGAGGCTGGCGGGCCGGCTCCCGCCGCCGATCCCGCCGTGCCGAAGGACGAGCGCGACCTCCCGGACCGCAGCATGCCCTGGCCCGAGGCGTTGGTCGAGGAAGCGGCCGTCGCCCAGCCGGCGGCGCTGGTGCGCCGCGAGTGGCTGGTCACCAACAGCCTCGGCGGCTACGCGTCCGGCACCCTCGCCGGCATCCCCACGCGGCGCTACCACGGCTTGCTGGTGGCGGCGCTGCCGGCGCCGGTCGGCCGCATGCTGATGCTCGGCCAGCTCTCCGAGGTGCTGCGCCTGCCCAACGGCCTGATCGTCCGGCTGGGCGGCGATCGGCTCGGCGGGGAGGGAATCGAGCCCCCGGGCGCCGGCCACCTGCGCGAGCTCCGCCTGGAGGCCGGGCTGCCGATCTGGCGCTACGAGGTGGGGGACTACGCCGTCGAGAAGCGCGTCTTCCTGGCGCACCTGCAGAACACCGTCTACGTCCTCTACCGGCTGCGCCGGGGCCCGGAGGCCGTCCGCCTGGAGATCCATCCCGCCGTGCACTTCCGGCCGCACGACTCCCCGGTCTCGACCCCGCTTGGCACGCCGTACGTGCTGACCGTGACCGACGGCCGCTACGAGCTCGCCTCGTCCTGGCCGGCGCTGCCGCCGCTGCGGCTGTGGCTTGCCGGGGCGGAGCCGACCTTCACCGTCGCCGGCCGCGTGGTCTCGGGGGTGCGCTACGAGGTGGAGGAGAGGCGCGGTTACGAGTCGGTCGGCGACCTCTGGTGCCCCGGGTTCTTCGCCGCCGACCTGTCGGTGGCTGCCACGGGCGAAGCGGGCCAGGAGGCCAGCCTGATCGCGTCGACCGAGTCCTGGGAGACCCTCCGCGCCCTGCGGCCACGCGAAGCGCTGACGGCGGAGATCGAGCGGCGAGAGCGGCTGCTGGCGATCGCCGACCCTCGCGCCCAGGAAGGGACGCCGGCGGAGCTGACCCTGGCCGCCGACCAGTTCGTGATCGCTCCTCCGCGCAGCGAGGACGCCGCGCGCGCCCGCGCCGCCGGCGACGAGGCGCGCAGCATCGTCGCCGGTTACCACTGGTTCACCGACTGGGGGCGGGACACCATGATCGGGCTCGAGGGGCTGACGCTGGTGACCGGGCGTGCCATCGAGGCCGGTTACATCCTGCGCACCTTCGCCCGCCACGTGCGCGACGGGTTGATCCCCAACCTCTTCCCCGAGGGCGGGCGCGAGGGCCTCTACAACACCGCCGACGCCTCGCTCTGGTTCTTCCACGCCCTCGACCGCTACCTGGCCGCGACCGGCGACCGTGACACGCTCGAGCTGCTGCTGCCGGTGCTGCTCGACATCCTCGATCACCATGTCGCCGGCACCCTCTTCGGCATCGGGATGGATCCGGACGACGGCCTTCTGCGCCAGGGGGCCCCCGGCTATCAGCTCACCTGGATGGACGCCAAGGTGGGTGACTGGGTGGTGACGCCGCGCCGGGGCAAGGCGGTCGAGATCAACGCGCTCTGGTACAACGCGCTCTGCCTGCTCGAGGGCTGGCTGCGGCCGGACCGCCCCGAAGAGTCCACGAGCGTCGATCGTACCGAAGACGCCACGAGCGCCGATCGCGCCGCCACGAGCGTCGATCGCGCCGATCGCGGCGCCCGCGCCGATCGGATCGGTGACCTCGCCCGGTGCGCCCGCGACTCGTTCAACCGCCGCTTCTGGTACGCGGCGGGCGGCTATCTCTACGACGTGGTGGACGGCGAGCACGGCGACGATGCCGCCTGCCGGCCGAACCAGATCTTCGCGCTGTCCCTGCCGCACCCGGTGCTGGCGCCCGAGCGCTGGCAGCCGGTCTTCGAGACGGTGCGGCAGCGGCTGCTGACGCCGCTGGGCCTGCGCTCGCTGGCGCCCGGCGAGCCCGAGTACAAGCCCACCTACGACGGCGACCTGCGTGCCCGCGATGCCGCCTACCACCAGGGCACCGTCTGGGCCTGGCTCATCGGTCCGTTCGCCGATGCCTGGCTGCGGGTCCATCCCGGCGACCTGGCGGGCGCGCATGCCCTGCTGCAAGGCTTCGTGCCGCACCTGGGCGAGGGCTGCCTCGGCACCATCGCCGAGATCTTCGACGCCGAGGAGCCGTGGACGCCGCGCGGCTGCGTGGCGCAGGCCTGGAGCGTCGCCGAGGTGCTGCGGGCCTGGATCGCCAGCGCCCCGTCCCGGCCGCACGCCGCCGCCGCGGCGGCCGAGCCGGCGGCGGCGGCCACTGGTCTGCCAGTCGGGACATGACCGCCCTGTCCCCCCCGGGATTGGCCGCGGGGCACAAAGATGATATGAATGGTCACAAATAGATGGTTCCCGTCCGCCCGGGCGTGAAAGGAGAGCCGACACCGTGAGCGAAATCGAGAGCCGTGGCTACGTCAACCCGAACGTGCTGGTGTCCACCGAGTGGGTGTCCCAGCACCTGCAGGACCCGAAGATCCGTATCGTCGAGTCCAACGAGGACCCGCTGCTCTACGGCACGGGCCACGTCCCGGGCGCCGTCGAGATCGATTGGACGCGCGACCTCAACGACCAGGTGAAGCGGGACTACCTCGACCACCAGGGCTTCGCCGCCCTGATGCGCCGCCTCGGGATCACCAAGGACACCACCATCGTCTTCTACGGCGACCGCAACAACTGGTGGGCCACCTACGCCTACTGGGTCTTCCAGCTCTTCGGCCACGACCAGGCCAAGATCATGGACGGCGGCCGCATCAAGTGGGCGCAGGAGAACCGCCCGCTGAGCCGCGAGGTGCCGCAGTACCCTCCCTCGGACTACCAGGCCCCGGCGCGCGACGACAAGAAGATCCGGGCTTTCCGGCAGCAGGTGCTCGATCATCTGCAGGCCAAGGGGCGCCTCATCGACGTCCGCAGCCCCGCCGAGTACACCGGCGAGCGCCTGCACATGCCCGAGTACCCGAACGAGGGCGCGCTGCGCGGCGGCCACATCCCCGGTGCGGCCAACGTGCCGTGGGCGCGGGCGGTCAATCCCGACGACGGCACCTTCAAGCCGGCCGCCGACCTGAAGGCGATCTACGAGGGGGAGGCGCACCTGTCGCCCGACGACGACGTCGTCGTCTACTGCCGGATCGGCGAGCGCAGCAGCCACACCTGGTTCGTGCTCACCCACCTCTTGGGCTATCCCAGGGTGCGCAACTATGATGGCAGCTGGACCGAGTGGGGCAACCTCGTGGGAGTGCCCATCGAGCGCTGAGGCCCCGACTCCGACTGGCTCCGACTGGCTCCGACTGGCTCCGACTGGCTCCGACTGGCTCCGATAGATGGCGGCCCCTGCGTGGGAGAACCAGGCCAGTAGCCGCCGGGACCCGTGACCCTTATGCCGCTTCCCGACAAGCTGGAAGAGACCCTGGAGCTGCTCGACCTGGTCCCCGACCGGGCCGAGCGCATCCAGCTGCTGATCGACATCGCCGATCGCTTCGAGGAGGTGCCGCCGCAGATCGCGCGGCGCCCGTTCTCCCAGGACAACCAGGTGCCCGCCTGCGAGTCGGAGGCGTACGTCTGGAGCGAGCAGCGGCCGGACGGCACGCTGGACTTCCACTTCGCGGTCGAAAACCCGCAGGGCATCTCGGCCAAGTCGCTGGCGGTGATCCTGGACGAGGGGCTCTCGGGGGCGCCGCTCGAGCAGGTGGCGGCGGTGCCGCAAGACCTCGTCTACCGGGTCTTCGGCCGCGAGCTGTCGATGGGCAAGTCGATGGGCCTGATGGGCATGGTCGCGATGGTGGCCTCGATGGCCCGGAATCTCTCCAACCGGGGGCCTACGGGGAATCTCCCTCCGGCCGGGCCGCGGTAGGCGGATCTCTTTGCCACCTCCCTTTGGGCGAGGCGCTCAGGGTAGTGGATGCGGAGGGGTGGTGGACTGCGGCGCCTCGCCCAAAGGTCGGCGGCAAGGAGATCCGCCTACCGCGGCCCTCCCTCCTCCCCTCCGGCTGCTAGGCTCTCCGGTCACCGTTCCGCCACGTACACCTTCCCAATCGACCATCCCACCTGACTTTGTGAGGCAAAGTACTTGACGGGGGGCGCTCCCGGCCGGTAGAGTTGCCGCCGTGAACCTGCCGACTCGCGCTCGCCCCCCGCTTTCCTCCGTTGCTGGTCCGGCCGAGCCGCCTGCGCTTCACCTGCGGGCGATGGACAATCTGCGGTTCATTCGCCAGACGATGGAGGACGCGGTGTATTTCACCGCCGTCTCCGGCGTCGGCGAGATCGCGGTCGGCCTGACCGCGCTGGTGGCCGCGTGGCTGGCGGCGAAGCAGGCGACGGCGCAGGGGTGGCTGACCGTCTGGCTGGCGGAGGCGCTGATCGCCGCCTTGGTCACCGGCGGTGCGGTCGTCTGGAAGGCGCGCCAAGCCCGGCTCAGCCTGGTGTCGCGGCCCGGGCGGCGCTTCGCGCTCGGCCTCGTGCCGCCGCTCGCCGCCGGTGCGCTGCTCAGCGTGGCGCTGTTCGCCGCCGGCGAGCGCGCGCTGTTGCCCGGCATGTGGCTGCTGCTCTACGGCACCGCCGTCGTCACCGGCGGCGCGTTCTCGGTGCGCATCGTGCCGATCATGGGGCTGGGATTCATGGCGCTGGGCGCCGCCGCGCTGTTCGCTCCGGCCAACTGGGGCGACGCCTTCCTCGCGGCGGGCTTCGGCGGCCTGAACCTGCTCTTCGGCCTGTTCATCGCCAGGCGCCACGGCGGTTGATGCCGAGGCGGATGCCGAGGATGGCAACCCATGGCTAGGATCGCCAAGCACAGCCACCTCCCGGGCGACGGGCACCATGGCGCCGTCACCCCGAGCGCGCCTCCCCCGGAAGACACCACCCGCGCCGCTCTCGAGCTCGACCGCCTGATCCACGAGCGCATGCGGCTGGGGATCGTCTCGGCGCTGGCCGTGGACGAGCGGTTGAGCTTCAACGATCTGAAGAGGCTCCTGCGCACCACCGACGGCAACCTCAGCGTCCACGCACGGAAGCTCGAAGAGGCCGGTTACATCCAGTGCGACAAGTCGTTCGTCGGCCGCCTGCCGAAGACCGAGTACCGCCTGACCGCCGCCGGCAAGCGGGCGCTCGAGCGTTACCTCGATCACATGGAAGCCATCATCCATGCCACGCGGGACGCATGAGGACCGCCGGCGACGTCTGCGGCGCCTACGACGTAAGTTCTACATGCAACCAGTGTTCAGCTCGAGGAGGGATGGGCGAATGGCCCAAGAGAGATGGATCGGGATCGGGAACCCGGTGCCGGCGGCGGGAGGCGGGCGTTGAGCGGCCTCCATGCCGCCATCATCATGGATGGCAACGGCCGCTGGGCCGTGGCGCGCGGCAAGTCGCGCACCGCGGGGCACCTGGCGGGAGCCGACGCGGTGCGGCGGACGGTCGAAGCCGCTCCGGATCGCGGCATCGACATCCTGACCCTGTACGCGTTCTCCTCGGACAACTGGCGGCGGCCGCCGGAGGAGGTGGGCGCCCTGATGCGGCTGCTGCGCCGCTACCTCATGGCGGAGACCGGGCGCTGCGTCGAGAACGGCGTGCGCCTCCAGGTGATCGGCAGGCGCGACCGCCTCGCCTCCTCGCTGGTGCGGGAGATCGAATCGGCCGAGCGGGCGACCTCGCGGGGCGAGAAGCTCTGGCTGCGGATCGCCGTCGACTACTCGGCGCGGGACGCCATCCTGCGCGCCGCCTGGCGCCTGAGCGCCGGCCAGCCGCCCCCGGGCGCCCCGATCTCGCGCGAGGAGTTCTCGCGCCTCGTCGCCGAGTGTCCGGAGGAGCGCGCCCACGACGTCGACATGCTGATCCGTACCGGCGGTGAGAAGCGCCTCTCGGACTTCCTGCTGTGGGAGTGCGCCTACGCCGAGCTCATCTTCACCGAGCGCATGTGGCCCGACTTCGGCGCCGCCGATCTCGAGGCCGCGGTGCTCGAGTTCCGGCACCGGGAGCGGCGCTTCGGCACCCTCCCGGCCGCCGCCGCGGCGCGCTCGGCCGCGGCAAGCTCGGCGACCCCGGCGATCGCCGCGGTACGGGACGGCGGCCGAACCCATCCCGACGCCGAGATCGCCGCTCTGGCGATGCCCTAGCCTCGGCGGCGGCGGGCCGCCGACTTCTAGATCCCGCGGGCCATGAGCTCGGCGACGGCGCGGTTGAAGCGGGCCGAGTCGGGCAGCTCGGAGCCTTCGGCCAGCAGGCCGTAGCCCAGCAGCAGCTCGGCGTACTCGGCGATCAGCGGATCCGCGGCATCGCGGTCGAAGTGCTCCTTGAGCCCGGCCAGGATGCGGTGGCCGGGGTTGAGCTCCATGATGCGGCGCTGCTTGGGGCCGCCGCCCTTGCCCTTCTGCAGCAGCTTCTCGAGCTGTGGGCTGTAATCGTGCTCGGCGCCGACCAGGCAGACCGGCGAGGCGGTGAGGCGGCTGGTCAGGCGCACCTGCTTGACGTGCTCGTCGAGCTTCTTCTGCAGCAGCTCGAGCAGCGGCTTGAGCTCCTCCTCCCTGGCCTTGAGCGCCTCCTCGGCCTGCTTCTTCTCCTCGTCGCTGCCGAGCGAGACCGTGCCCTTGCCCACCGACTTCAGCCGCTTGCCCGCGTACTCGTTCAGCGACTGGGTGAGCAGCTCGTCGACCGTGTCGACCAGGTACAGCACCTCGTAGCCCTTCTCCTTGATCGCTTCGAGGTGGGGCGAGCTCGCGACCTGTGAGCGCGACTCGCCGGTGAGATAGAAGATCTCGGTCTGCCCCTCCTGCATCCGCGCCACGTAATCCTTGAGGGAGGTGAGCTTCTCGGGATCGTGCGACGACTCGAAGATCAGCAGCTCGAGCAGCCGGTCCTTGTTCTCGTAGTCGGAGCTGACCCCTTCCTTGATGGCGCGGCCGAACTCCTTCCAGAACTTGAGGTAGGTCTCGCCCTCCGACTCGCGCATCTCGTCCAGCGTGTCGAGCACCTTCTTGGTCAGCCCCTTGCGCATGGTCGTGATGTGGCGATCCTGCTGCAGCATCTCGCGCGAGACGTTCAGCGAGAGGTCGGGCGAATCGACGACGCCGCGCACGAAACGCAGGTACTGCGGGAGCAGGTCCTCGCATTTCTCGAGGATCTGGATGCGCTTGACGTAGAGCTGCAGGCCGGGCTTCGAGGCCACGTAATACAGGTCGTAGGGCGCCTGCGCCGGCACGAACAGCAGCGCCTGGTACTCGATGCGGCCCTCCGCCTTGAAGGAGATCACTTTCAGCGGCTCGGTCCAATCGTGCGCGATGTGGCGATAGAACTCGTTGTACTCCTCGGCGGTGACCTCCGACTGCGGCCGCGTCCAGATCGGCTTCATCGAGTTGAGGACCTTCTCCTCGAGGGGCATCTTCGGCTTCTCGCCGGTCTCCTTCTCCTTCGCCAGGTCCTCGATCTCGGGGTCCTTCTCGGCGGTGAGAATGATCGGGTAGGAGACGAAGTCCGAGTAGCGGCGGACGATGCGGCTGATCACCCAGCGGTCGCTCCAGTCCTCGATACCGTTGTCGCGGTCCTCGGGCTTGAGGTGGAGGGTAATCGAGGTGCCGCGCGCGGGCAGGTGCTCGGCATCGGCCTCCGAGATCTGGTAGGTGCCGTCGCCGGTCGACTCCCAGCGGGTCGCGGCGGACTCGCCGGCGCGCCGGGTCACCAGCTCGACGCGCTGGGCCGCCATGAACGAGGAGTAGAAGCCGACCCCGAACTGGCCGATCAGCTCGGCGATCGCCTGCTTCGACTCGCCCTGCCGGAGACGCTCGACCAGCTCGCGGGTGCCCGACTTGGCGATGGTGCCGATGTTGGCGACCACCTCGTCGCGGTTCATGCCGATGCCGTTGTCGCGGACGGTCAGGGTGCGGTGCTCGCGGTCGGCCTCGATCCGGATCTCGAGCTTCTCGTCGCCCGCCATCAACTCGGGCTGGGTGACCGCCTCGAAGCGCAGGCGGTCCAGCGCGTCGGAGGCGTTCGAGATCAGCTCGCGCAGGAAGATCTCCTTGTTCGAGTACAGCGAGTGGATCATGATGTCCAGCAGCTGCTTGGTCTCGGCTTGGAAGGGCAAGGTCTCGATCGGGGCCGTGGTGGCGGTCATGGGCGTCTCCTCTTCGCTCTGCTTCCTGCTGGGGGATCTCCGGGCGACGGATCGGGGAACCCGCCGGAGCAGCGAAAACTTCCCGGCAGCGGCCTCGCGCACGACAGCGCCGCGGCCGTCCTCCGGTCTTGTGGAATTGGAGTTTGGTCGAAGGCGCGCAGATTTTCAAGCACCTGCCGTCTTCACATCTGCTGTAGGTGCGCTCGAGCCTGCATCGCGGGACAGCTCGCCGCCGGTCTCCTCGCGGCGAGACATGCTTCCCCTCCTCTGCCGCCTACCTCGCCCCGTTCCGATCTGGCCGGGCCTTGGGGGGGGCCTCCGTTTTCTCGCTTGCGGATGCGATCTCTCCGATAACGAGCAGCCGCGGGAATCATGGGATGCGGCGGCCACCGGCCGCCGGCCGTCACCGGGTGTAGTCCGCGGCTCCCTGGAAGTGCAGCGAGACGTAGGGCTCGTCGCCGATGACCCAACTGTCATGGGGCTCCGGCGGGATGTAGAACAGGGAGCCGGCGGCGAGCTCGACCTGCCTGCCGTCGCGCATCGCGGCCATGGCGCGGCCGGAGATCACCATGCCGACGTGCTCGACCTCGCAGAGCTCGCTCCCGGCCAGCGGCGCGACGTGGGTCGACCAGCGCCATCCGGGCTGGTACTCGGCTCGGCCGATAGTGAGACCGCCGAGGCGCACGAGGTCGAAGCGCCCCTTCTCGAAGATGCGGGTCTCGTCCGGGTTCTCGAAACGCTTGAGGATCAGCTCGATCATGACTCCCTCCCGAGGAGGAGCTCGCCGCGCAACAGGCTCACGGCCTGGCCGGCCAGGTAGACGCGATCGCCGGCGACGCGGACCCGCAGGGCGCCGCCGCGTGCAGACGCCTGGTAGGCGGAGAGCTCGAGCTTGCCGAGCTTCGCCGCCCAGTACGGTCCCAACGCGCAGTGCGCCGAGCCGGTCACCGCATCCTCGTCGACGCCGATCGGCGGCGCGAAGAAGCGCGACACGAAGTCGATCGGGGGGAGGTCCGCCGCTGGTCTGGCGGCGGCGGCGCGGGCGGTGACGCTCACCCCGTGGGCCGGGGAGAGGACCGCCGCCAGGCGCCGAAAGTCCGGCTGCACGGCGCGCACGGCCTCTTCACTCTCGACCTCGACCAGGAAATGGAGGCGGTTGCGGCCCATCCAGCGCGGCTCGACTCCCAGGGCCTCGGCGAGGGCCGGCCGCGACTCCTCGACGGCGACCTCGGCCGGGAAGTCGAGCTCGATCCAACCCGCCCCGAGCTGGCGCGCCTGCAGGGTCCCGCTCGCGGTCAAGAAACGGATCGGCTCGGCCGGCGGCGCCAGCGCGCTCTGCCACAGGACGTGTGCGGCCGCGAGGGTGGCGTGGCCGCAGAGCTGGGACTCGCCGTCCATGCCGAACCAGCGCAGGCGGAAGCTCTGGTCCGCACCCTCGCGGAGCACGAAGGCGGTCTTGGGAAGGTTCAGCTCCAAGGCCAGGGAATGCATCCAGGAATCGTCGCGCGGCTGGGACAGCAGGCAGACCCCGGCCGGGTTCCCGGCGAAGGGCCTCTGGGCGAACGCATCGACGTGGTACACGAGCATGGAGCGGCTCCTCTCTATCCCGACTCTTGACGTCAGATTGTAATAGTGTAATCAGCGCTCTCCTGTTCTCTCTGGAGCCTAATTTGACAATTGATAGGCGTCAAGTAGTACAATCAGGCTATGACAATCTGGCAACCCAGGCTCGCCGATGCGCCAGGTCCCCTGTACCGCCGGGTCGCTCTGGCCGTGCGAGAGGACGTGGCGACCGGGCGGCTCGCAGCGGGCACGCGGCTGCCCACACACCGCGAGCTGGCGCGCGCGCTGAAGATCACCGTCGTGACGGCCAGCCGCTCCTACCGCGAGGCCGCCGCCTGGGGACTCGTCCGCGGGGAGGTGGGCCGCGGCACCTTCGTGGTCACGCCCGCCGCCGGCGCCCGGTCGCCCATGCCGGACCGCGGCGACGGCGGCGACGTCGTCGAGCTGACCGCGAACTTCGTGACGATCGCCGGCGACGAGGACGGCGCGCCGCGCCAGCTGGCCGCGGACGCCCGCCTTCTCTGGGAGGGCCTGGAACGGCGCGACCCCCCGGGAGGCGGCGGCGACCACCGGAGCGCGGGGGCCGCCTGGGTGAGGCGCGGTGCCTGGGCGCCGCGCGCGTCGGAAGTCGTGGTCACCAGCGGCGCGCAGCACGCGATCCTCGTCGCCCTGGCCGCGCTGGCACGCCCCGGCGACGCCCTGTTCGTGGAGGCGTTGACCTACCCCGGGATCAAGCGGGCGGCGCGCACCCTCGGCTTGCAGGCGCATCCGGTGGCGATCGACGAGCACGGCCTGATCCCCGACGCGCTCGCCGAGGCGTGCGGCGGCCGTCGCGGCGGCGTGCTCTTCTGCCAGGCCACCTTGCACAACCCGACCTCGGCCGTCATGCCCAGGGCACGCCGCCTCGAGCTGGTGGCAGTTGCCCGCCGGCTCGACCTGGCCCTGATCGAGGACAGCGTCTACGACTTCCTGCTCCCCGATCCGCCGCCGCCGCTCGCGGCGCTCGCTCCGGAGCGCACCTGCCACATCGTCAGCGGCAGCAAGGCCTTCGCGCCGGGAATGCGCATCGGTTACCTGGTCGCGCCGGAACCGCTGGTGCCGAGACTGCAGGAGGAGGTCGCTGCCACCGGCCCGTTCGCCGCGCCGTCTCTCGCCGATCTGGCGACCCGCTGGATCGTGGATGGAACAGCCGCCCGCATGCTCGCGGCCAGGCGCCGCGAGGTCGAGAGCCGCCAGCACATCGCCCGGGCCATCCTCGGCGGCCAGGGCTGGCTCTCGCACCCGGCCAGCAGCCATGGCTGGCTACGGCTGCCTCCTCCCTGGCGAGTCGAGCCCTTCGTCGAGGAAGCGCGGCGCCGAGGGGTGGCCGTCAACCCCGCCGCCGCCTTCGCCGCCGATCCCGCGGCGGCCCCGGCAGCCGTACGCATCTGCCTAGGACCGGTCGCCGAGCGCGACCGTCTCGCAGCCGCCCTCACCCGCCTAGCGGAGATCCTCGCCGCGCCGGCGCCGCCCGAAGAGCCGGTGGTCTGAGGCGCGAGCCGGCGGCGCGCGATCTAGCCTAGCGTCAACTCAGTTGAGGGAGTCCCACGAGCAGGAACCGCCGCCGCAGCAAGCGCCGGCTCCGGCGCCACAGTCGGCGGCATCGCAACCGCCACCGGCCTCGATGGCAGCGCCGCCGCCGTGGGCGGCAAAGGTGGAATAACGCTTGTCGAGCGCCGCGGCGCCACAGCTCGTGCAGCTCAGTCCGTCGGCCCCTTCGCCGAGCCCCTGCAGGATCTCGAACTGGTTGCCGCAGTCCCGGCAACGATACTCGTAGAGAGGCATCTTCCCCTTCCTCCTCGCCGGCATCTTATGCCAAGCCGGCGGTAGGCGGTACGTGCTCAGCGACGTGACGGTTTCAGGCCCGCGCTTGCGCCGGATCGGCGAAGAGCTCGCCGAGTCCCCTGAAGTGTTGCTGCCCATCCTTGAGGAGCTAGCGCGTGAAAAAGAGGATCTCGAGGTTCTCGACTGCGTCGGTCCGTGGGTTGCGCCGTGCAGTCACATTGTAGGCCAACTGATCGGTGTCCTGCTCCGGGTAAGGTTGTACCTTGTTGATGTAAAGAATGTCCCCGCCCTCGTCGTACTCGAAGGTCAGCGGCGTTTCCATTCCAAACCTCCCATGGGCGGCCTGCGCCCGATGAAGGTGGTAGCGATCCAGTGCCGGATCCCGGGTGTCTCCGCCGAGACGACGGCTACGACGATGTTCTTTCCCCCGAGTAGCTCTCCGTACCAGCGGAAAAAGAGCCCCGAACCTGGCGCCGCAGAACCTCTACACCAACGGCTTCTTGACCGGCGTCAACGGCTACACCGCCAGCCCCGGCATCACGTATTATCCGAACGGCATGGTGAGCAGCGTCAACCACGCCAACGGCGTCACCACCACCTACGGCCTCGATCCCACCGGCATGCCGCGCCCGGCATCGATCACGGCGACGGGCCCCGCGAGCACGCTGTGGAGCACCGGGCCCTACGCCTACGACGGCGCCGGCAACGTCACCCAGATCGGCCACGCCGGCTACGATCTCTACGACGGAGTGAGCCGTCTGACGACGGCCGTGGTGCAGACCAACGCCGTCGACAACCCGACCCCTGGGGCCAACGAGACGGTCTCGCAGAGCGTGAGCTACGACGCCTTCGGCAACATCCAGGCCTTTGTGGGCAGCCCGGGCAACTCGACGCCGACCGACTCGAGGTCCAACCAGCTGACCGGCGGGACCTACGACGCCTCCGGCAACCTGCGGAGCTGGAACGGTGCCAGTTACGACTACGACGAGCTCAACCAGCTCAAGCACTACGTCAACGGCGCCCAGGAATGGTTCTACATGTACGACGCCGACGGCGAGCGGGTGTGGCAGTTCCAGCCGGCGACCAACGGTCTCGCCAACTTCCAGCGCTGGACGCTGCGCGGCCTTGACGCCAAGGTGCGGCGCACCTTCGAGCTCTACGGCTACGCCTGGGGCAACGCCTGGGGTGGCAGCAATCTCTGGGAGGACTACGTCTACCGCGGTGGCCCGCTGCTGGCCAGGGCCTACAGCGACGGCTACCAGCGCGGCGTCGACGTCGATCACCTCGGCAGCCCGCGCCTGATCACCGGGCCGGCATCCGGGCAGACCGGCGGCTTCTACACCCTGACGCCCTGCCGCATCCTCGACACCCGGCAGACCGCCGCCCCCCTGACGCAGACCAGCCCGCAGCAGGTCTACCAGATCTCCGGCGCCTGCGGCGTGCCGCCGAACGCGCAAGCCGTCGCCCTCAACGTCACGCTGGTGAATGCCACCACCAACCTCTCGGTGCAGGGCTATCCCGGCGATCTGCCGGCGCCTGGGGCGCCGGGCACCAACGTGGTGAGCGCGTCGCCACCCGGCAAGGCCGTCATCGCGGGCGCCGCGGTCCTGCCGCTGGCCACCAACGGCAGCGGCACCCTGGGCGTCCTGATGACCCTCGCTCCGCCCGCCACCTCGGGGCAGAAGAGGCACCAGCGAGTGTGATCGTCTACTGGTCCTATTACCCGCCCCAATGACTCCAAAGAAGACCCTCAAGTCGGCTCTGGTATGCGCCGCAGTGGCGCTGGTAACGTACGTCCTAGCAATTTCAGCTTATCGCCGTTGGAAACTACGTGAACCATTAAATGCAAAGATCACCGAAACTCATATGACAGCCCTGATGCCTTACCTGGATACTTACCACCCTGACCGGGTGGACACAGCGTCCATCCGCTCGCTGCTGGCCAGGGTGGGTCGCCTCGACCTGCTGAAAGATGGCTGGAACAGGCCTCTTGTGATTGAACATGTCTTCAAGGACGAGCGGCCGCGTTACAAGATCATCTCGCTCGGGCGCGATGGCCAGCGCGGCCCATGTTGCAGACAAGTGGTCTACAACTGGGACGATGACGCAGTCCTGTCCGGCGACGAGTGGCTGCAGGTGTGGACGATGCGCGGCGAAGCGCCACCGAACAAGTCGCACTAAGTAGGCTGCCACCCCCAAACTGACCCACTACCCACGCCCGAGTCTCCCGATCCGGGAAGCCGCGGCTTGGTCAACGGATCCTCATGGCTGGCGCAGCAGCCTCACCCGCCGCCCCGGTCGATCTCCACCTTGAGTGCGGCGCGGCCGAGGTAGATCTCGTCGCCGGTGCCGAGGCGGACGCCGCGGCGGTCGTGGCGGCTGACTTCGATCGAGCGGCCGGCGCGGAAGAGGAGGGTGCCGGAGGCGCTGCCCTCGTCGCGCAGCCAGAAGGCGTTGCTCTCGGGGTCCCAGGCGATGCGGGCGTGCTCGCGGGAGACGGTCTGCTCGATCTCGCCCTCCTCCAGGAAGGCGACGTCGTTGCGGCGTTTGACCCGGCCGGCGGCGTCGAGGACCTCCTCGAGGCGGCCGAGGTAGATGCGGTCGGCGTCGAGGTCGTAGGCGTCCCGGACCGCCTTGCCCTTGAGGACGGCGAGGCGGAGGAGCGGCCGCACGGCGCCGCGGGCTGCCGGCCCGGCCTCGGCCTCTCCCCGGGCGGCCGTCTTGCGGAAGGCGAGGGCGTAGCGGCGGCCGCCGAACTCGGGCCCGTTCTGCTCCGTGACCTCGACGGGGACCGCGAGCCCTTCCGGGAAGCGGGCGCCCTTCGCCTTCAGGCGCTCCCGGACCTCCCGCTCGAGGTCCCATCCTTCCCGGGCGATGGCCTGCAGCCGCGAGGCCTCCTCGGGGGTCGCGGCGAGGAGCTTGACCTCCACGCGGTCGAAGGGGAAGACCCTCCTACCGCCGCCCACCGCCACCACCTGCGCCTCGACGTCCTCGAGCAGGGCGCGATGGATCTCGACCGGCTCGGTGCCGGCCACCCAGGGCCGCCGCCACTGGCGCAGCTTGTCGATCAGGCCTTCAAGGCTCATCGGGCGGTCCCCCCTCTTTGCCGGCATGGCCGGTGTCCTGCAGGAGCCCCAGCGCCGCGGCGCGGCGCACGATCTCTCCGGCGGCCGGGGCCGCCAGCCGGCCGCCATAGCCGCCGTGCTCGACGATCACCGCGACGGCGATCCGCCGGCCGGCGGCGCCGTAGGGCGCGAAGCCGATGAACCAGGAGTGCGAGCGCTTGTCCTGGACCTCGGCGGTGCCGGTCTTGCCTGCCATCGGCGGTTGCACTGCGGAGAGGAAGGCCGCCGCGGTCCCCTCGGTCACCACGCCGCGCATGGCCCTGGCGATGATCGCGGTCGCGGCGGCGTCGAGCACCGGCATCGGCGGCGGCGCCGCCACCTTCGGCGCCATCGCTGCCATCGCTGCCATCGCTGAAGATCCCTCGGGCTCGATCCAGCGCACCTCGGGCATCGTCCCTGAGTCGGCGATGGTCGCCGCCACCCGCGCCATCTGCAGCGGCGTGGCGATCACCTGCCCCTGGCCGTAGGCTGCCTGCGGCAGGGCGCTCTCGAGCGCCCGCGGCGTGTTCGGCCGGGCCACCGGGATGCCGAGGACCTGCGCCGTCGCGAGCAGCGCCTCGGACCCCACGCCGTAGGTGGCGAGCTGGGCGAAGTAGGCGTTGCAGGAGTGCCGGATGCCCTTGTCGAGGTTCACCGTGCCGTGGGGCCTGGTGACCGTGGGATCGTCGCGCACCAGGCGCCCGCGAACGCGGTTGCCGGCGCGCCCGTCGGGCAGCAGCTTGCACTCGAACGTCCTGGTGGCGAGCCGCGGGTCCTTGCGCAGGGCGGCGAGTGCCGTGACCACCTTGAAGGTTGAACCCGGCGGGTAGATGCCGTACCGCGCGCGGTCCACCAATTCGCCGCCGCCGGCGACAGTCCCGGCGCCTCCGCCGGCCAGTGGGGAAGTATCCACCGGCAGGCGCAGCGGGTAAGGATACGAAGCCGCGGCCAGGAGCTCGCCGCTGCCGGCGTCGAGCACCACGGCGGCGGCGCCGAAGCCGGCCTGGGCGGCGTCGCGGGCGATGATCTCCTCGGCCGCGAGCTCGAGCCGCACGTCCACGGTGAGCCTGACGGTGCGGTCGCGGCCGAGGATCTTCTGCACCTCCGGCCGGTCCGGCTCGTAGCGGTGGCGGAGCAGGGGCACCAGGTCGCGGTAGTCGACCCGCACCTGCGGCGCCTCGGTCCCGTCCGGCTGCCGCACCCGGATGACGCCCGCATAGTCGTCGTAGCCCTGCAGGCGGACGCGCGCGTCGCGCTCGGCGAACGAGGTGTTGCTGGCGGTCCAGTTGACCCGGTTGCGCAGGTCGCCGAGCAGGTGGAAGGTGCGCCCGCCGAAGGGATAGACACGGGTGCGGCGGTCGGGAGCGGCCCCGGCCAGGTCGTCGGCCGCGGCCCCCAGCTTCACCAGCTGCTCGCGCTGCCGCTCGATCTCCTCCGGGTCGCTGCTCGCCAGCAGCACGCCGCCGCGGTCCACGATCGAGCCGCGCGGGATGGTGGCGGCGATGGCGGCGAGCCGCGAGTTGTACTGGACGCGGCGCACGCCGTCGCCTTGCAGCACGACGGCGCCGCGGGTCAGGTAAGTGTCGGCGCGGAGGAGCTGGAAGTCGGCCACGCGCCAGAGCGCCAGGCCGAGGAAGATGCCGAGGCCGGCGCCGACCCAGCGCGCGCCGCCGAGGAACGGCCGCACCGCCTCGGGAGCGGCACGGCGGGCGGACACTCCGGCCAGGATCCCGGCGACCAGGAAGTTGGCGAGCATCGCCGAGCGGCCGGAGGAGAGGAACGGCGAGGTGACCCCGGAGAGCGGCAGCAGGCCGAGCACGCCGCCGCTGATCAGCGCGGTCTCGAGGGCCAGCAGCAGGGTGAGGCCGAGGGCGAGGAAGAACCCGTAAGCGCTCCCGGACCGCCGCGCCGCGCGCAGCCCGCGCTGGACCAAGAGCGCGTAGAGGCCGGCGACGGCCAGCAGGCCGAAGAGCCCCAGCTGTTCGCCCAGCGCGGAGAGCACCATGTCGGTGTGCGCCTCCGGCACCAGGCCCGGCTCGCCCAGCCCGATGCCGGTGCCGGTCGCGCCGCCTGCCGACAGCGACCAGATGGCCTGGGCCAGGTGGTCGCCGCCGCGGAACCACGTGTCCCAGGGAGCGAGCCACATGCCGATGCGCTGCCCGACGGTGCGCGGGTAGTGGAGCTTGTAGCCGGCGAAGAAGGCCAGGGAGACGAGCGCCGCACCGAGCAGGGCCATGCCGGAGCGGCCGCGCGCGACCGAGAAGAGGATCAGGAAGAGGCAGGCGAGCACCAGCGCCGGCCCCAGGTCCTTCTGCAGGAAGAAGAAGAAGAGGACGAGGCCGATCGCGATCAGCGGCGGCAGCACGTATTCGAGGCGCGGCAGGGGGAAGTGGCGCGCGGCGCGCCCCAGCCGCATCCGCCGCTCCGGCACCTCGCGCAGCAGCTCCCAGCGGTCGGCGAAGTAGCCGGCGAGGAACAGCGCGATCAGGATCTTGATCAGCTCGACCGGCTGGAAGCCGAGGAAGTTGACCTTGGCGTCGCTCACCCCCGGACCGCCGCCGAAGACGATCAGCAGCGCGGAGAGCAGCCCCGCCAGCGCCAGCGTCCAGGCGCCGCGCCGCGGCAGCGCGGTGCGCTCGAGGTCGACCAGCGCGCCGAGGACGTAGAGGCCGCAGCCGGCGAGCACGCCCTGGGCGAAGCGGGCATGGAGCGGCAGGTCCCGCAGCGGGTCGCGCAGGCTCGCCATGAGGACGAACCCCAGGCCGCAGAACAGCAGCAGCACGGGCAGCAGGATCTCGTCGCCCTGGAACCGGCGGAAGCGCAGCGCCAGGTGAGCCGCTGCGAAGCCGGCGAGCAGCAGGGCCGCGCCGAGCAGGTACGACGCCCGGTACTCGGACGCGGTCCGCACCACGAGCTGGGGCTTGAGCTGGCGCAGCTCGGCCGGCGAGAGAAGCGCCACCGTGTCCCGGCCGGAAGCGGCGAGCCGCGCGGCCAGCCCCGGCAGCCGCTGGCGGTCGACCTCCGCCGCCGCGACCCGCAGCCGTCCGAGCTCGCCGACGTTGTGCGCTGGCGCTTCCGCCAGCCGCTGGCGGATGCGGTCGGCGACGAAGACGCGCTCCTGGGCGCTC
>DATDGZ010000419.1:0-1665 GCA_036521795.1 Thermoanaerobaculia bacterium | reverse complement strand
CAGCCGGGCCTTCTGCGCCGGGCTCGCCTGGCGGGCCGATATCGCCGCGTGGCCCGTCCGGCCCCTCCGGTCCTTCCGGGCCGGTGGCGCCGGGCGGTCCTGGTGCTCCGGTATCGCCGCGCGCACCCTCGTCTCCTGGCCGACCAGGCGGCCCCGCTGGGCCTTCCGGCCCCTCCGGCCCCTCCGGCCCCGGCTCGCCGCCGCCACCGCCGCCATGCGCATCGGCGTAAGCCTTGGTTGCGACTTCGAGGTCGGCCAGTGGATCGCGCCACGCGGTCAGCGGTCCGACCATGCTGTCGCCGGTGCGCTGCACCGCGCGCGCGGCGGAATTGGCCGCTTGTTCGGCGGCGGCCTGCGCGGCAGTTGCGGCAGACTCGGCCGCTTCGGCGGCAATGATTGCGGTCTGCGCGAGATCGCGGACCTGTGAGATAAGGCTTTGCAGATCGAGGATCTCGGTTCGCGCCGCCGAGAAATTGTCGCGGACATCCGCGGTTCTGGCGTTGGGGCCGGCCGGAACCGAGGGGTCGATTGCGCTCGGCATCTATTCCACCCAGATCGTGCGGCCGTTGTCCCAGTAGGTCGGCGAGCGCGGGTCGTCCCAGACAATCGGCGGCTGCAGGTTGCCGATGCGCATGCGGACGGCAGGGTCGGGGTGTCGCGACAGCGGCTGCAGGTGAATGTCGAGCTCGATTTCGGTGATGTCCTCGGCCGGCCATTCCCAGGCGTCGGCGTCGTCCAGCTGCCACTCGACGGAAAATTCCCACTGGTAGAACAGGCGGGCGCGGTCGAGGTCGAGCATCCGCCCGCCGCTCAGCCAGTAGCCTTGATGGTTCGGCACCCGGCCGGTGCCGGGTCCGCCATCGGCGGCGGCCGGCTGCCAGTTCAGGATCGCCTTGCACAGTTCGGCCTGCGTCTCGTCGTAGAGCATTGTCGGCGCCTGGCCGCGGCGATCGGGGCGAGCGTCGAACTCGACCACGACACCCACCGTGCGGGTCAGCATCTGGCGCGCCCCGATCATGTTCTGATGCCCGTCGCTCGCCTGCTCGAGCGGCAGCACATAGGCGGCCGGCAGGCGCATCGTCGCGTTGTATTCTTTGAGGCCCAGGGCGAAGTCGGCAGCCCCGGCGACGCGGCCTTCAAATGCCGGGCAGTACTGGCGCAGCTGCTCGATCGTCGAACCGATCAGGACGATTGGCGGGCGGGCGTCAGACACCCTTCGTGTCCTTCCACGTCAGCCCCTGGGTCAGCGCGGTACGCACCCGCTGCTCAAGTTGCGACTGCTCGTCGTGCATGACCTGGTCGAGATAGGGGCGCGGCTGCAATACACGGGCCTGATGCTGGCCGCGGCGGCGCACCCCGCCGCGGGTTCGGCCGCCACCGCTGGCGCCGGCGGCGAGAAACAGCCCGTAAAACGCACGGGCGCGCACCGCGAACCCGTCGCCGCTCGGGTAGGAATAGGAACGCAGGGACGCGCGCAAGGTGCCGCTGACGGTCACCGGCGGCTGCAGCGGCGCCGAAGCATAGTAGCCCTGGGCGCGGTACTGTCCGCGGTAGCGCGCGCCGCCGCCGCCGGCATAATAGCGCCCGCTGCCGCCGCCGTGCGCGATCAGGCGCTGCGTCTTGCCGCGGATGTCGGTGCCGGCGCTGCGCATCAGGTTTTTGAGT
>DATDGZ010000418.1:0-4064 GCA_036521795.1 Thermoanaerobaculia bacterium | reverse complement strand
GCCAGCTCGCCGACCCCGTCCACACCCTGCCGGCCAACGCCGCCGTCGACGTGCAGGTGGTCGTCGCCCAGAAGCGCGGCGTGCTCACCGTCCCGAGATCGGCGCTGCGCCGCGACGTCGATCAGGGAGCCGCGGGCAGCGGCGAGGGGGTTCAAGGCGAAAGCGGTGGAGCCGGCGGCCTCGCCGGAATCGCCGGAGCCGCCGGGGCCGGAGGGGGCAGGCGCTTCGTCTACGTGGTGGGCGGCCACCATTCCCATCGCCGCGAGATCACGGTGGGCCTCATCGGCCTCGCCGAGGTGGAAGTCCTGAGCGGCCTCAACGAGGGCGAACGGGTGGTTGCCGAGGGCCCGCCGACGCTGGAAGAGAACGTCCGTGTCGCCGAAGCAAAAGCGCCGCATTGAGTGGCTGCCGCCCCGCGAGCTGATCGAGAGCGCGGTCCAGCGCTTCTACACCCATCCGCTGCAGACCTGGCTGACCCTGATCGGCCTGTTCGTCGGCACCGCCGCGATCATCGTCGTGGTGGCGCTCGGCCTGACCGGCCGCAGCTTCGTCATGGCGCAGATCGAGGGCGTCGGTTCGCACCTGCTGTGGGCCCAGTATCTCGGCACGGCCAGCGCCGGCGCCGCGCGCAAGCTCGACGACCAGGTCCGCGACACCGACGCCATCGCCGTCGCCGAGCGGCGCGATCTCTTCGCCGGCGTCACCCCGCTGGTCATCCTGCACGGCGAGGTGGCGGTGCAGGCGCGGAGCATCACCCTGACGGTGCTCGGCACCACCGCCAACTACCCGCTGGTGCGCAAGAACGTCCGCATCCTCGAGGGGCGCTTCCTCGACGACGACGACGTCTCCGCGCAGGCCAAGGTCTGCGTCGTCAGCCGGCACCTCTACAACCAGCTCTGGCCGGGCGACGACGAGCTCAAGGGCAAGAGCATCCGCACCCTGGGCCTGACCTACGCGGTGATCGGCGAGTTCGTGGAGCCGGTCGACACGCTCGGCCAGGGCGACGTCACTCCGGACACCATCTTCATCCCCATCACCACCAGCTGGTTCTTCACCGCCGCCCATCGCGTCGACACTCTCTTCGCCCAGGTCCACGACTTCGACCAGATGCCGCTCGCCGTCGCCACCGTCCAGGACGTCCTGCGCGAGCGCCACCATCCCGGCTCGCAGTACGAGGTGCAGAGCATGAGCGCGGTGGTGCGCGTCGCCAACACCGTCTCGGTCGGCCTGTTGGTGGTGTTCATCATGGTCGCGGCGGTGTCGGTGGTGGTCGGCGGCGTCGGCATCATGAACATCCTGCTCTCCTCGGTCGAGCAGCGCACGCGCGAGATCGGCCTGCGGATGTCGGTCGGCGCCCGCCGCCGCGACATCCTGCAGCAGTTCCTGCTCGAGGCGCTGTTGCTCGGCGCGGTCGGCTCGCTGCTGGGCGTGCTCGGCGGGCTCGCCCTGCCGCTCACCGCCCGGCTGCTGGTCCACAGCGTCAAGATCCAGGTCTCCGTCGTGGCGACGGTGCTGGCGTTCGTCTTCTCTTGTGGCGTCACGGTGCTGTTCGGCCTGGTGCCGGCCTACCGCGCCGCCAACATGAACCCCGTGGAGGCGTTGCGACATGAGTAAAGCGATCGTTTCAGGGATGGCTCGGTGGTCGCTCGGAGCGCTGCTGGCCCTCGCCGCGGCCGCCGCCGCCGCCGGCCAGGCGCCTCCGGATCTCCAACCGTCGCCGCCGTCGTCGGCGACGGCCTCGGCCACCCCCGCGCCGCTGACCCTCGAGCGCGCCGCCGAGCTGGCGCTCGCCAACGCCCCGGAGGTCGCCGCCGCCGCGGCCGCGTGGCAGGGCGACCAGGCGGGAGCGCGGCTGGCGGCGGATGCCTTCCGTCCCGCTGCCGAGGTCAGCAGCACCCCCGGCGTCGGCCGCGGCCTGCCGGTCGCCGTGGCCGGCCGGGTGCCCGCGGTGGTCAGCGTCGACCTCCGCCAGAGCCTGTACAACTCCGAGCAGCGTGCCCTTGGGCTGCAGGCCCGCGCCAGGAGCGCCACCACCCGGGCGGCCTGGGAACGGGCGCGGGTGCAGGCGGTGCGCGAGATCGCCGACCTCTACGGGCGCTGCTGGACCGGCCAGCAGCTCCTGGCGGGGGCCGAGCGCCGCCTCGCCGCCTTCCAGGCGATGTCGGGCCGCGCCGCCGCCCTCCACGCCGAGGCGCGGGCGACCGATCTCGACCTGGCGCAGGCGCGGCTGCGCGAGGCCAAGGCCAGGCTGCGCCGCCTGGAGATCGCGGCCGCTCGCGACGCCGATCTCTGGGAGCTGAGGCGGCGGCTCGGCCTGGCCGCCGACGCGCCGCTGGCGCTGCCGGAGGACCCACTGGCGGGGACGCCCGAGCCGGCGCGCGAGATCGATCTCCGGCCCGGCGATCGGGGCGAGCCGGGCGATCTTCGGCAGGGCGCTCTCGCGGCAGCGCGCGCCGCCGATCCCGACCTGGCCGCCGCGGCCCGCTCCATCGAGCTGCTCGAGCACGCCATCCAGCTCCGCCACGGCTTCCTGTCGCAGCTCACCCTCGACGCCGACGCCCAGTACTCGCGCCTGTCGCGCGCCAACGGCATCGACCAGTTCTACGTCAAGTTCCGCGAGGACGACTGGAGCGTCGCCGTCGCCGTCACCGTGCCCCTCTGGAGCGGCGGCCGGCTGCGCGACGCCGGCGCCCAGGCCGCGGCCGAGCTCGACCGCCAGAAGCAGCAGCAGCGCACCCGCGCTCAGCAGCTCGAGATCGAGGTCCATCGCGCCGCCGCCGCGCTCGACCAGGCCCTGGGCGCCGCCGACCTCGCCCGCCAGGCCGCCGCCGTCGCGGAGGAGGACCTGCGCATCGCCGAGGCCCTGGCCGCCGAGGGCCGCGCCGACCCCGACGCCCTCGACAGCCGCCAGGCCGCCCTGGCCGACGCCCGCGAGGAGGAGATCAAGGCCACCGCCTCCCTGCTCACCGCCCGCGTCCAGCTCCTCGCCGTTCGTGGCGAGCTGCTGGGGGGGCTGGGGCTCGACGGCCCCGGGACACCGGCTCCGGCGGCAGCGCCACCCGCGGCACCGCCGGCCGATCACCGGCCGGATGGAGAGAAGCCGCGGGTCGCCGGAGCTACGGCAGGAGGTTGAGGGTCGCCTTCTCCTGGTCGGTGAGCTCTGCCGCCGCGCCGGGATCGGCCTCCAGCAGAGCCTGCGCATCGGCGAGGTCCTGCAAGCGCTTCGACCGTCGGCGGGCAGGGTCGGCCGCGGCGCGCAGCTTCTCGTGCATCAGGTCGCCGCGACCGATGACGCGTAGCGGCACGCCTTCGAGCACGATCTCCGGAGCCCGAGCGACGGCAGCCGCCAGTGCCGGATCATCGGTGAACTGGACCGGCGTCCCATCCGGCCCGATCCAGTTCTCGGAATGAGCAAAGCGGCCGGTCTCGCTGAAGCCGGCCGCCGCGAGCCGCAGGCGCGGGATCTCGGCCCGATCCGCCACCGCCAGGTCGATGTCGAGTGTCGTCCGCGGCTCCGCCTGGTGGACCTGCAGAGCAACGCCGCCGATGATCGCGTACGCGACACCCGCATCGGCCAGGACCCGCCCCAGCAGGAGAAGAGTCGGCCGTTTGCTGCTCTCGGGCTCTGCCCTCATGAGGTGCCACTGGCGGTCGAGCAGGAACCCGATCTCGAGGCCGCTCCGCATTCCAGGAATGGTAGCAGATCCGCGCTTGCGCTCGGCCGAGCGGGCTCCGTGGCTGAGCCCGCACGGGCGGACCCGCGCGGGCGGGCCCGGGAGAGGTCGAGCTCCCGGGGCCGCCCGCGCGCGCGATGGCGGCGGCCGGCCCCGGGTCTGTGGATCGAAGCGCTACGTCCGCGGCGGATAGACCCCCTGCAACGCGATGCAGAAGTTGAGGGTCAGGTAGGGCATCAGGTTGTTGTGCGGCTGGTCGCCCCCGGCTGGTGCAATCGTGTTACCCGACATAAACACAAGCGGCGGCGAACCGGTCGTATACAGCTGCGCCGGTGTCGTGCGAGCGATCGAGTTGTTCGGATTCGGGGCGTCAAGGTCAGCGTTCATCGG
>DATDGZ010000417.1:0-11497 GCA_036521795.1 Thermoanaerobaculia bacterium | reverse complement strand
GGCATGGTGCAGTGGAGCCCGGAGACGACGCGCGGCGACGCCACCCGCGCCGCGGCCCCCGGCGGCTATGCGTACGACGCGCGGCGGGTGCGCGGCTTCAGCCTCACCCACCTGTCCGGCACCGGCTGCCGCGGCGCCTCCGGCGACGTCCCGTTCATGCCGCACGGCGAGCCCGTCGCGTCGTCGCCCGCGGCGGACCGCGTGGACCAGGTCTACGCCGAGCGCTTCTCCCACGCCAACGAGACCGCGCGCGCCGGCTCCTACCGCGTCGTCCTCGAGTCGGGCATCGCCGTCGAGCTGGCCGCGACGGCGCGCACCGGCGCGGCGCGGTTCTCCTTCCCCGCCGGCAAGCCCGCCGCGCTGCTGATCCGCGTCTCCGACTCCGAGGCCGGCAGCGGCGACGCCGAGGTCACCGTCGACGCGGCCGCCCGCACGGTGACCGGCGCGGTGACCAGCGGCAACTTCTGCGGCTACCTCGACGCCGCCGATCGCCGCAGCTACTACACGCTGCACTTCGTGGCCGTCTTCGACCGTCCGTTCGCGAGCGCCGGCACCTGGGAGGACGGAGCCCTGAAGCCGGGAGCCACCGCCGCCCGCGGCGGCACCACCTACGGCGACGACGGCTACCCGGTCGCCGGCAAGGGCTCCGGCGCCTGGGTCGAATTCGCCGGCGCGGCCGGCCCCGGCGCCGGCCCGGGCGCTGACCCGAGCGCCGGCCCGGGCGCCGGCGTGCGCGTCGGAGTCCGCGTCGGCATCTCCTATGTCAGCGCTGCCAATGCCGCGGCCAACCTTCAGGCCGAGAATCCGCCCGGCACGACCTTCGAGGAGATTGCCAGGCGCGCCCACGAGGCCTGGGACCGGGAGCTGCACCGCATCGAGGTCGGCGGCGGCACCCATCGCCAGCGCACGAGCTTCTACACGGCCCTCTACCATTCGCTGCTGCATCCGAACCTGTTCAGCGACGTCGACGGGCAGTACCCCGGCTTCGACGGCCAGGTGCACACCGTGGCCGGCCGCCAGCGGGCTCAGTATGCGAACTTCTCGGGCTGGGACGTATACCGCTCCCAGCTGCAGCTGGTGACCCTGCTCGAGCCGGCGGTCGCCGCCGACGTCGCGCAGTCGCTGCTCGAGCAGGCGAGCCAGAACGGCGGCGAATGGGACCGCTGGACGCACAACTCGGGCGCCACCCACGTCATGGCGGGCGACCCGGCGGCGCCGGCCATCGCCGGCATCGTCGCCTTCGGCGGCGGCGGCTTCGACGTCGCATCCGCGTTCGCCTCGCTGGCGCGGGCCGCGACCGTCCCCACGGCGCACGACCTCGCCGCGGCGGGCTGCCCGGTGGAGTGCAGCGGCCAGCGCCCGGCGCTCGACCGCTGGCTGGCGATCCACTACGTGCCGGCGGGAGCCAACGCCTGGGGTGGCGCCGGCGAGACGCTCGAGGACGC
Source organism: Thermoanaerobaculia bacterium (assembly GCA_036521795.1). Lineage (GTDB taxonomy): Bacteria > Acidobacteriota > Thermoanaerobaculia > Multivoradales > UBA5704 > JASLEW01. The sequence goes on along the minus strand of DATDGZ010000417.1, from coordinate 10,052 downwards.
CATCGCCGACTTCAGCCTGGCGCAGCTCGCCCGGCGGCTGGGCGACGAGGCGGCGGCCCGGCGCTTCCTGACGCGCTCCGGCTCCTGGCGCAACGTCTGGAACCCCCGCGCCACCGCCGCCGGCGGCTACGTCCAGGACCGCAACGCCGACGGCAGCTGGCCCGCCTTCGACCCGGCCTCGGGCGACGGCTTCGCCGAGGGCAGCAGCGCGCAGTACACCTGGATGGTGCCGTTCGACGTGCGCGGGCTGTTCGACGCCATGGGCGGCGACGCCCAGGCCAACCGCCGCCTCGACGCCTTCTTCCATGACGCCGGCGGCGGCTGGGCCCTGACCGGACTGGGCGGCACCCATGCCGAGCTGGACAACGAGCCGTCGATCGGCGCGCCCTGGCTGTACCTCTTCTCCGGCATGCCGTACCGCACCCAGCAGACGGTGCGCCAGGCGCTCGACCGGCTGTGGAGCGACCTGCCCTACGGCATTCCCGGCAACGACGATCTCGGCGAGATGTCGTCGTGGTACGTCTGGTCCGCCATGGGGATGTACCCCGGGATCCCGGGACGCGCCGAGCTGTTGCTCGCCAGCCCGCTGTTCCCGAGCATCGTCGTCCGCCGCGCCAACGGGCCGGTCCTGACCATCGCCGCCCCCCGGGCCGGCGCCGGCGCCCCCTACGTGCGGCGGCTGCGGGTCGACGGCGTCCCCTCGACCCGGCCGTGGCTGCCGGAGTCGTTCGCCGCCTATGGCGGGCGCCTCGATTACGACCTGTCGTCCATCCCGGACGTCCGCTGGGGCAGCGCCCCGGGCGACGCGCCGCCGTCGTTCCCGCCAACGTCACGGTAGCTTCGGGAACCACGTCCCCCGCCGCGGCATGGCGGCGGGGGACGCGGGGGACGCGGGGGATGCGAGAGAAGGAAGGGTTACGGCAGGTTCACCCGCCACGCGCCGCGGCCGTGGGTGAAGGCGTAGACCGAGCGGTTGCCAGCCGAGTCCGCGAACATCACCAGGGCGTCGGCGACGGAGTCGGGGAATCCGGTCAGCTCGATGGCCCAGCTCTGGCCGCCATCGGTCGAGACGAAGATCCCCATGTCGGTGCCAATGTAGAGGTTGGTGGGGTGCGCCGGATCGACCACGATGCTGTCCACCGGGATGTCGGGCAGCGCGCCGGACCCGGTGCCGTCGATGCCGGTCCAGGTGGCCCCGCCGTCGGCCGTCGTCCAGACGTGGGTGCCACCGAACGTCGCATAGGTGGCATATGCCACGGCGGGGTTCGTCGGGTCGAAGGCCAGCCACGAGACGTAGCCGGGCCGCGGCTTGGCGAAAGGCCAACGGGTGCTGCCGGTCGCCGACAGCGCCGCGGAGTTGCGGTGGATGGTGCCCTCCGCCGTGCCCATGAGCACCTGGTTGGGATTCGCCGGCGAGCTGGCGATGGCGCTGATCGCGTTGAACTTGGTGCCCACGATCTTGGCGCTGGCCCGCGACCAGTGCGCCGCGCCGTCGTTGGTCCGCCACAGGAAGTCGCCGCCGGTCCACAGGCGCTGGGAATCGGTCGGGTCCATGATGAACGGCCCGATGAACAGGAAGTTGAAGTCGACGATGCCGCCGGTCGCACCGAGGAAGGTCTTGCCGCCGTCGATCGACTTCTGGATGGAGAGGCCGGTGTTCTCGGCATAGAGCACGTTGGTGTGGGTCGGGTCCACCGCGACGAAGCCGCCGTCGCCGCCGAGGATGGTGCTCCAGCCGTTGGCGCCCGTGCCGTCGCTGCCCAGCGGCGTGCCGTTGTCCTGCGTGCCGCCGAAGTAGGTGGCGTTGTCGGGGAACACCGTACCGTCGTAGAACTGGGTCGCGGCGAAGCCGTTGTTGAGGCCGGTGAAGGAGACCTTGCTGTTGGCGTCGTTGCAGAGCAGCGTCACCGGGCCCGCGGCGGACGTCGCCAGCGCGTCGTCGGTGCGGAAGACGCCGCCGTCGCTGCCGATGAACAGCGTCGTGTTGGCCGAGCCGTCGTAGGCCGGATGGAAGGCCAGCGTGTGCTGGTCGGCGTGGTTGTAGCTCGGGTCCGGTTGGGCCCACCAGTAGGAGACCGCGCCGAAGGTCTTGCCGCCGTCGTCGGAGCGGAAGAGATCGATGCCGCCGACGAACACGCGGTCGGAGTTGGTCGGGTCCACCGCGATGATGATGTCGTACCACCCCTGGTTCAGCGGGAAGCCCTGGCCGAAGCCGCACAGCGAGAGCACCAGGATGACCGGGTTGGTGAGCAGCAGGGTGCTCTGCAGGTCCTTGCTCCGGTTGGTCACCGTCGCCTGCCAGGTGCCGGGCGCGCCGCCCTGGGTGGAGCGGAAGACCCCGAGCAGCCCCTGGTTGTAGAAGTGATTCGGGCCGTCGGCGTTGCTCGCCGCCACGGCGTAGATCACGTCGGGGTTCGACGGCGCGATCGCCAGGCTGGTGCGGCCCATGGCTGCATTGGTCAGCACCAGCTGCCACGGCGTGCCGACGACCTGCGCCTCGACGTTGCGGAAGATGCCGCCCTGCACGAAGCTGCCGCAGCCCGCGAACAGCACGTCGTTGCCGGCGGAATCGTTCCTGAGCGCCAGGCTGAAGCAGCCGAGGAAGGTCTGCGGCGCCAGCAGCTGCGCCCAGCGTCCGGCGGTGGCGTTGAAGCGCCAGACGCCCGTGCCGGTCGCCGCGTAGATGTGGCCGGTGGTCTTGCTGATCGCCAGGCTGTTGACGAAATAGAAATCGGGAGTGGCGGTCCCGGGCATCTGCGTCCAGGTATTGCCCGCGTCGACGGTCTGGAACACCCCGGCGCCGCGCACCGAGTCGCCGTTGAACGAACCCTCGCCGGTCCCGGCGTAGAGCACGCTGGAGTTGGCCGGATCCATCGCCAGGCTGCCGATCGCCAGGCTGGGGAAGAGATCGCCGATCGGGGCCCAGTTCTGGCCGTCGGTGGTCTTCCAGATGCCGCCGTCAGCGGTGCCGGCGTAGATGGTGTTCGCGTCGGCCGGGTCGATCACCATCGCCAGGGTGCGCCCGCCGATGTTGCCAGGGCCGAGCTCGGTCCAGCCCGAGGCGCTCTGCGGCAGCACCGCGCCGGCGCGCACCTGGCTGCGCGAGGGCAGGAACGAGCCCGCGGGGGTCGAGTGCTGGCGCATCGTCTGCATCCGCTCGCGGGCCGCGAAGTAGCGCTCCATGGGCAGCACGGTCTCGCCCTGCGGCAGCCGCTTGCGCAGGAAGAACTCCTGGGCCTCGGCCGGATGATCGAAGCGGCGGCGCACCTTCTCGGCCGCCACCTTCGCCGGCAGATCGGCGGCTGGCGCGGCGGCGGCATTCGCCGGCATCGCCGGCATCGCCGGCTGGGCCGGTGTCGCCGCGGCCGCGGCCTGGGCCGGCGCCGGCGCCGCTACCACAGGGACAGGGGATGGGGTGCTGGGCGGCGCTTGCAAGGCCGCCAACAGGGTAACTGCGGAAAGTAGGTGAAGCATTGCACCTCCTCGGTTGAACGAGATTGCTTTCGCCCTATCCTACCTCAATTCATCCCCTGGGTAACCTATGCATTCGGCGAATTCCCGGTGGTGTCCTTGGACACCCTCTGGGCGAGGCGCCCCAAGTCCTCTGCCCCCTGCCCCCGGAACCCCTCGCCCGCCAGGGAGGCGAGGGCAGTCCAGGGCACGACTGAATTCCCGGCTTGCGCCGGGCGACGGGTCTCCGCGGCTCGATCGCCGCCGAGCCCCCTGCGGCACGGGCTTCCGATCGGGCGCCGATCGGGCTGGCGAAGAGATCGACCGCCGGAGGCGAGAAGGCCGGGGCGCGCCGGGGCCAGAACGGGGGCCGCCACCGCCCCATCGGAGGACCTTCTCCGCCGGCGTGCTCCGACGCGGCCGCACGACTGCTCACGATACCCCCGGGCAGCATCGGCGCGGTGAGCGGCGCCGCTGATCGCCGCCGATGTAAACGGTTTCAAATGGAGATGTCATGCGAATGCACGCGCATTTTTATTCATCGTGATCGATCACGATCGCCGTGCGCATCGAAGGGGTTGACAGCCCATCATGTCTTCACTACATTGTGCGCGCACTTCAGGGCTCGGCAGCTCCACCGCCACGAGTCGGTCGATCAAGCGCGACAGCAGGGCAACCGGTTCGCCGGCGGGTTCGCCGGCGCCAGCACCAGGCTCCACGTGTCGCCCCACAGTACGGGGCGAACGGCGGGGCCGGGACGGCAGTCAGGCAACAGGGCAGACGACACATCCGTAGATCGCGTCGAACGAAGCCGTCCACCGGCGGCTTCTTGGTTTCAACCACTTTTCCTGGAGTTGGAGGGGACCCATGGAGCGATCTGCAGGTTCGTCTCGCGTGCGCGGGCTCGTGCACGCGCCCCTGGTAGCAATCGTCATCGCCGGCCTCGCCCTGTGCGCCCTGTGTGGCGGCAGTGCCGCCGGCGCCGCGCAGCTGGGCCGCTGGCCCAGCGTGCAGGAGCAGCTGGTGGACTCTCGCGTCATCCCGGGCAGCGCCCTGGAGCGGTTGATCCTCGAGAACCAGGACTTCAGCCTCCTGCGCGCCGAGGAGGCTACCGACTCACTCCGCATCCCACCATGGCTGCGGGTGCTGTACCACAAGAACCATCCGCACGACCAGTACTCGCCGCACGATCCCACCGGCGGCTACCCGCTGGTCCTCAACGAGGTCTGGGAGTGGATGCTCACCCACCAGGACCTCAAGGCCGGCCCCGGCAGGCAGGGCGTCATCGAGGGCAACCGCAGCGCCAGCGAGACCGGCGAGGAGCGCATCTCCGGCGCCCAGTCGTCGCCGCGCAGCGAGTCGATGATCCGGGTCAACCGCCTCAACACCCAGCAGATCATCGGCGCCTCGAACGACATCAGCGCCAGCGGCATGCAGGCGGAGTTCTTCTCCTCGAACGGCGGCGCGACCTGGGGCCAGACCTCGCTGCCCCTGGTCACCGGCGACGCCTTCATGTCCGACCCGACCGTGGACTGGACCTCCGACGGCACCGCGTGGTCGATGACCATCGGCATCAATTCGGCCGAGACCGTGCTGAAGATGCGCTCCTACAAGTCCACCAACGGCGGCGCCACCTGGACTTTCGACAACACCTTCTCCGGCAGCCTGAGCAACAACGACAAGGAGATGCTGTGGGTGGACCACAGCGCCACCTCGCCGTTCAAGGACAACCTCTACGTCATCTGGCACGCCGGCCTCCCGGCAGTGGTGGCGCGGCGCACCGGCCCGGCCGGTTCCTGGCAGACGCCGATCCAGGTCAGCGGCTCGGAGACCACGGGCACCGCCATCGGCGGCGACATCAAGACCAACGCCAACGGCGACGTCTTCGCCTTCTACCCCGACACCGGCAGCCAGGGGCTCTACGTCGCCAAGTCCACGAACGGCGGCGTGTCCTTCGGCGCTCCGGTGCACATCGCCACGTCCTTCGGCTCGTTCCAGTTCGCCGTGCCGGCCGACGCCAGCCGCCAGCTGCTCATCTACACCACCGCCGCCGCCTACCGGACGTCGTCGCTCAACAACGTCTACGTCGCCTGGGACGATCTCTCCGGCGACTCCGGCTGCACCAGCGGCGGCGGACCGGGCACCAACGCCTCCTCCACCTGCAAGAGCCGCATCTTCTTCTCGCGCTCCACCGACGGCGGCGCGACCTGGTCGGCGCCGGTCAAGATCAACAACCAGTCCGGCCTCAACGACCAGTTCTTCCCCTGGCTGGCGGTCGACGACACCAACGGCAAGCTCGCGATCACCTACTACGACTCCGTCGGCGACTCGACTCGCGCTTCGACCAATCTCTATTACCAGTCCTCGGTCGACAACGGGGTGACCTGGTCCGCGCCCTTCAAGGTGACGACCGCCTCGACCAACGAGACCACCGCCGGCGCCGACAGCGGCAACCAGTACGGCGACTACACCGGCCTCGACGGCGTCTCCAACCTCTATTTCCCCTCCTGGACCGACCGCCGCAGCGGCGCCAGCGAGGAGATCTGGACGGCGGCCATCCAGGACACCACCTCGACCAGCGACTTCACGATCTCGGCCTCGCCGACCTCGACTTCGATCGCCCAGGGCGGCGCGGGCATCGTGACCGTCTCGACCACCGTCTCCGGCGGCTTCAACAACGCCGTGGCGCTGTCGGCCTCCGGCCAGCCCGCGGGCACGACCGTGGCCTTCAACCCGACTTCGATCGCGGCGCCCGGCTCGGGCAGCTCGACGATGACCATCACCGTCGGCACCTCCACCGCCACCGGGACCTATCCCATCACCGTCACCGGCACGGGCGGCAGCACCACCCACACCACCACGGTCACCCTCACCGTCAGCACCTCGGACTTCAGCATCTCGGCGTCGCCGACCTCCACCTCGATCGCCCAGGGAGCCGCGGGCAACGTGACCGTCTCGACCACCGTCTCGGGGACGTTCAACTCGGCGATCGCGCTGTCGGCTTCCGGCCAGCCCTCGGGCACGACGGTGGCCTTCAACCCGACCTCGATCGCGGCGCCCGGCGCGGGCAGCTCGACGATGACCATCACCGTCGGCAGCACCACCGCCACCGGGACCTATCCCATCACCGTGACCGGCACCGCCGGCAGCACCACCCACACCGCCACCGTCACCCTGACGGTGACCGGCTCCGGGTTCACGCTCTCGGCGTCGCCGACCTCGACCACGATCGCCCAGGGCGGCGCCGGCAACGTGACCATCTCGACCACGGTCCAGGGGAGCTTCAACTCCGCGGTCGGGCTGTCGGCCTCGGGCCAGCCGAGCGGCGTCACCGTGGCCTTCAACCCCACTTCGATCCCGGCGCCCGGCTCGGGCAGCTCGACGACGACCATCACCGTCGCCGCGTCCACCGCCGCGGGCACCTACCCCATCACGGTCACCGGCAGCGGCGGCAGCGTCACCCACACCGCCACCGTCACCCTGACCGTCACCGCGCCTGACTTCACCATCGCGGCGTCGCCGACCTCGACGACGATCACCCAGGGCACCGCGGGGAACGTGACGATCTCCACCACGGTCTCGGGCGGCTTCAACGCCGCCGTCGCGCTCTCGGCCTCGGGCCAGCCCACCGGCGTCACGGTGGCCTTCAACCCGGCCTCGATCGCGGCGCCCGGCTCGGGCAGCTCGACGATGACCATCACCGTCGCCTCGTCCACGGTCATCGGGACCTATGCCATCACCGTGACCGGTACCGGCGGCAGCAAGACCCACACCGCCACGGTGAGCCTGACGGTGACGGCCCCCAGCACCAACCCGGTCGTCAACGGCGGCTTCGAGACCGGCAACTTCACCGGCTGGACCGCCTCCGGCGCCGCCACCTCGGTGATCGCCGGCGCCGCGCACAGCGGCAGCTTCGGCGCGCAGCTCGGCGCCACCACCGCGACCAACGGCGACAGCTCGGCCAGCCAGACCTTCACCATGCCGTCGAGCAGCCCGTCGCTGTCGTTCTGGTACAACATCCATTGCCCGGACACCGTGCAGTTCGATTGGGCGACGGTGACGCTGAAGGACAACGTGACCAACGTCACGACGACGCTGCTTCCCAAGACCTGCACCAACCCGGGCGGTACCTGGGTGCAGGTCACGTACAACGCCGCGGCCAACGCGGGGCACAGCGTGACGCTGACCCTCACCAGCCACGACGACAACTTCGGCGCCGATCCGACCTACACCTGGTACGACGACGTCGTGGTCACCTCCGGCCCGCCGGACACGACACCGCCGACGACCTCGATCACCTCTCCGGCCAACAACGCCACCGTGTCGGGCACGATCAACGTGACCGTCTCGGCCTCGGACAACGTCGGCGTGGTGAAGGTCGAGCTCTACATCGACAGCGTGCTCAATTCGACCTCGACCACCTCGCCCTACACCTTCTCCTGGAACACCACCACGGTCGCCCACGGCTCGCACACGATCTTCTCCAAGGCCTACGACGCGGCGAACAACGTCGGCACCTCCGCGACGGTGACCGTGACCGTGTCCAACACCACTCCGCCGCAGCAGCTGCTCCTCAACCCGGGATTCGAGAGCGGTGCCGTGAACTGGACGACCACCCCCGCGGTGATCGGCCAGAACGGCCCGTCGGAGCCGGCCCACACCGGGACGTGGGACGCCTGGATGGACGGCTACGGCACCACCCACACCGATACAGTCATGCAGCAGGTGGCGATCCCGGCGTCGATTACTACCGCGACGCTGTCGTTCTGGCTCCACATCGACACCGCGGAGACCACCACCACCACCGCGTTCGACGTCCTGACGGTGCAGATCCGTAACTCGTCGGGCACGGTGCTGGCGACGCTCGCCACCTTCTCGAACCTCAACGCCGCCGCCGGGTACACGCAGCACAGCTATGACCTGTCGGCCTACAAGGGACAGACCATCCAGGTCTTCCTCACCGGCACCGAAGACGCCTCGCTGCAGACGTCGTTCGTGCTCGACGACTTCGCGCTGAACGTGCAGTAGGGAGATGACACACGAGGCCCCGGCTCGAGGCCGGGGCCTCCCGATTTTCCGCCCCGGTGCATGCCGGGGCTTTTTCTTTCTGGGGGCCGTGCGCCTCAGGCCGGCGTGGCGGCAGCCGCGGCGAAGATCTGCAGCAGCTTGCCCCAGCCGCCCTCGGAATCGAGTCCCGCCAGCATCGAGTCGGCCTTGTCGGCGTAGCGCTCGAGGTGGCGATGCTCGAGCTCGACGCGGGTGCTGTGCGGGCCGACCGCGACGAAACGCACCTCGACCTCGGTCCGGAAGTTCGGGTCGTGCTGCCAGTCGGCGGTGAGCTCCCAGGCCAGGACGAGGCGGTCGGACGGTTCCCAGACCAGCACGTGACCCCAGTCGCACTCGCTGCCGTCGACGCCGCGCTCGAACCAGCGGCCGCCCGCCCGCGGTTCCATCACCGCGGTCTGCGCCGCGGCCTTGCCGACGTGGTGGGTGGCGAGCGGCCACCAGGTGCCCTGCCGTTCGGTGAACACGGCGAAGGCGTGCGCCTGCGGGGCCTCGACCAGGACGGTCTTCTTGACGGACATGGCGGTCTGGGGCTGGGACTGGGGCTGGGACATGACGGTCATCGGGGGGTCTCCTTTTCTTGAATGAACGAGCGCTCGGCGGCTGCCTTGAAGTCGTTCAAGGCGCGTTCCCAGAGCGCGTCGAGGTAATCGCGAATCGCGGCGATCCCATCCGGATCGAGCCGGTAGATGTGGCGCGTACCGGCGGTTCGATGGGTCACGAGGCCCATCTCGCTCAGCACCCGGAGATGCTGCGACACGGCCGGCCGGGTCACCGGCATGCGGCGGGCGATGTCGGCGACCGAGCTCGGCCCGCCGGCAAGGATCGCGAAGATCTCCCGCCGCGTGGGGTCTCCGAGGGCTCCGAGTGCGGCGATCCGTTGAATGGGCTCGATCATGGCTTATGGTTAGCTCCTACTAACCGTAAGCTTAACCTAACTATTTGGAGATGTCAAAGGGTCTGGCGCGGGTTCGAGGTCCTGGGTCGGCTGGGTCGGCTGGGTCGGCTGGGAATCCCTTCGCCGGCCGGCCCGCTGGTGGAGGGGATCTACCCACCCTGGCCTCCTATGTGCGAGGCTTCGAGATGCGGGGGCGTAGGACTGCCGGGGCCTCTCCCAAAGTAGGCCAGGGTGGGCAGATCCCCCTCCGCGGGCCTCCGGTGGGTGGACTGCGGTGCTTCGCAAGAAGGGGCGGGTGGACTGCGGCGCTTCGCAAGAAGGTCGGGGTTAGGAACCTGGCTCGGCTGTCGCGTCGTGGACGCGGAAGGCGAAGTCGGCGGAGGGGTCCGCGCGGTTGAGCATCAGGGCATGAAGTTGCCGCTCGAGTTCCTGCGGATCTGCGGCAGGACTCTGCGCCACCTCGCGCTGCTCCGGGGCCCGCTGCCGCTCCTGAGCGCGCGGCGCGGATGCCTGGGGCGGCTGCGCCTGGGCCTGCTCCGCAGGTTGTGTCGATGCATGTTGCACCTGAGCCTGTCGTCCCTGAGCCTGCCGCCCCGCTGCCTGCTGCCCTGCCGCTTGCTGCCCCGCTGCCTGCTGCGCC
>DATDGZ010000416.1:0-16789 GCA_036521795.1 Thermoanaerobaculia bacterium | reverse complement strand
CGGCTATTTCCAGCCTTTCGACGTGGTGGTGGCGCTCGACGTGGGGCCCGGCACCGCGGTGAGCCTCGACGGCGCCCAGCTGGCGCGCGCGAGCTACCAGCCCGCGAGCTTCTCGGCGTCGACCTCCAGCGCGGCCGGCGCCGGCGCTCCGGTGGCTGCCGAGGTGGTCGCCGCCGGCTACGGCATCACCTCCCCCGAGCTCGGCGTCGACGACTACCGCGGCGTCGATGCGCGCGGCCCGATCGTGGCGGTGCGCCGCTTCACGCCGCGCGACGGCCCGCTCGCCGCGCCCGACGCCGCGCGGCGCTTCGGCGACCTGCGCCACAAGGCATACACCGCGCGTGAGCACGGCGCGCGCGGCCTGATCGTGGTCGATCTGCCGGCGCCGCCGGCCGCCGCCGCGGCCGAGGCGGCGCCTTCTGCTTCTGCCGCCCTGGCTGCCCGACCCATGACGGGGCTTCCCGACGATGCGCCGCTGCCCGTGCCGGAGGCCGATGCGGCGGCCGGCGCCGGCGATGCCGGCATCCCGGTGGTGATGGTGACGCGCGCGGCGGGCGCCCGGTTGTTCGATGCCGCGGCGGGGCCGCACCGGGCGTCGCTGGCCGTCGAGCTCAGCCGCCGTACCCGGGAGGCGGCCAACGTCGTGGGCGTGCTGCGCGCCGGCGCTCCCGACCGGCTGCCGGGAGCGGTGGTGGTGGGTGCGCACTACGACCACCTCGGCATGGGCGGCCATGGATCAATGGCGCCCGATGCGCACGAGCCTCACCTGGGCGCCGACGACAACGCCTCGGGGACCGCGGCGCTGCTCGAGGTGGCCCGCATCCTGGCGGCGCAGCGCGAGAGCCTGCGGCGCGACGTCTATCTCGTTGCCTTCTCCGGCGAAGAGGAGGGGACGCTCGGCTCGACCGCCTTCACCCGCCATCCACCGGAGGGCCTGCGCCTGGCCGACGTGGTGGCGATGCTCAACATGGACATGGTCGGCCGCCTGCGCGGCAACCAGGTCAGCGTGCTGGGAGGCGAGACCGCCGGCGAGTGGCGCCAGCTGGTCCCGCCGGCGTGTGCGCGGGAGCTGATCGGTTGCACCCTGGGCGGCGACGGGTACGGTCCCTCCGACCACAGCCCGTTCTACGCCGCGGGGGTGCCGGTGCTGCATTTCTTCACCGGCGCCCACGAGGACTACCACAAGCCGAGCGACACTCCCGACAAGATCAACGCCATCGGCGGTGCCCGCATCGCCATGCTGGTGGCCGACGTCGCGCGCGAGGCGTCCGCGCGGCCGGCGCGCCTCACCTACAAGGCCGCGCCGGCGCCCGCCCCCGCCGGGGACGTGCGCTCCTACGGCGCCTCGCTCGGGACGGTGCCTGACTACGCCGGCGATGGACGCCCCGGAGTGCTGATCGGCGGCGTCCGCCCGGAGGGAGCGGCGGAACGCGCCGGCATCCGGCGCGGCGACCTCCTGGTCGAGCTCGCCGGGACGCCGATCCGCGACATCTACGACTTCATGTACGTCTTGCAACGCTCGAAGCCCGGCGACACCGTCCGCGCCGTGGTGGACCGCGGCGGCCAGCGCCTCGAGCTCACCGTCACCCTCGGCACCAGCCAGCGGCCGCGCTGACGCCCGGGTAGATGCCACCGACGGCCGGGAGGACTGGCAGGCGGCGCCTGATCTCGGGTATCAGGGGATCAGCAGCACCTTGCCGGTGGTCTGGCGTCCTTCGAGGGCGCGGTGGGCGTCCGCGGCGTGGCGGAGCGGGTACTCGGCGCCGATGCGGACCTCGAGCTTGCCGGCGGCGAGCCAGCCGAAGAGGTCGCCCGCGCGGGCGGTGAGCTCCTCGCGGGTGGCGATGTAGTGGCCCAGGGTGGGACGGGTGAGATAGAGCGATCCCAGGGCGGCGAGCCGGCCGACCTCGAGCGGCGGCACCGCGCCGCTCGACTGGCCGAACGCCACCATCATGCCGCGGGGTTCCAGGCAGGCCAGGCTCTTGTCGAACGTGGTTCGCCCGACGCTGTCGTAGACCACCTGCACGCCGCGGCCGCCGGTGGCGCGCTTGACCTCGGCCTCGAAGTCCTGCCGGTTATAGAGGATCACCTCGTCGGCCCCGCACTGGCGGGCCAGCTCGGCCTTGTCCTCGGTGGAGACGGTGGCGAAGACGCGGGCGCCGCGCAGCTTGGCGATCTGGCACAGCAGCTGGCCGACGCCGCCGGCGGCAGCGTGGACCAGGCAGGCGTCGCCCGGGCCGAGCGGCCGGGTGCTGCACGCGAGATAGTGCGCCGTCATGCCCTGCAGCATCACCGCCGCCCCTTGGCGGGTGTTCACTCCGTCGGGCAGCTTGACCAGCCGCGCCGCCGGCACGGCGGCCAGCTCGGCATAGCCCCCCTGGATGCCGCAGTAGGCAACGCGGTTGCCCACCGCCACCTCGGACACGCCGTCGCCGATCGCGATCACCGTTCCCGCCGCCTCCTGGCCCAGGGTGAACGGCGGCGGCGCCGGCAGCTTGTAGAAGCCGGTGCGGTGGTAGACGTCGATGAAGTTGAGCCCGGAGGCCTCGATCCGCACGACCGCCTGTCCGGGCCCCGGCCGCGGGTCGTCCACCTCCTCGTAGACCAGCGCCTCCGGCCCGCCGAACTGATGAACCCGCACCGCGTGCATCGCGCATTCCTCCCCAGAGGGCTGCCCCTGGCGGGCCGCCCGCTCGCCGCGGCGATCCGCTCATTCCTGCGGCGCCGCCGAGCCATGCTAATCTAACGTGAGGAGCATCGCAAATGCCGGCCAGGCACCTCACCTTTGAAGAGCTGAGACGCTTTTCTAATAACTCGGCCACGAGGGAAGAGAGAATTGGAGTCGTGAGGCATCTCCTGGCCGGGTGTGAGAGGTGCGCAAGGCTGGCGGCGAAGGTCTTTCATCTGGCTCCCAAGGAAGATCAGTTCGTAAGTTCCCTTGAAGCTCTGAGCGTTACAGATCAACGTAGTCGTCGCGTGACGGAAGAAGAATTCCATGAGATCGCCGCCGAGAAGCTCCTGGGATGGAACCAGTGGGCCTGTCTCGAAACCCTACCTGTGGAGGAGCGGCTGAGAGCAGTGCGGAGCAGCCGGCTGCTGCAAAACCGTGGCCTTCTCTGCCGATTGCTGGAAGCCTCGAAGTGGGCTCGACGAGATTCACCCCGAACGGGCGTGGACATCGCGCTCCTGGCGTTGGAGATTGCCGATCTCTTACACGGGGAGAAGTATGGAGATCCGATCGTAGCCGGTCTCAGAGCCGATGCGTGGGCATCCCTGGCCATCGCGCGACGCATGGCCGGCAGCTACGATGACTGCCAGGCGGCGATCGAGAAAGCCTGGGCGGAGCACCGGCGATCACCGCGCGATCCCATTCGCAGGGTAGAGCTGCTCTGCACCGAAGCCTCGCTCTCGTCGAACCGCCGTGATCACAGAACCGCCGAGGCCTTGCTGGCGACGGCAATGGATGTCTGCCGCAAGGCCGGCAACCGGCATCTCGAAGCAAGGGCCTTGGTTCAGCTGGGTTTCGTGGTGAGTCGTGTCGACCCGGAGCGTTCACTCGAGGTCACGAGAGGATCTATGAGGCTGATCGATACGGCCGATCAGCGCCTCGAGCTGTATGCCCGTCACAATCTTGCGTATGCCTTGAATTCTGCGGGCAGACCCGGCGAAGCCTTGGAGACGCTCATCTCGGCGAGGCCCCTGTATCGGAGATTCAACGATAGCGAGACACGGATTCGATTGGGGTGGCTCGAAGGTAGGATCCTGCGGTCTCTCGGGAATCTGGATGCTGCCATCGATCACTTTGAGCAAGCTTGGAGTAGTTTTCGACGATTGGATCTGTATAATGAAATGGAGTTGGTTTCCATCGAGCTCGCGTGGACACATGCGAAGCAACATTCCTGCGAGCTTGGTCCTCCTCCGATCATGTAGCAGCCCTATCCGCGTCCCGCATTGACTGGTTCGCCGACAACGGCGCGGAGCCGGCCATATTGGCCGACGTGGTGCACGCGCCGCGGCGGCGCCGTGGTCCCATTGAGTGCGACGGCTGGAGGAGGGAGGGGTGCCCAGCGCCTGGGGACCGTCTGGAACGAAGCGGCAGAGAACCAGGAGAAGGCGGGAGCGGCGGGAAAGGCCGCTCCCGAGTATCGATTCCACTCAGTCACGAATACCCGCGCCGTAGCGGCGCCGCTTCTGTCGCCAGGCTCGGAGCAGCGCCTGGCCGATGAAGCTGGCCGCGGGGCCTCAATGGCCGCGGTGCGTCGAGGCATGCCTTCCCGGCGAGTTGGCGCGGCCGTTCGGGTCGAGGGTGGGCCCGCTGTCGCCGGAGTTGCGCTGGGGCGGCGCGGCGCTGGTGCCGCCGTTTGGCTCAAGCGTGGGCCCGTTGTCGACCCAGACCTGGCGGATCATGCGAAGCAGCCCTTCGAGGGACCAGGAGCTGGTGGGGAGCAAGCTGCCGCCGTCATGGGCGGCCGTGCGGGGACTGGGCAGGCCGGAGGCTTGGAGGGAGGCGGGGACCGCGAGGGCGGCCACCAGGAGGACGGCCGCGAGGAGGCATGAGCGTTGAGACATGGTACGGCTCCTTTCACGGCGGCTGACGCCTCGGCAGCCGGAACGGCCGCGAGCGAGCCGCCTTGGAATTAAAGTGCCTGTAAGCGGCACTTTGTTGTCAGATTAAGAAAGGAGATGCCATGTGAGCTACGTAGCTCAGGCCGGGAAGGACTGGTCGAAGCGCCCGATCGCCCGGAGCCGGGTGGCCGAGCGACTGCCGCGACGGTCACCCCGGCTCGGCCGAACCTCGCCGGACGATCGGACGGTGGGGTCTCTCCCGCGCGAGCAGGGAGGCCAGTTGCCGGGCCAGCTCAACGGTCAGCCGCTCTTCCTGGCAGGCGTGCTGGAACAGCAGGAGGGCAGCCATGGCCTCGCGGTGCACCTCCCGCGACGAGAAGACCGGCAGGATGTCGAGGGCCAGCTGCTTGAGCTCAGGGACGCAGCCTTCCTGCGCGTAGAGGATCGCCAGATCCAGCGACACCAGGGCCGCATCGTAGCCCATGTCGCGCTCTAGGAACTCCCGCTGCACCTCCTTGAAAGACTGTTCCGCCGGTCCCCGCTGGCCGCTCCCGAATGCCACCCGCCCTTCGGCCCAGTGCAGGCGGACGAGGTCGAGATCGTTACCTAGGCGAAGCGCCAGCTCCTTCACCTCGGAGAGTAGCTCCCCGGCCTCCTCGCTCTTCCCGGCGGCGGCCAGAAAACAGATCAGGTTGTGCCGGAGGCAGAGCGCCAGCCGCGGGTCCCGCTCCTCGACGACCAGGGGCGCGGCTTCGCGGAGCACCGCGATCGCCTGCTCAACATCTCCCATCTGTTCCAGGGTGTTTGCCTTGTTGACCAGCACGCGGCCGGCGAGGTGGAGGTCGCGAATCTCGGGGTCCTCACTGGTGTAGGTCGCGATCACCCGTTCGAGCAATTCCAGCGCCGCTCCGAACCGCCGCTCCTCTCTACGCAGCGAGGCTTCGAGGTCGAGGATCTCCGCCTCGACGCGCGGGTTGCCGGTGCCGCTGCGGCGCAGATAGGAGTGGGCCTCGTGGAAGGCGTCGGCGGCGCTCTGCAGCTCCTCCATCACGCGGCGGGCGTTGCCGAGATAGGCAAATGACAGCGCGCGGAGGTCCATCACCCAGTCACGGTGGTAGGCCTTGCCGAGGTGGAGCGCGATCTTCACCGCCAGGAAGGCGAGCTGCACGGCGAGATCGGGACGGCTAAAGGTCGCCTCAAGGCTCTTGCGCAGTAACAGGCGGCAGAGGGCCCAGGTCTGCAAGCCGCCGTCTTCCTCCACTTGTCGCAGTTGCTGGTCGTAGGGCAGCGGGTGCAGCCGCTGCCAGAGCTCCGGGGCGTCGAGCCCTTCCAGGACGACGACCATCTCGTCCCAGTGGCCAACCTCCTGCTTGAGCCGCTGCAGCTCCTGGTAGATCTCCCGGCAACCGGCGCACACTCCGACCAGGTGAGGGATCACGAGCTGCTGGATCTCTTCGACGCCGATGCGGCCGGTGGCCAGCTTCGCCAGGGTGATCAGCGACAGGTGCCGATCCTCCATCGCCCCTCCTTACCATGCGAACCATGCGAAGGAACGGACCGCCCCCAGCGGGCTCGGAATGCGCCACCGGGATGCGACGGCAGCACAGACGCTGAGGGCAGGTCCTTACCTCCATAGTTCCAGATCGAGATCATCTCGTGACATCTCGTGGCGTAAGTCGACAAGAAATCACCTCTTTGGGATCTAGAATCACGTGTCCTTTGCCTCGAACCTGGCGCCATGTTCTGTCTTTACGGAACATGATGATATAGGAGATTCTAAGAAGGTGCAAACGAGCCCGGGTGCGGGCCGTGGCGCCGAGGCGCTCCGGTGATCTGAGCCTGGCGGTTCCGGGCGCAACGTGGCGGCATGAGGAGGCGAGGTGCGCCACGAGGCGCCCCGTGGGTGCCGCCGCGGCGTTAGACTTCCGCCGGCCCGGCGGTGTGAGCGGGCCGGGCGCCCGCAGCCGCGGCGCGGGAGAACTCGATGCAGAGCCTCTGGAACGACGCCGAAGCCGGCCGGTACCGCGGCGAGCTCGGATTGCGGGTCTACACCTCGCGCCTGCTCGGCCGCGACCGCTCGCTGGTGCTGCACGGCGGCGGCAACACCTCGGTCAAGCTGTCTCGACGCAATCTCTTCGGCGAGGAGGAGGAGGTCCTCTACGTCAAGGGGAGCGGCTGGGACCTCGAGACCATCGAGGAGTCGGGCTTCACCCCGGTGCGCCTGGATGCGGCGCGGCGCCTGGCCGCGCTGCCGGCGCTCGGCGACCCCCAGATGGTCGAGCAGCTGGCCATCCACACGCTCCGCGCCGGGGCGCCGCCGGCCTCGGTCGAGGCCCTCCTGCACGCCATCCTGCCGCGGCGCTTCGTCGATCACACCCATGCCGATGCGGTGGTGACCGTCACCGACACCCCGGACGGCGCCGAGCGGGTGCGGGAGATCTACGGCGACGCGGTGATCGTCATTCCCTACGTGATGCCGGGCTTCCTGCTGGCACGCGCCGTCTTCGAGAGGATCTCCAGCGGGGGCGGCGGCATGGCGCTGCCGGAGTCGGTTCTGGGCATGGTCCTCCTCGAGCACGGCATCTTCTCCTTCGGCGATGGCGCGCGCGAATCCTACGAGCGCATGATTCATCTCGTCGGCCTCGCCGAGGACCATCTCCGCGCCCGCAATGCATGGGTGCTCGATCCCACGGCTGGACCTGCCGGCGAAGCGCCAGCTCCAGCTGCCGCCGGCCCCCTGTCTCCCGGGGAGGTGGCCGCCGTAGCCTCCCTGCGCCGCGAGCTGAGCGCCGCGGCGGGCCGGCCGCTGGTGCTGACCAGCCGGCGCGACGCCCGGACCCTGCGCTTCGTGCGGCGCCCTGACCTGCCGGCGCTGGCCCTGCAAGGGCCGATCACTCCCGATCACGTGCTGCGCACCCGGCGGCTGCCGCTCCTCGGCCGCGACGTCGCGGCGTACGTCGCCGCCTACGGGCGCTACTTCGAGGAGCACGCGGCGGCGGCGCCCGAGCCCAAGACCATGCTCGACCCGGCGCCGCGCATCGTGCTCGATCCCGAGCTCGGCATGCTGGCCGCGGGCCGCACCGTCGCCGAGGCGGCGATCGCCGCGGAGATCTACGGGCACACCATGGAGGTCGTCGAGCGGGCCGACCGGCTGGGAGGCTACCGGGTGCTGTCGGCGGCGGACCTGTTCGAGGTCGAGTACTGGGACCTCGAGCAGGCCAAGCTGCGCCGCGCCGGCGAGCCGCCGCCGCTCGCCGGGGAGGTGGCGCTGGTCACCGGCGCGGCTTCAGGCATCGGCAAGGCCTGCGTCGAGGCGCTGCTGGCGCGCGGCGCGGCGGTCGCCGCCCTCGACGTCGATCCGCGAATCGAAGACCTCTTCCCGCGGCCCGCCGCCCTCGGCCTGCGCTGCGACGTCACCGCCGAGGAGCAGGTGAGCGGTGCGGTGGCCGCCGCGGTCGGGGCTTTCGGCGGCCTCGACGTGCTGATCCTCAACGCCGGCGTGTTCCCGGCCGGCCGCGACATCGCCGCCCTCGAGCTCGCGGAGTGGCGGCGGGTGATGGCGGTCAACCTCGACGCCAATCTCGTCCTGATGCGGCGGTGCCATCCGCTGCTCCGCCTGGCGCCGCGCGGCGGCCGGGTGGCGGTCATCGGCTCGAAGAACGTGCCCGCGCCCGGACCGGGCGTCGCCGCCTACTCCGCCTCCAAGGCCGCCCTGCAGCAGCTGGCCCGCGTCGCCGCGCTCGAGTGGGGCCGCGACGGCATCCGCGTCAACATCATCCATCCCAACGCCGTCTTCGACACCGCGCTCTGGACCGAGGAGCGCGTCGCCGCCCGCGCCGCCGCCTATCATCTCGACGTCGAGGCCTATCGCCGATCCAACGTCCTCGGCCTCGAGGTCCGCAGCCGCGACGTCGCCGAGGCGGCCGTCGAGCTCTGCGGCCCCCGCTTCTCCCGCACCACCGGCGCCCAGGTCCCGGTGGACGGCGGCAACGACCGCGTCATTTGAAGGAGTAGACTGGAAGCTATGAAAGTCATGACGGGCACCGTGGTAGGCGGCAAGGTGGACCTGCCAGCCGAATTCGTCGCCGAGGGCTCCCAGGTGATGGTCCTGGCCCCGGAACCCGATCAGCCGATCCGGCTGTCGCCCGCTGAAGAAGAAGAACTATCGGCAGCAATGGAGGAAATCCGCAGAGGTGACTGCGTCGACGGCCAGGATCTCTTGGCCGAGATTCGGGTCACGGCGGAGGCATGGAGCTAACGGATTCGGGTTGCTCCGCGGGCCGATGCGTAACGCGATCGCCGATCTTCGCCATGCGCTGCGCTCGCTCGGCAAGGCGCGCGGGTTCAGCCTGGCCGCCGTCCTCACCTTGGCCGTCGGCATCGGGCTCAATGCCGCCGTCTTCAGCGCCGTCTACGGCGTCCTGCTGCGCCCGCTGGACTTTCCTCATCCTGAGCGCCTCTTCGCCGTCTGGCAGAACATGGAGGCCCGCGGCGGGCAGCGGCAGCAACAGACTGGGTTCGCCGTCTTCTATGACTGGCGTGCGAGGAATCGCTGCTTCACGGATCTGGCCTCCTTTCAACAGATGTCTGCCGACCTCGGCGGCATCGATCCTCCGGAACGCGTCTCCGCGGGCTGGGTGTCGCACGAGTACTTCTCGGTGCTCGGCGTCGCGCCGGTGCTGGGGCGCGGTTTCTTGCCGGAAGACCAGCAGGAGAGATCAGGTAACCATAGCTCCAACGACTACGCCGTGCAGCGCAAGACCGGCGCCGCCATCCTCTCCGGGGAGCTCTGGCGGCGTCGCTTCGGCAGCGATCCGGCGATCCTGGGCCGATCGATCACTCTCGAGTCCATGCCGGTCACCGTCGTGGGTGTCCTGCCGCCGGGCTTCCGCGCGCCGCTGGCGCCGGATGCCGAGGTCTGGATGGTCACGCCGCGGTTCGATCCCCCTCCCGAGGACCGGCCGTACAGCTACGTCAACGTCATCGGCCGGCTCAGACCGGACGTCTCGCCCGCTTCAGCCCAGGCCGACATGGATCGGGTCGCAGCCTCCATCGCAGCGGACCACCCCGCGGTCATGCATGGCATCGGAGCCAGCCTGCAGCCGGCCCGGGACGCCATCGCCGGGGCCGCCCGCAAGCCGTTGCTCTTGCTGTTGAGCGCGGTCTTCCTCGTGCTTCTCGTCGCCTGCGTCAACGGCGGCAACCTCGCGCTCTCACGCGCCATCGCGCGTGAGCCCGAGCTCGCGCTGCGGCTGGCCCTGGGTGCCGGGCGCGGGCGCATCGCCGGCCTGCTGGCTGCCGAGAGCTTCGTGCTCGGCGTCGGCGGTGCCGCGCTGGGCCTGCTCCTGGGTTCCGGTTACCTGGGGCTCCTGCGCGGCCTCGCGCCCCCACAGACGCCGCGCCTCGAGGCGATCCGCCTGGATGGCGTCGTCGTCGCCGTCACCTGCATCGTCTCTCTCGCCGCAAGCCAGCTCGTGGGTCTGCTGCCGGTGCTCTGGAGCGTGCGCCGCACCCCATTCCAGGCGCTGCGCGAAGCCGCCGGCGCCACCTCCGGGCGCAAGAGCCTGCGCTGGCGCGGCGCCCTGATCGTCGCCGAGGTCGGCGCGAGCCTGCTGCTGCTGGTGGGAACCGGAGTCCTCCTGCGCACGCTCACCGCCCTTGCCAGGGTCGACCTTGGCTACGGGACCGAGAAGATCGTCCTGAGCAGCTTGCATTTGAGGCCGGCTCACCCGCCGCGGCGCGACGACCTGGTGGATTTCTTCGTCCGGGTCGAGGATGGCCTGGCGCGGCGGCCCGAGATTGCTGCGGTGGGGTTCGTCACTTACCCTCCCCTGTTGAGCGGCGACTTGGCGATGGGGTTCAGCCTCGAAGGCCAGCCGGCCTCCGCCGAGGAGCGCCAGGCCGCGCAATGGAACATTGCCTCTCCGGGCTATTTCAGGGCCGCGGGCATCCCGCTGCTTGCCGGGCGTCTCCCGGCAGGCTCGGACACCGCCGCGGCGCCGCCCGTCGTGCTAGTCAACGAGACCTTCGCGCGCCGCTTCCTGGGCGGACGCCCTGTCCTCGGCCGGCGGCTGCGCAGCTTCGAGAACGACGGCGACCACGCGCCCTGGCTGTCGATCGTGGGAGTCGTCGGCGACGTCCGCGGCCGCTCCCTGGACCGGTCGCCGGAGCCGGCAATCTATGTGCCGCTGGCGCAGGCCGGACCGCCCGCCGCGACTGTCGTCGCGAGGGCCGCGCGCTCGCCGTCAGCCGCGCTCGCGGCCATCCGCGAGGTGGTCAAGCAGATCCGCCCAGGGCAGGTGGTGGCGAAACCCATGACGATGGAGGACGTCGTCGACCGCGGCCTCGCGCCGCGCCGCTTCGCCGCCGCGCTGCTCGGCAGCTTCGCCGCCGTCGCGCTGCTCCTGGCGGCGGTGGGCATCTACGGCGTGACCTCCCTGGCAGTCTCCCAGCGCCGCCGCGAGCTCGCCGTCCGGCTCGCCGTGGGCGCCGCTCCGGTGTCGATCGCCCGCCTCGTGCTGCGCTGGATCACCATGCTGGTGGCAGCCGGCGTCGCGGCCGGCATCGCCGCCGCTTCTGCCGCCGCCAAGCTGATCGAGGGCGTCCTCTACGGAGTCCGGCCCATGGACGCGGCCACTCTCGCCGCCGCGGGGTCGCTGCTCGCGGCGATCGCTCTCGGAGCGAGCCTGCTGCCGGCGCTGCGGGCGGCCCGGATGGCCCCGGCGGCGATCTTGAACGGCGGCGACTGAGCCGGGGCGGGCAAGATCCCTAGCGCTTGCGGCGCAGGCGGGCGGTCGCGGCGACCGCGGCCAGGGCGGCGACCTGGGCGGCGGGAATGAGGAGGAGGTCGACGAGATCGACGCTGGTGAAGAGCGGCTGGCCGGTGAGGGGGTGGCAGAGGGCCAGGGCGGCGAGATAGACGGCGGTGAGCAGGAGCCAGATGGCGAGCCACTTCACCGTCGCTGCTCCCGACTGTTCATCGGCCGGCGTTCCGGATGGCGCTTGGACGCGGCGGCCGGGACACTCTCAGTGGAAGGCGACTTCCGGCCGGATCTTGTGCTCCACGAGATCGAGGGGGGTGCCGCCCTCGTTGACGAAGGCGTACTGGATGCCGTGCGGGATGGTCAGCAGGTCGGCGGTGCGCAATGGCAGGCTCGGGGCGTCGGCGCGGCCCATCTCGGTGGCGGTGCCCATCAAGACGCGGCCTTCCCCGGCGCGCACGAAGAGCGAGGCTGCGCAGCGCGGGTCGCTCGCGACGTCGGTCTCGCCGCGCGGCTCGACCCGGAGCTGGCTCGCGGCCACGAAGCCGTCGGCCAGCACGGTCTTGCTGCCGCCGGGGACGTCGCGCGCCGGCAGCTCCTCGATCCTCGGGTCGTCCTTCGTCCCCGCGACCCGCCGGCTGGCGGCGGGCGAGCGCAGGTCCCGCAGGCGCGCGCCGGCCCAGGTCTTGCCGAAAGCGGCGGGGATCGGCTTGCCCCGGTTCTGATCGTGCAGCCGGTCCACCATGTCGGTCGAGATGGTCGCGAACTCCTCGAGCGTGCAGCCGATCACGGTGTGCACGGTCCCCAGCTCGTCGAGCACGAAGACGTCCCCGGGGCGGGCCGCGAAGCGGTACCGGTCATAGTCCGGGTCGGGGCCCGCGCCCGCGAGCCAAGCGGCGAAGCGCTCGCGGTCGTAGCAGCGCTCCCACTCGCCGAAGCTGCACAGGAAGACGAACCCCCCCGGATGGACCTCGAGGATGTGGAAGACCTCGGTCTTGTGGGTGAGGTGGCGCTGGAAGCTGAAGCCCTCGCCGGGGTTCTGCAGGAAGATGGAATACCCCAGGGGGCTGCTCGCCTTGACGGCGTAGCTCTTGTACTTGAGCAGCGGTCCGACCCGCTGCTGGAACGAGGCGATGGCGCGCGCGTCGCCGCCGGAGACCTCGCCGGCCAGCGCCGGCCGCAGCACCGCCTTGAGCACCTCCTCGTAGCCCTCGAGGGTGTCGATCGGCAGGTCGCGCGCCAGGTAGTCCTCGAGCGCCGGCAGCAGGTCGAGGCCGTGGGCGGCGAGGCGTTCGCGCAGCGCGCGGTCGCCGGGGCGGGAGCCCAGGTCGGCCAGATCGCGGAGGTCGCGATCGATCTGGGACGTCTGCGTGGGCATGGCTGGGGGGGACGGCGGATCGAGAGCACCAGATCCTAGCATGGCGGCGCCGGCGCCCTCGGCGGTAGTGGGTCAGCGGGTCAGCGGCAGGAGGGATGAACCCTCGCGAACCTGACCCGCTACCGAGAACCGAGCTCGCGCAGCAGCGGCCGCGCCGCCTCGCCTTCGAGGGTGGAGAGGACCCAGAGCAGGTAGCCTACGTCGACGCTGACGTTGCGGGCCACCTCGGGGTCGTAGCCGAAGTCGTTGGCGACGTTCTCCCAGACGCGATCGAAGTTGACGCCCACCAGCTCGCCGCGGCCGTTGAGCACCGGGCTGCCCGAGCTGCCGCCGGTGGTGTCGGCGTCGGCCAGGAAGCACACCGGCACGTCGTGCAGCCAGGGGTCGGACCAAGGGCTGGCCGGCGCCCGCGCCGCCGCCGCGAGCAGCGCCTCCGGCGCGTCGAAGGGCTCCTTGCCGGTCTGCTTCTCGAGCACTCCGGCGACCCGGGTCTGCGGCTCCATCTCGATTCCGTCGCGCGGGCTGTAGCCCTGGACGTGCGCGAAGCTGACGCGCAAAGTGCCGTTGGCGTCCGGGGCCAGCGGCTTGCCGGCATGGGCGGCGACCGCGCGCTGCCAGGCCGGCCGCAGGCGCGACACGGCGCCGCTGAAGCGGTGCTCTCGCTCGTCCGCCTCGCGCAGCGCGTCGTCCAGGCCGGCGGCCAGGTCGAGCAGCGGGTCGTGCCGCGCCAGCAGCCGCTGCTCGCTCTCGTCGAGCATCTTCATCCGCTCCTCGAGGTCGGTCACCCGGCTGCCGGCGACGATCGCGGTGGCCCTGGCGGCGATGGCCGCGAGCGCGGCGCGATCGAACCGCGGCGGCGAGGTCCCGCGGCCCCCCGCGTCCGTTCCACCGCCGCCCGCCGCCGGCGCCCCCGGCGCCTCCGGCAGCCCGGCCAGCAGCCGCTCGACCGCCGGCACCCGCGCCGTCTCGGGCAGAGCGGCGAAGCGGGCCAGGAGGTCGGCCAGCAGTGCCCCTTCGGCCGGCAGGTCGATGCGCGCCTGGTCCCGGCGCAGCCCCTCGCGCAGCCGGTCGCGGTTGCGGTCCATGTAGGGAGGCTCGCGCTCGAGGTCGGGCTTGGCGGCCTCGCGCGCCTGGCGCACCAGCGTCATGGCGAGGTCGAGGGGCTTCGGTCCGAGACGCGCCACGCCGAGCAGGAAGTCGCGCTCCCAGGTGGCCTGGCGCCGCTCGACCAGCCGCGACAGCTCCTGGTAGGCGGCGATGGCCGGGCTCGCGGCACCGGCCGAGCTCGTGGCGCCGCTCGCGGCGCCAGCCGGGGCCGCTCGCCCGGCCGGGCTCGCCGCCCATGCCAGCACCTCGCGGTCCGCCGCTTCCTTCCTGGCGAGCACGTGGCCGCGGCGCAGCCCGGCGATCTGGCCGCGGGCGTTCTTCTCGGCATTGCCCAGGCCCTTGATGCGGTCGGCGAGGGCGATGCGCGCCGCGGCGCTTCTCTCCGACGCTGCCGCCATGATGTCCAGCCACCCGCGCAGCAGCTCGGCGCGGCGCGGGAAGTAGAGCTCGGCGCGCTCGCGCATCTCCGGCGCGGTCAGCGAGCGGAAGGTGAGGCCGGGATACCCCGCCACCATCACGAAGTCGCCGGGCCGGACGCCATGCGCCGCCAGCGGGAAGAAGTGCGGCGGCCGCAGCGGCTGGTTGGCCGCCGCCTGCGGCGCCGGCCTGCCGTCCGGTCCGGCATAGACGCGCAGCAGCGCGAAGTCGCCGCTGTGGCGCGGCCACGACCAGTTGTCCACCTCGCCGCCGAAATCGCCGACCGACCGCGGCGGCGCGTACACCAGGCGCACGTCGGGGTACTCGAGGCTCTCGATCAGCTGGTAGCGCACACCGCCGTCGAAAGCCGCCACCTCGCACCGCCGCGTGGCCGCGCCCTCCTGGCGCTCGCAAGCGGCGACGAGCTCTTTCTTCTGGTGCTCGATCGCCTGGTAGCGGGCAAGGTCGTCGCCGCCGGCGAGGGCCGCCGCCGCCTCGACCGCGCCGGACACGTCGGTCGTCCGGTGGGGCACGGTGACCCGCACGTTGGCGCCGGTCAGCTCCTCGCCGCGCCCGCTCGCGAGGTAGCCGCGGGTGATGAGGTCGCGCTCGGGCGTCGAGTGTTGCTGCAGGATGCCGAAGGCGCAGTGGTGATTGGTGATCAACAGCCCCTCGGCCGAGATGAAGCTCGCCGAGCAGCCGCCGACCCGCACCGCCGCCTCGAGCAGGCCGCCGCCGCCGTGCCCCCAGAGCCGCGCGGGCGGCAGCTCGAGACCGAGCGACCGCAGCCATGCCGGATCGTGGTCGAGCACCTGCTCGGGCGTCCACTTGCCCTCGACGGCGCCGGCAACGCCGCCGCCGCAGAGCAGCCAGCCGAGCACGACCGCCGGGCCCAGCGCCCGCCGCAGGCGCGTTCCCGGCGCGCGACGATCTCGGCCGGCGCTCACGTGCGCTGCCGCCGCCGCCGGAGGGCCAGGGCGCCGGCGGCCAGCAGGGCCACCGCCATCGCCGCCAGGCCGGCCGCGGACAGGGCCGGCACGGCGGCGATCGCGCCGCCCACCAGGAACTGCGTCGGGCCGCCCCTGGCCGGGTCGCCGGTGAGGATCGCCGTCTGGTTGCTGCCGCTGCGCGTCGCGTCGTAGGTGGCCGTCCCCTGGTTGCTGATGATCGACTGGCTCCCCGCGGCGCCGCCGATCGCCGCGTCGATGGTGATGACGACGCTGCCGCCGGCCGGCACGCCGCCGTTCCAGTGCACCGTGTTGCCGGTGATGGTGACGGTGCCGAGGCTGGCGGCCGCCGACGTCGGCGTGAGCGTCGCCGGCAGGGTGTCGGCGAATTCGTCGCCGGGCTCGTCGAAGGTGGCGCCGGTGCCGGAGTTGGTCAGCGTCACGGTGTAGACGACGGTGCCGCCCGGCGCCAGGTTGCCGCCGGTCACCGCCTTGCTGGCGGTCAGGTGGGCGCCGAGCGGCGCCGCGGCCGAGCACGACGCCGGCGTGATCACCAGCGAGAACGCCCGTATGCTGCCGGTGTCTTGGCCGAAGTGGTCGACGGCGACCAGGTTCCAGGTGCCGTTCGGGTCCTCGCCCGCGAACGCGGCGAGCGGGACGTTCGGCTGCCAGGTGCCGGTGAACGGCGCCTGCGGGCTGGTGACCGTCTGGATCGACGGGTTCGGCGTGGCGTCGTCGAGCACGACCTGGCAGAAGTTGTGGCCGCCGAAGTCGACGCGGCTGATCAGCCGCATCGTGGTGCCCAGCGGCGACTGCAGGTCGAAGGTGAGGTCGTTGACGAAGGTGTGGTCGACGCCCACGGTGGTGGCGCCGGCGGCGGTGGTGCAGACGGTGCCGTCGAGGCTGAACGCCAGCTTCGCGATGCGGCCGGAGACGCCCGAGACCGCCAGCGGCGCCACCGCCGGGGTGCCCGGGAACTCGTTCAGCGCACCCGGGGGGTTGCCGCCGTCCGGGATGGGCAGCACCGGGCCGCCGTAGCTCGCCGTGACCGGTGGGCCGGGACGTCCGGTGGGCAGGGTGAAATGGAAGACCGCCGGGCCGGGGCTGCCGGCGAAGGTCACGGTCAGGGTGAACTGGATGACCTGGCCGCAGGGCACGGCGTAGGGCGTGAAGAGGAACGGCACGGTGTTGGCGGCGCTGCCGCCGGTGGCGGCGTCCGGATAGGGCGAGACTGCGTTGGTGAGGCCGACCCCGGGCGTGCTGGTCGACAGGGTGGCGCTGATCATGCTCGCCCCGGCGCCGCCGACGTCGTTCAGGGCGATGCTCAGGCGCCAGTCCTCGCCGGGATCGATGGCCGTGTCGCCGCCGGGAGTCACCTCGGACGGGGTCACCGTGCCGAGCGCGAGCACCGCCTGCGGCGGCGCGCCCGCCGCCTGCAGCGCCTGGTAGGCCATGACGATGCCGAAGCCGCTGTCGCGGTCCCAGCCGGGAGCAAGGACGTCGATCGCCGAGCCGGTCAGGGCGCCGCGCACCTGGGCCGGCGTCAGGGCGGGGAGAGCGGAGCGCAGCAGGCCGGCGATCGCGGCCGCGTGCGGCGCCGACGCCGAGGTGCC
>DATDGZ010000415.1:0-12719 GCA_036521795.1 Thermoanaerobaculia bacterium | reverse complement strand
GCGGCGGTGCGGCCCTGGCAGCTCTCGATCTCCCCGTCTTTGCCGTGCTCCTCCGGCGCCTGCACCGCGTTGCGCGGTTCGCGGCCGGCGCGGCCGGCGCGGGCGGCGCGGGCGCGCGGGCCGCGCGGGCCGGCCAGGCTTGATCTCCGCTCCTTCCGCACCATAGAATCTGAGCAACACCGTAAACCTGTAGCGATCTCGAAGCTGCCGGCGGCTGGCACGCGGCCGGTGGCGGGAGGCGGGAGGACGCCATGCCGATCAAGCCGCAGGTCCAGACTCTCACCGACGGTCGGGCGCAACAGTTCGAGCTGGTCGACGCGGCCGGCGCACCCGTCGCTCCCGCCGGCGGCATCACCTGGGCCGTCAGCCCGACCGGGGCAGGAGCCATCAGCCTCCACGGCGGCCTGTACACCGCGCCGGTGACGATCAACGCCGAGGTCCAGGCCACCGTCCAGGCCACCCTGCCGGACAGGAGCATCGAGGAAGCGGCGGTGCGGCTGGTGCCGCTGGCCGTCGTCCTGCTGCCCACGGCGGTGAGCTTGCGAGAAGGAGAGACGCAGCGGTTCGATGCCACGGTGCCGGGAGATCCGGCCAACGGCGTGCGCTGGAACATCGCGCCCGGCCTGGGCACGATGGAGGGCGGCTTGTACACCGCTCCCACGCCGAACGTGGAGGACAGGGAGGTGCAGGTGACCGCGATCAGCGTCATCGATCCTCGGCGGAGCGCGACGGCCAGGGTCTCCCTGCAGTCGAAGCCGCCGTGGATGGGTGTGCCGATCGGGCTGTTCGTCTATCTCGTGGCGATCTTCAGCCTGGTGGCCCTGCTGCTCTCGCTGTGGCCGTCGACGGCGGACGCCGCGCAGGTGACGACCCCATGGAGGTGGGTCGTCCAGCGCGAGGTCGATCTGCTCCTGCTGGTGCTGATCTGCGGGGCCCTCGGCAGCTTCGCCCATGGCGCCCGTTCCTTCGTCGACTTCGTGGGCAACCGGACGCTCCGCGCCAGCTGGAGCGCCTGGTACCTCCTGTATCCTCTCATCGGCGCGACGCTGGCGCTCATCTTCTACCTCGCGGTGCGCGGCGGCTTCCTGACCACCAGCGCCGGCAAGGACGTGAACGTCTACGGCCTGACCGCCATCTCCGGGCTGGTCGGCATGTTCTCGAAGCAGGCGACCACGAAGTTGAGCGAGTTGTTCTCGACGCTGTTCAAGACCGACAAGGACGACAAGTCGCTCAAGAACAAGCTGAGCTGAGCGAACCCGGGTGGGCGAGGCGCCGAGACGGGATCGGACAAGGAGAAGGCCGATGGCGGAGCTGCCGATCGTCTGTACCTTGAGCACGCCCGAGCTGCGGGAGCGGCGCGCGGGCCTGCTGCGCCGGGTGCGGGAACGGCTGCAGGAGGCGCTGCCGCTGGCGGGCGGGGACGGCTACGAGCTGCGTTTCCCTGGCGACGAGGAGACGGTCGCCGAGGTGCTCGAGCTGGTGCGGCTCGAGAGCCGCTGCTGTGCGTTCCTGCGCTTCCGGGTGACGCTCGAGCCCGGGGGCGGCGCGGTGACGCTCGAGGTCAGCGGGCCGCCCGGCGGCGCGGAGATCCTGGCCGCCGAGCTGCTGCCGGGTGACGGCGCCGGGCCGGGGGGTTAGGGGGCGGGGGGCGCGATACGCGCCGCGAGCTCGAGCTGCAGCAGGCGCATGAAGTCCTGGGCGTTGGTGATCACGCCGAAAGCCTGGTGGGTGCCGCGGTCCTTCAGCTTGTGCACCACGAACTCGGTCTGGTCGACGCAGATGGTGGTGATCTCGGCCAGTGAGCCGTCGGCGCGAACGCAGTAGGTGGGCAGCATGTTGCCGGCGGCGATGGCGTGGAGGGCGGTCGCCACCATCACCACCATGGTGGCGCGGACGGTCAGCTCGCGCATGGCCTCCTGGGCGTCGAGGGCCGAGACGATGGCCTCGGGCAGCGGGCCGTCGTCGCGGATCGAGCCGGCGAGCACGTACGGCGTGCCGGCCGCGGTCAGGGCGTGCATGATCCCGCTGCGCAGGCGCCCGGAGTCGATCAGCGCCGCGATCGAGCCGGCCTTCTTCACCTCGTTGATGGCGCGCATGTGGGTGCTGTGGCCGCCGGCGGTGCCCGAGCCGTCGGCCATCATGCCGAGCGTGGTGCCGAAGAGCGCGGCCTCGATGTCGTGGACGCCGACCGCGTTGCCGGTGATGACGCCGTGGCAGAAGCCGTGATGGATCAGCCATTCCATGGCGACACGGCCGCGGGCGTGGACCAGGGCCGGGCCGATGATCCAGAGGATGAAGCCGCCGTCGCCGCGGTGGCGGAGGAGCTCGCGGAAGATGGCGTCGTAGTTGACCGGCTTCTCGCGGCTGACCTCGGAGGCCATGAACGAGAACGCTTCCGGCAGGCGGGTGTCGTCCACCTCCTCGACGAAGCCGCGGTCCCACACCAGCACGCCCTCGGAGCCGTCCTCGGCGCTGGCGACGGCCACCAGGTCGCCCCGGCGGACGAGGCGGAATTCCTTGACCTCGAGGCGTGCGGCCGCCGGGTCCCAGACCAGGTGCGAATCCATGCGCGGACGTTCGGGCATTCGCCAGGCGCCCGCGATCTTGACGTAGGTCGGATGATTCGTGGTCGACATGAAGCCGTCCGGCAGCACGGTGTCGGCCGGCGCCGGCGCGAAGCGGCACTCGGGGGCCGCGGCGAGGCGCGGCGCGGAGAGGTCGGGTGGGCGATACATGCGTTCTCCCTGGGTTTGCTGCTCCTTGGCCGGAGCCGTAACCCTGCTGGTCGGACCGGTGGCCGGGTCGACCGCGTCGACCGGATTGGCCGGGTCGGAGACTAGCCAACCGCGGCCAGGTCGGCAAGGGTTGGCTTGGCGAGGACTTGACCTGAAAGGACTTGACTCGAAAGGAGGCTTCACCATGCTCTTGGGCTTACGGACCGCGATCTATCACGTACCCGACATCGTGCAGGGCCGCGACTGGTACACGAAGGTGCTGGGCATCCAACCCTACTTCGATCAGCCGTTCTACGTCGGCTGGAACGTCGGCGGCTTCGAGCTGGGGATGACCCCGGATGCCGGGGCGGCGGTCAAACAGGGCGGCGTCGACGTCTATTGGGGGGTCGACGACATCGAGGCCGCGCTGGCGCACCTCCTGGCGGCCGGAGCCGGCAAGCTCCAGGACGTCGAGGACGTCGGCGGCGGCATCAAGGTGGTGATCGTGCTCGATCCGTTCGGCAATCGCTTCGGCCTCATCTACAATCCGCACTTCGGCAAGTAGCGCAGCGGCCGCAGCGGCGGATCTGTCGGCGGCCGGTCGGCGATGCTGTTCTTCGACCTCGTCACCACCTCCCGCCGCGTCGCCGCGACCCGCTCGCGGACGGAGAAGATCGCGGCGCTGGCGGAGCTGCTACGGCGGCTGGCGCCGGAGGAGATCGCGGCCGCCGCCGCGTTCCTCTCCGGCCAGCCGCGGCAGGGGCGGATCGGGCTGGGGCCGGCGGCGGTGCGCGCCGCCATGGCGGCGGCGGCCGCCGCCGCGGCGCCGGCCCAGACCCTCCGCGAGGTCGACGCGGCGTTCGAGGGCATCGCCGCGGCGAGCGGTCCCGGCTCGACGGGTGAACGAGCGCGGCGGCTGGGGGCGCTGCTCGGCGCGGCGACGCGCGAGGAGCAGGAGCTGCTGGTGCGGCTGATCTTCGGCGAGCTGCGCCAGGGGGCGCTGGCCGGCCTCACGGTCGAGGCGCTGGCGGCCGCGGCGGCGGTGCCGGCCGAGGAGGTGCGGCGGGCGTGGATGCTCGCCGGCGAGCTGGCGCCGGTGGCGCGAGCGGCGCTCGTCGAGGGGCGCCCGGGGCTGGCGCGCTTCCGCCTGCAGCTGTTCCGCCCGCTGCAGCCGATGCTCGCCCAGCCGGCGGCGGATGCCGCCGAGGCGCTCGAACGGCTCGGCGAGGCGGCCTTCGAGCTCAAGCTCGACGGCGCCCGCATCCAGGTGCACAAGGCGGCAGACGAGGTGCGGGTCTTCTCGCGCCTCGGCAACGAGGTGACGGCCGCGGTGCCCGAGGTGGTCGAGGCGGTGCGCGCGCTGCCGGCGCGGCAGCTGCTGCTCGACGGCGAGGCGATCGCGCTGCGGCCTGGGGGCGCCCCGTATCCTTTCCAGGTGACCATGCGGCGCTTCGGCCGCAAGCTCGACGTCGAGCGGCTGCGGGGCGAGCTGCCGCTGACGCCCTTCCTCTTCGACCTGCTGCATCTGGATGGCGACGACCTGCTCGACCGGCCGGCGCGCGAGCGCTTCGCGGCGCTGGCCGCGGCCGCTCCGGGACTGACCGTGCCGCGCCTGGTGACCGCGTCGCCGGACGAGGCCGGGGCCTTCTTCGCCGAGGTGCTGCGCCGCGGCCACGAGGGGCTGCTGGCCAAGGCCATGGACGCCCCCTACGAGGCGGGCCGGCGCGGCGGGAGCTGGCTCAAGATCAAGCCCGCCCACACCCTCGACCTGGTGGTGCTCGCCGCCGAGTGGGGGCACGGGCGGCGCCGCGGCTGGCTGTCGAATCTCCATCTCGGCGCCCGCGATGCGCCGAGCGGCGGCTTCGTCATGCTCGGCAAGACCTTCAAGGGGCTGACCGACGAGATGCTGGCCTGGCAGACCGAGCAGCTCCGGCGGCTGGCGACCGGCGCCGGCGCCGCGGAGGACAGCTGGGTGGTCGAGGTGCGGCCCGAGATGGTGGTCGAGGTCGCTTTCGGCGACGTCCAGGAGAGTCCGCACTACCCGGCCGGCATGGCCCTGCGCTTCGCCCGCGTCAAGCGCTTCCGCCCCGACAAGAGCGCCGCGGAGGCCGACACGCTCGACACGGTGCGGGCGATCTTCGCGGCCAGCCGCGGGTGAGGTGGCTGAGGTGGGTGAGGTGGGTGAAACGCTGCCGGCGCGGCGGAGTGGCGGGGATCGTGGCGGTGGCGGCGTGAGGCGGCGCGGCTCAGGCCGCCGCTTCGCGCAGCAGGGCGGCGAGGTCGAGAGGGTCGGTGCGCATGGCGATGGCACCGTCCGGCGTGCGCGGCCATTGCTCGCGGGGGCGATCCCAGTAGAGCTCGAGGCCATTGTCGTCGGGGTCGGCGAGGTAGACCGCCTCGCTGACGCCGTGGTCGGAGGCGCCGTGCAGACGGACTCCCGCGTCGAGGACCCGCCGCACCGCGGCGGCGAGCGCGGGCCGCGTCGGATAGCGGATCGCGACGTGATAGAGGCCGGAGTGGCCGGGCGGCGGCGGCGTGCCGCCGCGGCTTTCCCAGGTGTTGAGGCCGATGTGGTGATGGTAGCCGCCGGCCGACACGAACGCGGCCTGGGAGCCGTACCGGGTGACCAGCTCGAAACCGAGGACGTCGCGGTAGAAGGCAAGCGCGCGGTCGAGGTCGGCGACCTTGAGGTGCACGTGCCCGACGTCGGCGCCGGCGGGAATCGTGTAGGGCGCGAGCGCCGGGGGCGAGCTGGTCATGGCCGGAGGTTGTCCTCGCTTGGCGGCAACGCCGGGTGCGCGGCGGAAATTCCGATCGGCAAGAAGCGCCGGCGCCGGGATCGTGGCGCCCCTCTCGATTCGCCGACTCAGGCCTCGGGCAAGATCTGGAAACGCTCCAATCCTTCCGGTCGGTAAAGCGAGAAGTCGCGGCGGTCGAGAGTGAAGACCTTATGGATTCTCTCGGAAGCGCTTGCCGGTCTGTTCCGAGAGGTCTGGCGGCCCTCCTCGTACACTGCCGATCAGATCGGCGACGCGGTCGAAAGGAGCCTGCCGCTCTCGAGCGGCGAGAAGCTCGATCGCCTGCCGCACGACCTCGGACTTGGACACCGACCTGCTTCGAGCCAGCTGCTCCAAGGCACGTTCCGTTTCGGGGTCGAGTCGAACGCTGGTGGGCACGGTCCGCCTCCTTTGCTGTAGTACGAAGTGTACTACAGCCCGGCAGGGCCGCGGGATGGCCGCGGGCGACCTACGGAGCCCACGGGGCGGCCAGGATCAGCGCGCCGAAGACGCCGAGGACCAGGCAGGAGCCGCGGTTGATCCAAGCCAGGCCGCGCGGGAGCGGCGTGCGACAAGCCCCGCCGTGAGGGGCTGCAGGTGGCGTGGCCGCTGCGCCGCCGTCGGGGGCAGGCCGGGAGGCTCTGATCTCTCCCGCGACTTGCCATCAGCGCAGGCGGCGCAGCGGCGAGGGGAGCAGCCAGAGGGTCGAGAGCAGGAGGCCGGCGGCGGCGAGCGCCAGGGTGGGGCGGACGCCGAGGCGCGCTCCCAGGTAGCCGCCGATCAGCGCGCCGAGCGGGTAGACGCCGCGCGCCAGCAGCTGCATGCCGGCATTGACCCGGCCGAGGAGGTCCGCCGGCGCCACGCGTTGCCGCAGGCTGACCTCGTTGATGCTGTAGATCGTGAGCGCCATGTCGCCGATCAGCTGGACGGCGATCAGCATCGCCACGGCGAGCCACCCACCGGGAGCCCCGGCGCTCTGGAACGAGTCGGCCGGCGACGCCGTCATCCGTGCCAGCCCGGCCAGCGGGATCAGGATCTGGGTCAGCCCGTAGAGCGCCGAGGTCGCCAGGAACGTCGGCCCGAGGGGGATGCGGCGC
This sequence comes from Thermoanaerobaculia bacterium, assembly GCA_036521795.1. Taxonomy (GTDB): domain Bacteria; phylum Acidobacteriota; class Thermoanaerobaculia; order Multivoradales; family UBA5704; genus JASLEW01. The sequence continues at coordinate 6,131 of DATDGZ010000415.1, read as the reverse complement.
TCGAGGCGCTGCGCCAGGAAAGCGCCGGCCATGGCGCCGGCGCCGCCGGTGGCGATGACGATGCCGAGCACCGCGGGACGCAGGCGCAGGACGTCGATCGCGAAGAGCATGTAGAGCGTACCGAAGAAACCGTGGAACACCCAGGCGGTCGCCGAGCGCAGGCCGAGCGGGCGCAGGACGGGGTCGGCGAAGATCTGGCGCACCCCGGCGAGCGTCGCGGTCAGCACGTGCTCCGGCGGCCGGCGCGGCGGCGGCGGTTCGCGCCTGCGGATGCCGGCCAGCAGCAGCGCGGAGGCGAGGAACGAGAGCGCGTCGAACAGGATGGCGATCGGCGCCGTGATCGCCTGCACCAGGAACCCGGTGAGGCCGGGACCGGCGATCTCGGCGATCGTGCTGCTCAGGGTGAGCTTGCTGTTCGCCTCGAGGATCCGGTCGCGATCGACCAGCGCTGGCAGGTACGACTGGTCGGCGACGTCGAAGAAGACCGTCATCACTCCGGCGAGCGCGGCGACAGCGTAGAGCTGCGCCATCGCCAGACGGCCGGCGAGCGCCGCGGCCGGGATCGAGGCGAGCAGCGCGGCGCGGCCGAGGTCGGCGGCGATGAGCACCGGGCGGCGGCGCAGGCGGTCGATCCAGACGCCGGCGGCCAGGCCGAAGACCAGGACCGCGAGGCCGCCGAGCGCGTTGAGGAACCCCATCCGAACGGCGCCGGCGTGCAGCACCAGCAGGGCGGTGAGCGGGATGCCCTCGCGAGTGATCCGCGACCCCACCTCGGAGATGGCCTGCGCGGTCCACAGCTTGAGGAAGTCGGGGTCCGCGAGCAGCGGGCGGCTGCCGGGAGCCGGTGGTGGCGGCGCGCCGCGTGCGAAGTGCGCGGCGGCCGGAAAGGGTGCGAGGGGCTCGTTCTCGTCCATGGGCGCTGAGGGCCGGGCGCCTTACGAAGCCCGCGCGGCCCACGCGGCGGCTAGTGGCTCCTGCACGTGGCTCCTGCAGGTGGCTCCTTCACGGCTCTACGCGCGCTCACTTTATCTCGCGTCTCCATCTCGCGCGCCGGCGGCACGTACGAGACTGGGGAAGGTCGGAGCGCCACCCGAGCGGGCCGGCGGCCGGCGGCGGAGTGGCGGGCGGCCGGGCGGCGGCAGCGAATGGCGGGGACGAGCGCCGGTGTAAACTCTCCGGTCGCGGCTGCAGCCGAGGCCGAGGCCAGGCTCGCCGCTACGAAAGGACATTCCATGATTCCAGATCAAGGACCCTTCATCGCCTTGCCCGCCGAGGAGGAGCTGCGGGAGCGAGCGCCGAGCGGCTACAAATCGCCCTACGACTTCGGCTTCATCGGCGACATGTCACGGCTGCTCTCCGCGCACCCCCGGATCGGCCCGGCGATGCAGAAAGCCTTCCAGGAGATCATGTTCGCGCCGGGTGCCCTGAGCCGCACCGAGCGCGAGATGGTCGCGGCCGTGGCTTCCGCGGCGCAGGTCTGCGAGTACTGAACGGAGTCTCACGCAGAGTTTCTGCGTGTCGAGAACGGCGATCCGCGGCTGGTCGAGGCGATCAAACAGCACCGCTGGCGAGAGCTGACCGACCTCACCCCGCGGCAGCGCGCGCTGTGCACGGTCGCCGAGAAGATGAGCCTCCGCCCCCGCGAGATGACGGCGGCCGACTGGCAGGAGCTGCGAGAGGTCGGCCTCGACGATCAAGGGCTCCTCGAGCTCGGCCACCTGATCGCCATCTTCAACTACTTCCCCCGCATGGCCGACGGCTTCGGCCTCATCCTCCACCCCCAGATGCGCGAGGCCGCCGCCACGGGAGTGCCGCTGCGGCGCTCGTCCTGAGGCGGGCCCGGCAGCGGCGCGTCAGAGGTGGGGCCCCTGCCGCCGGGCTCGACGGGCCAGCCGTTCCTCGTGGCCAGCTCGGACTCGTCGGGCCCGATGCGCTTCGCCTCGATCCGCAGGCCGGCCATCTCCGCCGGCGCCAGGCGCAGGAGCCTCCCGGAGATCGTGGCCTCCATGCGCGACAGCGTGAGCCGCAGACCGGAGACCGGGCCGCCGGCGACCGTCACGGGCGCGGCGTCGGAGGTCATCAGGTAGCCGTCGCGGCGGGCGCCTGGCGTGATAGGTTCCGCCGGCGAAGACGAACGAGCCGTCCACGAGCGAAGCGGTGGCCGTGCTCGGCGAGAGTGTTCTCTCCTGGCCGGCGTGGCCGGCGCGCAAGCCTTGCACTCCGTCGTCGCCATGCCCTACACTCTCGACTCTCCTCGGCCGCCTGGGCGGCCGGCCCGAGGTGTGTTCCCCATGCCCCCAGCCGACGTAGCTCAGCGGTAGAGCAGCTGATTCGTAATCAGCAGGTCATCGGTTCAATCCCGATCGTCGGCTCCAATAGAATCAAGTACTTGTGTCAACAACCGCGGAAACCGCTTTTGTCCTGGGGCGAATAGGGGGCGAAAGGGAGCGCCGCTTGAGAGTCACGCCGCTGCCGGCCTGGCGGCAGTCGTGCTCGCTCCCCGCCGCGCCCGCGGCCCGCCGTCGAGTCGATCGAACGAGACCCGCCTGAACGCAGGCGGGGCGGCCGTGCCGCCCCGTTTCACACACTCAAGCGGCCCCGGCGAGAGTTTGCCCCTCGCGCCGGAGCCTAACCTCGCAGGAGAACCAAGCTCATGCAAGGCTCCCGGAAGTCTATCCCGCCGTTTTCACTGCCACCTGACCCGCCCTGGACGGTCGATGAGGCACAGACCGTCCTCGGGGAAGTCGCACACCAGCTCGTCGCGCTCGTGGAAACCCTCGACGCGATCCATAGCGGCCTGCCCGAGCCGCCCGACATCGAGGATCGCCAGGAAGGCCGGAAGCCCTACGACCGTGCCACCGACGTACTGGCGACGATCGAGTGCGTCAAGGAAGACGACCTCACTCCGGCCATCGAAGCGCTGCAACGCTCGGCGACAGTCACGGACGCCGAGCTTGAGCAGGAGTACCAGGTCTGGCTGCGGAGCGTGGTATGAGACGCAGAGATCCCGACGCCGCCAGGGAAACCGGCCTCGCGCTCATGCTGCTCCGGCGGTCGCGCGGCATGACCCTGCACCAAGTCTCCGAAGTAACGGGCGTCGCCCCCTGCCGGCTCAGCAGCTACGAGGCCGGCAGGTCGATGCCGCGCTCCGAGGACACCCTGCAATCCATCCTCCGCGCTCTCGGGCTGCCGGCCGGCGTGCTGTCCGATGCGCGATGCCTGGTCTACGAGGCCCAGCGCTTGACCGGCGAGGTGAACGGCGGCCAGCCGGAGGACGGCGACGGCGCGCTGCCGCCCGACACCCGCACCCACGTCTCCCGCAAGGACGCTCTCCGACTGGCCCAGCAAGCCGGCAGGGCGGTCGCGCACTGCTGCCTCGCCTTCATGGAGCTGCAAGCCGGCGGCTGGCCTGGCGACGCGAACCACAACGATTCGCAACCGACGAGGAGCAACGCATGAAGCAGCAAAACGACCAGCAAGACGCGCGGGTCCAGACCGGGGTGCGGATCGAAAAGCGCCTGGTCAAGGTGCTCAAGGCGCTGGCGGAGTACTACGACGTGGCGCTCGGCGAGCTGATCGAGGATCTTGTCGTCTGCATCCTCGCCGGCCGGAAGCCGTTCTCCGCCGCCGCCCTGGCCCGAGCCGCCGAGCTGATGACCATCTACGGCCTCGACCTCAACTCGCTGCCCGCCGCTCACGCCGCCGAGCGGAGCTGACCCCGCACAACCCCGCCGCTGGGCCTGGATAACAAGCAGGCCCGGCGGCGGGTGCTCTCTGCGCGTATCCGAGCTAGGATTTGGAAACTGACGCGCTCTCTAACGGCGTTACAACCCCTGCCGCAGCAGATCGAAGATGAACTGCATCTCACCGAAATCGGCTTGAACCACATCGTTACCGCCGTGGTGTTCGTGTGCGTACCTCCACTGCTCGAACGCCTTGCTGCTCAGCTCCAGACCAGAGTCCACCAGAGTACCCTTGCCGAGCTTCGGCACTGTCATAGCCGGGCGGATCGCGCCCACTGGTAGTGGCTGGGGCCGACCAACCTTGCGGTGACCACTGCCAGTCTCATAGCACCGTCTGAGGTCATCCTGCTCGGATTGTGGGAGGCTGTCGAAAAGCACTTTGTGCTTATGCTCTCTTATGAAAGGCAGACCGGCACGTTCCCTTCGCACTTTTAGAAGTAGCTCGATTGCAAGGGCTTCGAGGACAACGGCGCTCGCCATCCGACCCGACGAAAGGTCAATCGCATCGGCGGGTAGGTTAGCCTGCCGCAAAGGCTGGGCTGCCAACTCGCCGGCGACGGCGTGAAAAGAGAGCGCCGTCTTTAGGGGGTCGTCGGCACGAAGGACAAAGTACCGTGAACTCATGGGGCGCTTCGGATAATGAGATTAAGCGCCCCAGCCCGCCGACAGAGGTTATCGGGTACTGCTCGTTGAATTGTCGATAGAGTTCGTTTGTCGTGAGGGGGTGGGTCTCGCCTTACTACAAGCGCCAACGTGTGCATGTCTCCCCCCGAGGGCGCATACTACATACTATTCCCGCTTCGCAAGCACTCGATTGTGATGATCCACCCCCTTCGGTGTGACGGAGTAATTCCTCCCGCCAGGCCGATGAAGGAAGCCCAACCTAACAAGCATTTCCGCGTCACTCTCCTGGCCCTCAAACCTGTGGTTCGTACCAACGTGGATGAACGTCGCGTGTGGATGTTCGTGCGGCCATGTGACTAAGTACTCCCCACGGGGGCCTTCTACGAAATCCCTCAAAAGGCTGAACTGCTCAGGTTCCAACACCGTCTCCAAAGTCATAAGGGGCCTCCGAAACTTGTGAAAGGCAAAAGACCCTGAACCTAGCCAATTCACTCTTGTCCAAAATCGGAAAACTGAGAACTCGCCTACCGCTCACCTTTCGCCAGAGCCTGGCGTGAAATAAGGTTGCAATAGGCCCTCCGTTCCGGCTCAGGGTATCCTGGGCCATGTCCTAGAAGACAAAAACGGAGGGTAGACACATGGTACGAGTCGGCAGCCTCTTTAGTCAACTCCTCAAGCAGATCCCGCGCGACACGTTCCACGGCTTGGTGCGGCAGTTCGGCGCCGAGCGCTATGCCAAGGGCTTCGCGTCCTGGACGCACCTGGTCGCCATGCTCTTTTCGCAGTTGGCGCGCGCCGACTCGCTGCGGGAGATCTGCAACGGCCTCGCCTGCTGTGAGGGCAAGCTGGTGCATGTCGGCATTGACCGCGCGCCATGCCGCTCCACTCTCGCCTACGCCAACCAACATCGGCCGGCGGCCATGTTCGAGGCGCTGTTCTGGAAGGTGCTCGACCGCTTCCGGGAGCAAGGAGCGCTGGGCGACAAGAAGCACCCCTTCCGTTTCAAGAACCGCCTGCTGTCGCTGGACTCGACGACCATCAGCTTGTGCTTGTCGCTGTTCCCGTGGGCCGACTTCCGCCAAGCCAAAGGTGGCGTCAAGCTCCACGTCCTGCTCAACCATGACGACTACCTGCCGGAGTTCGCAGTGCTCACCGAGGCTCGCCAGCATGACCTCCGGCCGGCCCGACAGGCGCCTTTGCAGCCGGGCTCCATCATCGTCGTCGACCGCGGCTACAACGACTTCGCTCTGTTCGGCCGCTGGTGCCGCGAGGGCATCTTCTGGGTGACTCGGATGAAGGACGGCACCGCCTACGCGGTCGAGGAGTCCCGCGAGCTGCCCCAGGGCCATCGCATTCTCGCCGACGAGATCATCGTGCTCACCGGCACCGCCGCCGCGACCAAGTGTCCCGACCGCTTGCGGCGCATCGTCGTCTGGGATGCCGAGCAGCAGCGCCAGCTCGAGGTGCTGACCAACCATCTCGGGTTCGGTGCCACGACCCTGGCGGCCATCTACCGCGAGCGCTGGCAGATCGAGCTGTTCTTCAAGGCGCTCAAGCAGAACCTGAAGGTCAAGACCTTCGTCGGTACCAGCGAGAACGCCCTGCGCATCCAACTTTGGACAGCTTTGCTCGCGCTACTGCTGCTCAAGTGGCTGCACTTCCTGTCCACCGCCGCCTGGTCGCTCTCCAACCTGGCCTCGTTGCTGCGCCTCAACCTCTTTACCTACAGGGATCTGCACGAGTGGCTGGCCAAACCTCTCGGGA
>DATDGZ010000414.1:0-20053 GCA_036521795.1 Thermoanaerobaculia bacterium | reverse complement strand
CTCCACGGGGTGCTGCACTGCCTCGGCCACGACCACGAGGTCGACGGCGGCGAGATGGAGCGCCTGGAGCGGCGGCTGCGGCGGCGCTGGATCGGCGCTCAGGCCTCCCGGCCGCGGCTCCGACAAGCAACGAGTGTCGCGACTGGCGACCATCGGAGCCGCGACCGCCCGTCGCCAGTCGCGGCACTGGTCGCTGGCCGGAGGACGGTGGGCCGTGCACGCTGACGCGCCCGCGGGCGATGCCCTGGCGTGGGCGGCGGCGCTGCTGCCGGCCGCAGCCCCTGCCGCGAGCGATGCCCCGCTGTGGGCGGTGGCCGTGCTGCTGCCGGCGGCGGCGCTGGCTTCGGTGCTGTCGGCGCTGCTCGAGCGCAGCGGGCCGATCCGCCTGAGCCACTGGGCCGAGGAGGCGGGTGGCCGGCTGCGCGCGCTCTATGACCAGGCGCTGCGCTTCGCCACCTTCCGCTCGCTGCTCTCGCTCGCCAGCCGGTTGCTGGCGATCGGCTTCTACGTCGCCGCCGCGGCGCTCCTCGGGGCCATGGGTCAGCTGCAGCCGCGGGCCTGGGCGCTGGGCATCGCCGCCTTGCTGCTGGCGGCGGTCGAGATCGTCAACCGGGCGCTGATCGGCCGCGAGCGAGAGCGCGCGCTGCGCGCTCTCACCGTGTGCTACCGCCTGGCGCTGCTCGCCCTGCTGCCGCTGGTGGCGCTGATCTCCCGGGCCGCCGGGCTCACCGCTCGGGTACGGGGCTCGCGCCCGGAGCGGGACGAGGAAGCCGAGGAGGACGATGCGGCGTCGGACGAGGAGATCGAGGCGTTCATCGACGTCGGCACCAGAGAGGGCATCATCGAGCCCGAGCAGGGGGAGTGGCTCTCCAACATCGTGGACTTCCCCGAGACCCAGGCGCGCAGCGTGATGACGCCGCGCATCGACATGGTCTGCGCGCCGGTCGACTCGACTCTCGACGCGCTCGCCGACCGCTTCGTCGAGTCCGGCCACACCCGCATCCCGCTCTACCAGGAGTCGATCGATCACATCGTCGGCGTGCTGCACATCCGCGACGTGCTGCAGGCGCTGCGCGAGCCGCCGCCGCCGTCGCCGGCCCAGCTCCGCGAGCTGCTCAAGCCGCCGCTCTTCATCCCGGAGACCAAGCCGCTGACCGAGCTGCTCAAGGAGCTGCAGTCGCGCTACCACATGGCGATCGTGGTCGACGAGTACGGCGGCACCGCCGGGCTGGTGACGGTCGAGGACCTGGTCGAGGAGATCGTCGGCGAGATCAGCGACGAGCACGAGGACGGCCAGGCCGCCGAGCGGACGCCGGTGGGCGACGGCTCCTGGCGCCTCGACGGCCGCGCCCATCTCGAGGCGCTCGAGGAGCTCTTCGGGGTGGAGATCGAGGATGCCGAGGTGGAGACGGTCGGTGGCCTCGTCCTGAGCGCCCTGGGCGACGTGCCCGGGCCCGGCGAGACGGTCGAGTTGCACGGTCTGCGCTTCACCGTCGAGGAGGTCGCCAACCGCAGCATCAAGACCCTGCGGGTGGAGCGGGTCTCGCCCGCCGCCCCCGGGGCGGCCGCAGAGGAGAAGCAGCCGGCATGAAGAAGCGGCCCCCGGTCAACCACGACGGCAGCGCCGCCGCCGCCTCCGAGGCTGGTCCCAGGAAGCGTACCGGCACCGTGGCGCTGGTGGGCCGGCCGAACGCCGGCAAGTCGACGTTGATGAACCGCCTGCTCGCGGAGAAGGTGGCGATCGTCTCCGACAAGCCGCAGACCACCCGGCACCGGCTGGTGGGCATCCTCTCGGACGAGCGCGGCCAGATGGTGTTCTACGACACGCCGGGCATCCACCGGCCGCTGCATCGCCTCAACAAGCAGATGGTGCGCCATGCCCTGGACGCGATCGACGAGGCCGACGCGCGCTGCCTGCTGGTCGACGCCGCCGAGCCCTTCGGCTCCGGCGACGCCTACATGCTCGACCTGATGCGGCAGTCCCGCGCGCCCCGCGATAGCTGCCTCGTGGCGCTCAACAAGATCGACAAGGTGCGCAAGCCGGACCTGCTGCCGATGATCGACCGCTGTGCGCGGAGCGGCGTCTTCGCCGAGATCGTGCCGATCAGCGCCGCCACCGGCGACGGCTGCGACCGGCTGCTCGCGGCCCTCTGGCGGCTGCTGCCGGAGGGGCCGCCGCTCTACGATCCGGAGCTGCTCACCATCCACCCCGAGCGTTTCCTGGCGGCGGAGCGCATCCGCGAGAAGGTGCTCGCCGCGACCCACGAGGAGCTGCCGTTCGCCACGGCGGTGCTGATCGACCGCTGGGAGGAGGAAGAGGGCCGGGACCTGCTGCTCCTCTACGCCTCCATCCTGGTCGAGCGGCCGGGGCAGAAGAAGATCCTGGTCGGGCGCCAGGGACAGATGATCAAGGCCATCGGCACCGCCGCGCGGCACGATCTCGAGGAGTTCCTCGGCCGCCGCGTCTTCCTCGACCTGCAGGTGCGGCTCGAGCCCGGCTGGCGCGAGGACCGCGCTCTCCTCGCCCGCCTCGACCGCGACCTCGACGTGGACCTCGAGCCGCGGTAGCGGTGGGCGGCCGGAGGCAGGGGACGCCCCGAGGGACGCCCCTGCCCAGAGGATCAATCGGCCGCGTCGCGACGCATCAAGGACAGGTCTTGAAGGTCCCTGTGTCCTGGACCGGCTCGAACGTGGTGTTGGCCGGATTGTTGTACTGGTGCGAGAAGCCGGTCAGGGTGTCGGTCACCGTGATCGTGACCTGCACGTTGGTCAGGCCGCCGGCGAAGACCCAGTAGGTGCTGCTCAAGCCGCAGCCGTTCAGCACCTTGATGATCGCCTCGACGTTGCTGGAGCTGAAGAACCAGAGATAGCCCGTGTCGGAGGTCAGCGAGCCGACATGGGCGGTGCCGCTGCCGGCGGCGCCGGCGTTGAACGTCGCCGAGACCTGGAAGCGGTTGTTGTTGAGGCAGAGCGTCGTCTGCGAGGGCGAGCAGCCCACGCCCGCGGCAGGCTCCTCGGCGCGCGCCGGGAGCTTCGCCGCCGCCACGGTGCGGAGGCGGGCTTCGACGTCGGCGATCGCGCTCTCGCGCAGGGCCTGCGCAGTCATCGCCGGCATCGCAGCCGCCCCGGCGTCCGGGGCCGCCTTCGCGGAGGCGCAGGTGCCGAACGCCGAGGTGTCCTGGATCGGCGTGAACGGCGGCCCGAAGGGGACCTCGTAGTAGCGCACCGCGCCGGTCTGCGTGTCGGTCAGCCGGAGGATGACGTGGACGTTGGTGAGGCCCCCGGCGAAGACCCAGAAGTGGCCGCCGAGAGCGCAGCCGTCGAGCACCTTGACCACCACCTCGACGTTCGACGAGCTGAAGAACCACAGGTACGAGGTGTCGGTGGTGATCTGGACCACGTTCGCCAGCCCGGCGTTGCCGTGCGAATCCTGGTAGATGGCCTCGAGCAGGAACCTGTTGCCCAGCAGGCACTGGCCGTTCGCGGTCGGCGTGCAGCCGACCGGAGACAGCGCCGGCGTGGTCAGCGTCACGGTGGTCGCGTCCGTGGCGCCGCCGGCGGCGTTCTGCGCCCGGATGCGGAAGGTGTAGCTGGTGGCGGGAGAGAGATTGGTCACGACAGCGGTCGTCGCCAGCGGCGCCTCGGCCTGGACCTCGAGGAACGGTCCGCCGTCCTGGGAGAGCGAGACCTGGAAGGCTGCGGTCTGGTTGGCGTTGTCCTGCCAGGAGAGCGAGACCTCCGTGGGCGAGGTCGCGATCGCCGCCAGGTTGCTGGGGGCCGCGGGAGCGGCCGGCGGCGCCACGACCTCGAGGGAGCGGACGCCGGACGACGTGGCTCCGACCGCGTCGGTGACGAGCACGTCGAAGTTGCTCTTGCCCAGCGTCGTCGACGTGCCCGTGATCGCGCCGTCGTTGAAGTGCAAGCCTGGCGGCAGCGCGCCGCCGATCAGCGCGTAGGTGTAGGGCGGCGCGCCGCCGAGGGTGCGCTGGGTCCGGTTCTGCGCGATCCCTTGGCCGACGAGCTGGTCCCCGTTCTCGCTGAGCAGCAGCATCGATTGCACGTTCGCCGGCCCGGCGATCGGCGCGCCGCTCGCCTTCAGGCCGCCGGTCGCGGGATCGAGACCAATGGTGCGCAGGTGCCCACTGAACTGGTCCGACAGGTGGAGGAAGAAGCCCTTGGGGCCGACGACGAAGGCTCCCGTATCGACATCGGCGCCAATGGACACCTCGGCGCCCAGCGGCGACAGCGTCCCGGTGGCCGGGTTGATCGCAAAGGCCTGTACGGAGCCGGTCCCCACCGAGTACAGGACAGGCACGTCCACGTTGGCTCTCACCAAGGCGAGGCCGGGGCCGAAGAAGGGTGAGCCGGGGACCGGGGTGAGCGCGCAAGTGTTCGGCTCGACGAAGAAGCCGTCGATCTCGCCGGTAGCCGCCACCACGCTGAAGTAGACGAAGTTGCCGTCCAGCGTGCGCGCGATGGAGTACGCCGTGTTCGTGCCGAAGGGCGATCCCGGGACGCTGCCGAGAGTCCCGTTGGTGGAGTTGATCGCGAAGACCTCGTAGCCGCCGTCGACGAGGTTGGCCACGAAGACGCACTGCCGCGTCGCGTTGATCGCCGCCGGGTGAGTCGCGCTCGTCGGCATCGTGCCAATCTTGGTCAAGGCTCTGGTCGCGATGTTGATGGAATACTCGGTGACGGTCTGGCCGTCGCCATTGGCCACGTAGAGAAAGCGGCCGCTCGGCTCGACGACCATGCCGTCCGGATTGCCGTCGGTCGCGAACGGCGCCCCGGAGACGTTGGTGAACAGGCTGGTCGCCAGGTCCACGGAGTAGGCCGCGAGGTTGTCGGTGTTCCCCTCGGCCAGATAGCAAGCGTCTCCCGAGGGGCTCTGGGCCCCGGCCGCGGTCCCGGTCCCTTGCGTGCGCCCCAGCGTGACCGGCGGGGTCTGGATCACTCCCTTGGTGACGATCGGATACCCGGGGATGGGTGCCGCCGCCGTACTGGAGTTGGCGAGGGGGACGAGGTACTGCAAGGGGAACCACGAGAGGTGCTCATCGGCGTGCCCGGGAAGGAGCTCGCGCGCGAAGGACGGCTGCGGTCCCTGGGCCTCGAGGAAGAGCTGGTCGAAGAGCGTGCGCTGTGTCGGATCGACGACCGCGAGATTGGGCGGCGGGGGCGAAGCGGCGTGAGCCGGCAGGGCGACGAGTGCGCCGGCCACGATGAGACCGGGGAGGCACGAGGACCTGGGGCGGAGAGCCATGGCAATGCTCCTTTCTCTTGAGAGAGAGTCAGCGACCGCCGGCGGTCATGGTCGCGGGGCGAATCTGAACCGTCCCGTTGTGAAAGCTTTCACGCGGGGCTTGAAAAAATAAATCGCCGTACGTCCCCAAGCCTTCAGAAAGATTGAGCGAGCAACGGTGATGATTTTCCCTCGCGGTGAGTGAGGACGTCAAGCGGCCGAGCGGTCGAGCGGCCGAGCGGGCCGGTGGCGGGCTTGACTCATCAAGAATTCTTGATGTAGTGTCTCGGGCATGGCGGCGCCAGGCGAGTGTTGCGACGGGGAGCCGGCGTGTTGCGACGGGGAGCCGGCGGCGCGGCGGCCGGTGCCGCTTGCCGAGTCGCGACGGTTCGCCCAGCGCTTCTACGCCCTGGGCGACGAGATCCGGCTCGAGGTCCTCGGCCTGCTGCGCGGCGGCGAGCGCTGCGTGTGCGAGCTGACGGCGCACCTCGAGCTGGCCCAGTCGCGGCTCTCGTTCCATCTCAAGGTGCTGAAGGACGCCGGCCTGGTCTCGCATCGGCGGGCGGGGCGTTGGTCGTACTACGCCCTCGACGCGGAAGCCTTGCGCGAGCTCGAGGCGTTCTTGGGCCGAGTCCCTCCCGGCCGCGGCTCCGCCCGTCGCCCGTCGCGGCGCTTCTTGCTGGACGCCGCGGACCCCTGCTGCCAGGAGCTCGAGCCGGCGGCCGCGGCGGTGTCCCGCAGACGAAAGGAGCAGCGATGAGCGTCGACGACGGTCTGAAGAGCCTGATCAAGGAGAGATACGGACGCGCCGCCCGGGCGGCGGATGGCGAGGCGGCGGCGGTGGGATGCTGCGCGCCGTCCGCGACCGGCACCGGCTGCGGCTGCGGCAGCTGCGACGATCCCATCACCTCGAACCTCTACGGCGCCGAGGAGACCGCCGCGATCCCGCCGGCGGCGCTGCGCGCCTCGCTGGGATGCGGCAACCCCACGGCGCTCGCCGAGCTCGCGCCGGGCGAGGTGGTCCTCGACCTGGGCTCCGGCGGCGGCATCGACGTCCTGCTGTCGGCGCGCCGCGTCGGTCCGGCCGGCAAGGCGTACGGCCTCGACATGACCGACGAGATGCTGGCGCTGGCGCGCGAGAACCAGCGCCAGGCCGGGATCGAGAACGTCGAGTTCCTGCGCGGCGAGATCGAGGCCATCCCGCTGCCCGACGCCACGGTGGACGTGATCATCTCCAACTGCGTGATCAACCTGTCGGGCGACAAGCGGCGGGTGCTCGCGGAGGCCTTCCGGGTGCTGCGGCCAGGCGGCCGCTTCGCGGTCTCGGACGTGGTGGTGCGCGGCTCGCTGCCCGCGGCGCTGCGCCGCAGCCTCGAGCTGTGGGTCGGATGCGTCGCCGGAGCGCTCGAGGAGAACGAGCTCAAGGACCTGCTGCGAGAGGTCGGCTTCGAGAGCCCCGAGATCGAGCCGACCCGCGTCTACCGGCTCGAGGACGCCCGCGAGCTCCTGGCCGGTGCGGGTCTCGACGTGGACAGCCTGGCGCCAGAGATCGACGGCCGCATCATGGGCGCCTTCGTGCGGGCGCGCAAGCCGGCGTCCGATCCGGGGCAGCGAGAGGGCGCGGCGGCGGAGCTCGGCACCAAGGCCGCCGCGCCGTCGTAGCCAGGGGCCGCCGGGGTCTACCGTCAGGGCGAGGCCGTGGGGCCGCCGTGGGCCCCCAGGTCGTTGCGCTGGCCGTTGTAGGCGTTGTCGAAAAAATAAATCGGCATGCCGCTGCCGATCGCCGGCGAGCCGGCAGAGAGGCAGTAACAGCCGACGAAGCTGGCCGGAGTCGTCAGGATCTCGTTGTTCAACGCCGTTCCCACGGAGTTCGGGCCGCTGTTGCCCGCGAACAGGTTGAAGCTGTTGAGGAGAGACGACCCGACCGCGAGGTCCCCGCTGCCGACCGCCAGGGTGGCGTCGGTGGGATAGGGGCTGCTCGGGGAGCTCACCAGGATCGACGATTCGACGTTGACCGAGCTGCCGTAACCGGAAGCCACCGCGGCGCCATGGGACGCCGAATTGCCGTCGAAGACCGAGTTGAGCACGGTCGCGAAGCCCGCCGCCACCCACATGCCGCCGCCGTTGCCGGGCGCGGTGTTGCCCGCGATCACCGTGCGGCGCACGAGTGTGGTGCCGAACTGGGTCAGGATGTGGAGGCCGCCGCCGTCTCCGTACGCGGAATTGTTCAGGATAAGGCTGTCCGAGATGCTGGCCAGGCCGTTCCACTCGAGCCCGACGCCGCCGCCATAGGGGGCCGAGTTGCCCTGGAAGGTGTCGAAGTACAGGTAGGGATGGGACGAGTAGTCGGCCTCGAGCCCGCCGCCCTTGTAGTCGGCATGGTTGCCCTGGAAGGTGGTGCAGCGGATCGTGGGCGCCGACCACTTGCCGCTGATCGCCGCGCCGCCGCCGCGAGAGTAGGCATAACCGGTGGCGGAGTTGTTGGCGACCAGGCAGTTACGGATGGTGGGAGAGGCGTTGATGATCGCGATCCCGCCGCCGCCGGTGGCCGCGCCGTTGATGATCTGGAATCCGGTCAGCACGCTCGCGTAGCTCTCGCCGCTGGCGAAAGTCACGACCGGTCCACTGCCGCCGCCGTTCAAGGTCGCGCTCAAGGCGATGGGCGACATGACGGTGATCGCCTTGCCCTTGAAGTTGATCTGCCCCGTGTAGACGCCCGGCTGCACGCAGATCACGGCCCCCGGTGAGGCGGCATTGATCGCGTTCTGGATCGCGGCGGCGCTGCCGCCGCCGCTCACGGTCGTGGCTCCGGCCGGACAGGTCGCCGGGAAGGAGCCGCAGCTCGACGACGCGGCGCCGGGGCACGGGTCGCCCGGAGACACGGAGTTGGCGGGGCACATCTGTCCCAGGGCCGGCAGGCCGGCGCCTGCCAGGGCTGCATACAGCAACATCGATCCCACAGATCTCATAGGAGACTCCTTGACGCGGAGAGGCGCCGATCGGAAGCGGTCGGAGGTGAGGCAGCGAGTGGGAGAAGGGAGCCCTTCACTTCGGAACTATATGCGGCCGTCGATGTGATGTCAAGCTATTGATCATAGATTAAATGATAGACATATCTCGATAATCGCATCGACTCCGTGCATCGCTCGGTCCACGGTCGGCGTGCGCCGCACTTTATTTACGCGCCGCAATTTGATCCATTCGACGCCGCCCGCCTGCGGACCAGCGGAGATCGGTAGTACCGGATATCGAAAAAAGGAGATCAGGATCAGGCGCGCTCGCGAATGGATCGAGCCCGCGCGCGGGCGTCAGAGTCGGATACGCAGGGTGCCCAGGAGCTCGTTCTCGTTCTCGGCCAGGTGCGGAGTGAGGAAGGTGCGGTTGTAGGAGTACTCGGCGGTCAGGTCGATGCCGCCCCAGAGACCGATGCGGACGCCGCCGTCGATCTTCTCCCAATCCCAGGCGAGGCTCGGCTCCGGCGTCGGCGCCAGGTTGAAAAAGCGGTTGTGCAGCTTGGAGTAGCGCAGCGCCGGCGCGATGAACGAGAAGATCTGGCGGCCGCCGGCGGCCCAGGCGAGGGGCAGGTCGATCTTCCAGGAGGCTTCGGCCTCGATGCCGGTGCGGCCGAGGCCGGCGACCAGCTGGTCGACGACTGCCGCGAACAACGACAGGCCGCTGGCGTGGAAGATCCGGAGATCGGCCCCCACCTCCTGCTTGCCGTTGCCGTGGAAGGGCAGGATCGGCGTCCCCAGTGGCGTGAGCGTCGCGAGGTCGCCGTCGAGCGGGCTGCCGGGCAGGTCGTAGCCCGCCGCCAGCCGGCGGCGCCGCCCCCAGGCCATCAGCTCGAGGCCGCTGGCGCCGCCCGGGTCGCCGAGGCGCCAGCCCAGGTAGCCGGCGGCTTCCGGATGGGCGAAGTCGAGGTGCTCGACGTGGGTGTCGTAGAGGATGGTGAGGCCGCCGTTCAGCTGCGCGCGGTACTCGGGATCGAGGGACAGCAGGTCGGGCGTATCGCCGGCCAGGGCGTTGGTGTCGCGGATGAACAGCGGGTTGCCCTGGGTGAGCGACGCCTTGACGAAGAAGTGCCGCCCGAGGTCGGCCCCCGCCTCGACGCCGGCATCCTCGAACAGATCGAAGGCCGTTCCGACCAGGCCGTAGCTCTGGAGGTGGCGCTCCTCCTCGCGCTCGGGCCGCGCGAACTTGCCGAGCTTGACGTACATGCCCGGGCGCTCGGGCACGGTGGCCGGGCCGGTCTCCCGGCCGAAGCGCACCCAGAGCTCGGCGAGATCGTATGGGTGATCGGTGGAACTGGGATTGCGATAGTAGAGATTGACGCCGTTGAATCGCAGGTGCGCGTGCCAGAGCGGCGACGGATCGTAATCCGCCAGCAGGGCGACGTTGGAGATCTCGGCGTGCGAGCCGGGATCCACGGTCTCCTGAGGTTGGACGTAGAGATAAGGGGACGCGACGCGCGTGTCGTCGCTGTGGCGGAGGTTGGCGTCGAGCTCGATGCCGAGCTTGAACCGCCGCGGCGGCGGCGGCGGCTGGCCTGCCTCGTCCGGGCCCGCGCCGGCGGGCGGCGTGGCCGCCGAGGCTGCCGCCGGCGAGGCTTCCGCCGCCGCCGTGGCTGCCGCCTGCGCGAGCGCCGGTCGGACCGCTCCCGGTACCGGCAGCCCCCATGCGGCGCCGAAGAGGACAAGGCCGAACCCGAGAAGCCTCCGGTATCCCTGCCGGCGCACCTCGGCCGCCGCCGCCCCAGTCGCCGTCGCCGTCGTCATCCCGCTACCCCTCCTCGCCTGCGCGCTGCGAGATCGAAGCCAGGTGGTGTGTCGCCGGGGCGCTCGGCCCGCGACAGGTGGTGCCGCGAGACGTAGGTCCCCCCGGTACCCGCCTGCGGTTCATTGCAGATTCAGGTCGTGGCAAGGCCGCGTCGCGGGTCATGCCCCAGGACGCCGGCCGAGGCGGGGCCGCGGGCAGGCGGGCGTGACGCCGGACGCGCGGGAGCCTACTGCGGCGGCGGGTTCGCGGGGGTCGAGCTGTCGCCGCTCATGCCGTGGAGCTCCTGGCGCTCCTGCTCGAGCTTGTTGACGGCGTCGATCTTCTCCTGCTCGGTGCCCTGCATGTTCTGGATCTCGGCCGCCTTCTTGTCCAGCTCGCGCGCCTTCTCCTCCATCGCCTTGGTGCGCTCCGCCTCGCTCTGGAAGGACCCGCCCTGGGCGGAGCCGTCGCCCGCAGTGGCGCTGGTCGCGTCCGTCGAAGTCGTACCGGTCGTCGCCGCGTGCCGGGAGCAGCCGGCGAGGGCGCCGAGGACCGCCAGCGCTGCCAATGCCGTCAGCGCCGCCCGCTTCGCTACTGCGAGAGCTGCCGCCGGCAGGGCTCGACACGTTCTCCGGAGCTGCATGGAGGCCCCCCTTTCCCTGGGAAGTGCGTACTCGATTCGTGCGACGAAGATAGCACCCCTGCTGAGGCCGGCGCGGAGAGCGGGCACTACGTCTTCATAGGGGTGCTCGCTAAGTGGTTGTGTCTTTGGAGGTTACTTGGTGCGGCGTGTGAATTCCGTTCAGAATTCACAGCTGCTTCTCGTGCCAGCGCAGGGACCGGCGCATCGTTCCATCCTCTTACCGGCTCTTATCGCTCGGCTAGAATGGTGGCTCACTTGCTGCCGCCGCCGTTCGCCCTGAGGGCCGTGCCTGCATGATCGACCTCGCCAGAGTGCCTCACGAGCTGTTCGCGCCGATCCTGGCCGGCAATCTGCGGCAGGTGGCGCCGGCGCGGAAGCTGGTCGGCCACTTCCTCGAGGGGGTGCGCTTGCGGCTGGCGGCCGATGCTTGCTGGCTGACGCATGGCGGGCGGGGCGAGCGGCTGCTGCCTGGCGGCCGGCTGCTCTGTGGCGACCCGCTGCTGTGCGACGAGGCTCTCGCCGGCAGTTATCTGCGCCGCGAGTATCCCGTCATTCCGGCCGGTATGGCGCTGGCGTCGGTCGCGGTGCACGGGCGCCAGGTGGCGGTGGTGTGCGCGGCATGGCGCCGCGGCACGGTCGAGCCGGCGGCGCGGCGGGCGCTCGAACGCCTGTGCGGAGTGCTGGAGGAGGAGCTGGCGCGCCGCGAGGAGGAGCGCCTGACGCGGGTGCTCGACCGCATCCGCGAGAAGATCGTCTCGGAGCTGCGGCCCCTCGACCTCGCCTACCAGGTCCTCGACGGCCTGCACCAGCTGGTCGAGTACGATCATTCCGCGGCCTTCCTGGCCTACGACGGCGAGAGCGGCGCCCTGCGGGTCGAGGCCGAGAAGATCGTCTGGACCAAGGCGAAGAGCCCCTTCGTCGGCCGCGAGATCCCGGTCTCGCCGGAGCGCATCGCGCGGATCTGCAGGGCCATCGAGATCCGCGCGATGATCGGCGGCAGCGGCGCCGGCGGCGCCGGCGGCGCGGCACCAGGGTTGCCGGCGGCCCTGGCGTCCCTGGCGGCCATGGCGGCAGAGACGGCCCCGGCGGTGCCGGCGGACGATGGCGAGGCATTCGGCGAGCTCTTGGACTACCAGCTCGGGGCGGGCATGCCGCCGGTCACCAGCCTGCTGTCGGCGCCGTTGTTCTTCGGCGACGAGTTCCTGGGCATCCTGAAGATGGCGGCGTGGCGGCGCCCGCCCTTCGCCCGCCGCGACGTCGAGGTGGTCGAGCGCTTCCTGCCCGCCGCCGCGGTGTCGATGCGCAACGCCCGGGTGAACCGATCGCTCGAGATGCAGGCCGTGGAGGCCGAGGTCAAGGCCACCTTGGTGACGCTGGCGGCTGCCGTCGCGCACGACGTCAACAATGCCGTCGGCAGCATCCTGCCGCTGGCGCAGCAGATGCGCTTCGAGCTGCGCCACCCCTCGCCCGCCGAGCGATCGGAGCGGTTGGAGCGGGCCGAGCGCGAGACCTTGGACCGCGACCTCTCGGTCATCATCGACAATGCGCGCCTGTGCCAGCGCATCTTCTCCAACATGTTGCGGGTGGCGGGAGCGGGACGCTCGAGCGAGGGGCCGGTGGACCCGGCGCAGGTGGTGGCGGAGACCATGCCGCTGCTGCTGGCGCTGGCCGGACGCCGCGGCATCGACATCGCGCTCGACCTCGCGCCCGACCTGCCGCCGGTTCGCTTCCGGCGGCAGGACCTGCAGCACGTCGTGCTCAACCTGGTGCGCAACTCGCTCGAAGCGCTCGCTCCCGGCGGCCCGGGCGATCTGGCGCGGGGGGACCCCAGGAACCCCAGGGCCGGCGGCGGCCGCGTCGAGATCGCGCTGGGTCTTGCGAAAGGGGCGACAGGTGGGGACGGGGGAGAGGGCGCCGCCATCGAGCTGTCGGTGGCCGACGACGGCCCGGGCATCCCGGCCGAGCTGCTGTCCAAGGTGCCGGAGCCCTTCTTCTCGACCCGTCCCGGCGGCACCGGCTTGGGGCTCGCGATCTGCCGCGCGCTCGCCTGGCAGAACGGCGCCACCCTGAGCATCGAGAGCCCGATCGTCGCGCCGGCCGAGCCGGCCCTGGCCGCGGCGCCGGCCGGTCTGCGAGCGGCCGCCGCGGCGCCGTCGGTTCACCAGGGCAACCCGGCCGGCTGGGACGGCGAGACCGTTGGCGGCGGCACCCGGGTCACCCTGCGCCTGGGCGCCGAGCCGCGGCCGGCAGCGACGGAGGCCCGGTGAGCGCCCGCGACCGCATCCTGGTGGTCGACGACGATCCCGGCATGCGGCGCGCGCTGCAGCGCATCCTGGCGCCGGCCTACGACGTCGAGACCGCGATGGGCGAGATGGCGGCCCTGGCGAGGCTCGAGATGCAGATCCCCGGCCAGGCGGGCCTGGCCGGCGAGCCCGGATTCGCGCTGGCGCTCATCGACGTGCGGCTGGCCGACGGCGACGGCTACGCGCTCTGCCAGGCGATCCGCGAGCAGTATCCGCAGACCGACGTCATCCTCATCACGGGCTCGCTCTCGGAGCCGGACGAGAAGCTCTACCGCTCGCTCGAGGAGGGCGCCTTCTACTTCCTGTTCAAGCCTTTCGACCGCCGGGTGCTGCTGGCCCTCGTCGAGCGCTGCGTGCGCTTGCAGCGCGAACGCGTGGACAAGGAGCGCTTCGCCTCGACTCTCGCCGCCGACCTCGAGCGGGCGCGCCGCTTCCAGCAGAGCCTGCTGCCGCGGCAATCGATCGCCGCCGGCGGCTGGCGCCTGGAGGGGCGCCTGCTGTCATGCGATGCGCTCGCCGGCGACCTCTATCTCGCGCACGCCGGCGACGACGGCCTGGTGCTGGCGGTCAGCGACGTGGTGGGACACGGGGTCAGCGCCGCGATGTACGCCGGCATGCTGCGCTCGACGCTCGACGCGGCCCGCCGCCGCAGCCCGGAGCCGAAGGCGCTCATCGGCGAGCTGCTCGACGGCATCGATTTCTTCGACGCGGCCAAGTACGCGACCCTGTTCTACGGCCTGCTGCTGCCTGACGGCGGCATGCGCTACATCAACGCCGGCCATCCGCCGGCCCTCTGGCAGCACGACGGCGTCATCGACCTGCTACCGGCGACCGGCTTCTTCCTCAGCACCGCCTTCCGCAGCCGCCCGCACGTCCCGGGCGAGATCGCCCTTGGTCCCGGCGACCGCCTGCTGGTCTACACCGACGGCGCCTCCGAGGCCTGCGGCCCGGCCGGCGTGGAGCTCGGCGTCGGGGGCCTGGCCGAGACCCTCGCCGGCAGCCGCGCGCTGCCGCTGACCGACGCCCTCGATGCCCTGCTCGACCGCGTCCGCCGGCACTGCGCCGGCCGCCCGCTGGACGACGACGTCACCCTGCTGTTGGTCGAGCGGAGCGGTGAGCTGCCGGCCGCGGCGGCGGCCGCCGGCGTGCGGGGCGGGCCAGGCGGCGTCACCTGAGGCTCTCGATTCGCGTGGTGGGATGAATCTCGTTCCAGCCCGTTTCACGGTCGGTGACGTAGGCTCCGGTGACACGGACGCGATCGCCGACCTTCGGCACGGTGACCTGAGCAGAGAATGCCGCGCAGGCGGCCGCGGCATCGCGGCCGGTAGGGGTATGCTCGCAGATGACCTCGACCACCAGCTCGCGATGGCCATGAACGGCGTTCACCAGGTTCAAGACCGATGCGTGGTCCGGATCGAGCGCGATATGCAGATCGCCGTCCGATCCGCGGTCCAGCGAGTCAACGCGGCCGTCGACCGCCGTGCACCTGGCGATGACTCGCAGCCTGTCCGCGCGATAGACGTGGCGCCATAGATCGGCGTCGCAATCCCCGGCCGGCAAGTCCACCGTCGGCGTGCCCGCGTAGCGCAGCCTGGCCACCAGGAAAAGGGCGCCGAGCGCCACCAGCACGGCGATTCCGCTGCGCACCGATCTTCGCTGCACGGCAGGGTCTCCCTTCGACGCCAGTACCTCCCACGGGTGGTCACATACTACGCCTCCGGCCCGCCTCGCCGCCTCGCCGGGTGGGCCGGCCGCCCCCTGCCATTCCGCGGTACCATGGGGGAATGGCCGGCGTCGAGCAGCTGCGGCAGGATCTCCGGCGTTTCGCCGTCTTCTCCGACCTGGAGGAGGAGGAGCTGGCCTGGCTGGCGGAGCACGTCACCGAGCAGTGGCTCGAGCCGGGGGAGGCGGCGGTGGTCGAGGGGTCCCCGGCCGACCGCATGATGATGCTCGTCGAGGGCGAGATGCAGATCCGCCGCGAGAAGGGTCCCTCCGACGGCTGGATCAACACCGTGCTCGCGGGCGAGGTCGGCGGCATGCTGCCGTTCTCGCGGATGACGACGTTCGGGGTGACCGGCCGGGCAGTGAAGCGAACGCGGATCCTCTGGCTCGCCGCCGCGCTGTTCCCCGAGATGCTGCGCCGCATCCCGGCCCTCGAGGCGCGGCTGGTGGCGCTGCTGACCGACCGCGTGCGCGAGTGGACGCGACTCGATCAGCAGCGGGAGAAGCTGGCGGCGCTGGGCAAGCTCTCTGCCGGGCTGGCGCACGAGCTCAACAACCCGGCGGCGGCGGTGCAGCGCTCGTCGAGCGAGCTGCGCGAGCGCATCGTCGCGCTGCGCGGCCTGGCCGCGCGCCTGGTCGAGTGCGGCCTCACTCCGCAGTCGATGAACACCGCGCTCGGCCTCTACCGGCAGGTGATCGAGCGCAGCCGCGCCCTGCCGGCGGGCAGCGAGCTCGATCCCGTGGCCATGAGCGACCGCGAGGAAGCGCTCGGCGCCTGGCTCGAGGCGCACCACGTCGAGCGCGCCGCGGTGCAGGCGGGGACGCTGGCGCAGTTCGGCGTCAAGCCCGCCGAGCTCGACGAGCTGGCGGCGGTCGCCCCTGGGACCTTCCTGCCCTGCCTGGTGAGCTGGATGGAGGGTGGCCTGGCCGCCGAGGGCCTCCTCTCCGAGATCGCGAGCGCCGCCCACCGCATCTCGGAGCTGGTCGCGGCCATCAAGTCCTATTCGCACATGGACAGCGGCCAGGGGCGCGCCGAGGTCGATCTGCGGCGCGAGCTCGAGAGCACGCTCACGATCCTGGCGCACAAGCTGCGCAAGAAGGGCGTCCAGGTGACCCGCGACTTCCAGCGCGACCTGCCGGCGATCGAGGCCTTCCCCGGCGAGCTGAACCAGGTCTGGACCAACCTGCTCGACAATGCCATCGATGCGGTGGCCCCCGGCGGCCGGGTGGAGGTCCGGGCGGCGCGCGAAGGCGAGTTGCTGCGGGTCGACATCCGCGACGACGGCCCGGGCATCCCGGCCGAGATCAGGTCCCGCATCTGGGAGCCCTTCTTCACCACCAAGCCGGTCGGCGAGGGCACCGGCCTCGGCCTCGAGGTCGTCAAGCGCATCGTCGTCCGCCGCCACGGCGGCACCATCTCGCTCAGCTCGAGCCCCGGCGACACCTGCTTCACCGTTCGCCTGCCCTTGAACCCGCCGGCGCCGGCGTTCGGCGCGACCGAGGCGCCGGAGAGCGGCCTCGCCGCGCCGGCGCCGGGGACCGGCGCGCCGCCGGCCCCGGGCGCTCCCGCCTGAACCGGCAGCCGGTACGGCGACGCGCTGGGCGAGGCGCTGCAGGAGTTGCAGCGCAAGGTGGTGGTGCTCGATTGGCTGTTCTGGTCGCGCGGGCAGGAGATCGCCAGCTTGAGCCTCGTCCACCGCGCCAAGCTCGCGCTGCTGGAGGACCCGTCGCAGACCTCGCTCGACAAGATCAACGCGCGCCTCGCCTCGGTGGAGCAGCGGCTCGCGGAGATGGACAAGTCCGCCGCCCGGAGCCTGGTGCAGCGCGTCTCCGCCGAGCTCGCCTGCGACCGCTCGAAGATCAGCGAGCCGGCGCGGCGCCAGCTCCTGATCGAGGCCACCAGCTACGTGTACGAGGCCGGCGACACCGACTTCGCGGCGCTGACCGGCTGGCAGAACAAGTCGTTCTGGCTGACCCTGGTCGGCCTCTCGCTGATCTGGTCGGTTGGCCTCAGCGAAGGGCATGGCTCCCTCTTCCTCGCCGGGGCGGTGGGCGGCTTCCTGAGCCGCCTCACCCGGGAGCTCAAGCGCGCGGACGTGGCCAGCGACTACGGCTCTTCCTGGTCGACGCTGTTCCTGAGCCCGGTGGCCGGCGCCATCTCCGGCTGGTTCGGGGTCGCGCTCATCATGTTGATGACCGATCCCACGGTCGGCGTGCTGGGCGGCCCGCTCAAGGCGATCAATTGGGACTCGCCCAACATCGCCGCGACGCTGGCGGCGGCCTTCATCCTGGGCTTCTCCGAGAGGTTGTTCGACCGCATCGTCTCGCAGCTCGACACCGCGATCGACAAGCGGAAGGAAGATGCGCGGAAGACCGTCCTCCAGGTCTCGCCGGCCCAGCGCGGCACCCCGGCCGCCGCCGGCAAGCCGGCCCTCGCCGCGCCGGCTCCCAATCCCGTCGCGGCCGGCGGCGAGGTGGCCGCCCAGCTCGAGAACCTCGATGCCGGCAAGGTGACGGGCGTGGTGCTGGCCGGGGCCGGCGGCGACCTGGCGCCGCTCGCGCCGCGCTTCGCGGAAGGCCAGCTCAAGTTCACCGTCGCGGCGGACACCGCCCCGGGGACCTACCGCATCGTGCTCCTGACGCCGGAGCTGACGCCGGAGCGCACCGAGACCGACCAGGACCTGACGGTCTCGAACGGCGACGACGACGCCCAGGCCGGTTGAGTTGGATCCTCGTCCGGGCGGCGGCAAGTGTTCGGCGATGCGCTGGCCGCTACAGTTCCGGATCCAGTCCATTCGGAGCTCGAGCTCCGCTTCGTCACGATGGGAACATCCCTCTCGAGCTCGCGCAACGGGAAGTCCCTCCGCCTCGCTGACCGCCTGCGCCTGGCCCTATCTCGGCTTGGTGTCAGCCACCCGTTCGCTGCGCGCCGGGGGATGAGACCACTCACTCCCGCCAGTCGAGGATCTTGTCGACCGCCGCCCTGGTGATGGGGTGGTAGCCGGGGCGGGCGCGGGCGTAGATGCGCAGGGCGGTCTCGGCGCCGGCGGGGGTCTTGGCGAGCTCGGTGTAGAGCGGCTGCAGGTACTTGCGGCGGCCGACGGCGATCAGGAAGCGCTCGAGGGTGGCGCCGGCGGGCTCGTAGGCGTTGCGGAGGGCGAGCAGCAGCCAGGCGTCGAGGATCTCGTCGTTGCCGGTGTCGGTGAAGTGGAAGGCGGCGTCGAGCTCGGCCATCCTGGCGGGCGCCAGCGGCCGCGGCAGGTTGCGCAGGAAGCGCAGCCAGTGATGGGTGGTCCAGCCCTTGGTGTCGAGCTGTGCCGGCGGCGTGCCCGCGGCGAACGCCGCCACCGCCTGGTCGACGCGGGCGAAGGCTGCCGAGCGGACGGTGATCGCGGTCGCCGGCAGGCCGGGAGCGTGGATCCAGTCGTCGAGGCGCAGCGATTCGGCGAGCCCCGGATGGGTGTCGAGCAGGTGCGCCTTCAGGTAGGCGACGAAGCGGCGGCTGTCCATCGACTGGAAGGCGAAGGTGTCGAAGTAGCCGCGCAGGAAGCGGTCGAAGCGTTCGCGCCCCACCGCGGCCTCGACGGTGGCCAGCAGCAGCGCGCCTTTCTCGTAGGCGACGTCGGAGACGCCGTCGTCGGGGTCGCGCCCGGCGAGGTCGAGGTGCAGCCGCGTGTCCGGGCTGTCCGGTCCCTTCTCGCGCAGCGTGTCCTCGAGCTCCTGGCGGCCGAGGACCGCCAGCATGTCGGCGTAGTCCTTGCCGTAGAGCGCCTCCATGATGCGCCGCTCGATGTAGACGGTGAAGCCCTCGTTGATCCAGAAGTCGTTCCAGCTGGCGTTGGTGACCAGGTTGCCCGACCAGGAGTGGGCGAGCTCGTGCGCGACCAGGGACACCAGCGAGCGATCGCCGGCCAGGATGGTCGGCGTGGCGAAGGTCAACCGCGGGTTCTCCATGCCCCCGTAGGGATAGCTCGGCGGCAGCACCAGCAGGTCGTAGCGCCCCCACCGGTAGGGACCGTACAGCTTCTCCGCCGCCGCCATCATGCGCGGCGTGTCGGCGAGCTCCCAGGCGGCGCGCTCGAGCGTCGCCGGCAGGGCGTAGACGCCGCTGCGGTTCGACAGCGGCTTCCAGGTCAGATCGCCCACCGCCAGCGCCAGCAGGTAGGACGGCACGGGCTGCGGCATGCGGAAGTGGTAGATCCCGTCCGCGGTCTTGGCGGTCGGGTTCTCGGCGCTCATCAGGGCCAGGAAGCCGGGCGGCACCCGTACCGTCGCCTCGTAGGTCTGCCGCACCGCCGGCGTGTCCTGGCACGGGACCCAGGTCCGGGCGAGGATGGCTTCCGACTGCGTGAACAGCAGCGGCAGGTCGCTGCCGGCCTGGACCGGGGTGAGCCACTGCAAGGCCGCCGCGTCCGGCGCCGTCGCATAGTTGACGTTGACCCAGGTCGTCCCGGGCGGGATGCGGATGGCCAGGGAGCGCCCGAGGTAGGGGACCGGGTCGCCGAGCGTGAACGGCGCCTCGGTCTTGCCGTCTTCGAGGGTCACGCGCTGGATGTCCAGGTCGCGGGTGTCGAGGACCAGCGTGTCGGCGCCGGCCTTGCCGCGCAGCCGCAAGCTGGCGCGGCCGCTCAAGCGCCGGGCCGCGAAGTCGACCGAGAGATCGAGGACCAGGTGCTCGACCGCCACCTCGGACGGGCGGGCGAAGGAGTGCGGGTCCGTCTCCGCCGGCGCCGCGTTCGCATCGCCGCCGGCGCCGCCGGCCTGGCCAGGGGCGGCCGCGGGTGCGGCGGCGGCCGCACCCGGCGGCGCCGCGGCCGGGCGGGGCGCCGAAGCACACGCGAAGAGCCACGGCATGCCGCCGGCGAGCACGGTCAGGGCGAGAGTCGAGAGCTCGAGAGCACGCATCGAAGATCACCTCGTGAAGCAGCGCGGCACGGCGAGGCGGGTCGCCCGACGCGCGGCTGGGACTCGGGGCCCGGCTGCGGCCGGCCCGCCGCTCGCGGCGTGGCGGGCAGGGCATTATAGCGAGGTCAGAGGGTGTGAACCCTGAAGCCGGCCCCGGTCTGTCGCCGGAGGCCGCGCGGCGCTGGTGCGAAAAGGAAGCCCGGCAAATCTCCGTACCTTCCGACCGTGCCAACCGGCACCGGCCCGCCGCGGAACCGAGGTCGCCGTAGGTCTATCTCGCACGTGGTTGGGGCGAGGGTCCAGAGCGGGGGCCGTGAGAGGCGACGGACCGCTCAACCCGGCGGCCGCGATATCCGAATGAGGCGCTCGGAGCAAGCGCACGAGCCTCGAGCGCGGAGTGAAGCAGGTTGACATCTCGCTGGCAGCCAGCCAGCCGATGCCGGCAAGGAGGTGAAGTCCAGGTCGAGCTTCTCGAGCCTGGCCTTC
>DATDGZ010000413.1:0-2837 GCA_036521795.1 Thermoanaerobaculia bacterium | reverse complement strand
CGTGCAGGTGGTGGACGCGGGCGGTGCGCTGGCGGCGATCGGCGCCGCCGGCGAGCTGCTGATCGGCGGCGACGGCCTGGCGCGGGGTTACCTGCGCCGCCCGGATTGGACCGCGGAGAGCTTCGTCCCCGATCCGTTCGGCGGCGAGCCCGGCCGGCGCCTGTACCGGACGGGAGACCGGGTGCGCTGGCTGGCCGACGGCCGCCTCGAGTTCCTGGGCCGCCTCGACCGCCAGGTCAAGATCCGCGGCTTCCGCGTCGAGCCGGGCGAGATCGAGCGCGTGCTCGCCGGTCATCCGGGGGTCGAGACCTGCGTGGTGGCGACGCGCGCCAGCTCTCCGTCCGAGCTCCGACTGGCCGCCTACCTGGTGGCGCGCGACAAGCAGGCGCCGCCCGCCACGGCGGTGCTGCGCGCCTTCCTGCGCGAGCGGCTTCCCGAGCCGCTGGTGCCTGCCGCATTCGTCGTCCTGCCGGCGCTGCCGCTGACCGCCAACGGCAAGGTCGATCGCGCGGCCCTGCCGGAGCCGCGCTGGGCGAGCGGCGTCGAGCGGCCGCGGCGGCGGCCGCGCGATCTCGACGAGGAGCTGCTCGCGGGGCTGTTCGCCGACCTGCTGCCGGGGGATGGGCCGCCGGCCGAGCGCGTCGAGCGCATCGGCATCGACGACGGCTTCTTCGATCTCGGCGGCCACTCGCTGCTCGCCTCGCGGCTGGCCTCGCGGGTGCGCGACACCTTCGGCGTCGAGCTGCCGCTGCGCAGCGTCTTCGAGGCGCCGACGGTGGCGGGGCTGGCCGAGCTCCTCCGCGCGGCGAGGTCCGAGCCGGGCGCGACACCGCCGCCGCCGCTGGTCGCCCGGCCGCGACCGCAGGGCACGGCGCCGTTGTCGTTCGCCCAGGAGCGCCTGTGGTTCCTGTCGCGGCTGGAGCCGGAGAGCACCGCCTACCACATCGGCGTCAGCGCGCGCCTGCGGGGGCGGCTGGACAGGGCGGCGCTGGCCGCCGCGCTGGCCGGCATCGTGGTCCGCCACGAGGCGCTGCGCACCGTCTTCGAGGAGCTGCCCGTCACGGCCGGCGGCCAGCCGGTGCAGCGCGTTCTTCCTGCGGCGCCGGTTCCGGCAAGGCCGGCGGCGTTGCCCCGGGTGAGCTTGATGCCGCTCCCCACGCCGCGCCTGGACGCGGCGGCGGCCGCGATCGCGAGCCTCTGGTGCGAGCGTCCCTTCGATCTCGCGGCGGGGCCGCTGCTGCGGCCGCTGCTGCTCGAGTTGGCTGCGGCGGAGAGCCGGCTGGTGCTGGCCATCCATCACATCGTGGCAGACGGCTGGTCGATGAGCGTGCTGCTGCGCGAGCTGGCGGTCCTCTATCCGGCGGCAGCGCGTTTGGCGGCGGGCGCGGGCTCGCCGCCGCCCGCAGCTGAAGAGGCTCCGGTCCTACCCGCGCTGCCCGTCCAATACCCGGACTTCGCTCTCTGGCAGCGGGAGTGGCTGCGTGGCGAGGTGCTGGAAGAGCAGCTCGGCTACTGGCAACGACAGCTGGCGGGACTGACGACGCTCGAGCTGCCGGTCGACCGCCCGCGAGGCTCGGGCGCCGCGTTCGGCGCTGATGCCGGCGTCACGCCGCGTCCGCAGCCGGCGCCTCGCCGGGCTGGGCGCCGCGCCGCCGACCTGCCGCCGGCGCTGGCGGCGGCGATCGCGGCGCTGGCGCGGCGCGAGGCGGTGACGCCGTTCATGGTGCTGCTGGCCGGCTTGCAGGCGCTGCTCGCTCGCTCCACGGGGCAGACGGACGTGGCGGTGGGCTCGCCGATCGCCGGTCGCCAGCGAGCGGAGATCGAGCCGCTGGTCGGCTTCTTCGTCAACACGCTGGTGATGCGCACCGACCTGTCGGGGGACCCGACGGGCAGCGAGCTGCTGGGTCGGGTGCGTGAAATGGCACTGGGCGCCTTCGCTCACCAGGACCTGCCGTTCGAGCTGCTGGTCGAGAGGTTGGCACCCGAGCGGGACCTGGCCGGCACGCCGCTGTTCCGGGTGATGCTGGTGGTGCAGAACTCGCCCTGGCCCACGGTCGCGCTGCCGGACCTCGAGCTGGTGCCGGCAGCGGTGCCGGGACGCACGGCGAAGGTCGACCTGACGCTCGCCCTGGTGCTGGAGCAGGGCTGGCGGGGAGACCTCGAGTACCGCCGCGAGCTGTTCGACGGCGCCACGATCGAACGCCTGCTGGGCCACCTGAAGACGTTGCTGGCGGAGCTGGCGGCAGCGCCCGGGCTGCGGCTCTCGGCATTGCCCTGCCTCGCCGAGCCGGAGCGCGCGCAAGTGGTCCGCGAGTGGAACGACGAGGAGTGGGACCGGGAGCGAGAGGGGTGGGGTGGAACGGTGCACCAGCGGGTGTCGGCGGTGGCGGCGCGCCAGCCGCAGGCGGTGGCGGTGGTGGCGGGGTCGGCGGAGCTCTCTGCATGCAGACCCGCCTGGAACTGCAGGTTGTTCGCTATCCCCTCCCAGTCGATCCCGGCCAGGTCGTCTGAGGTCTGCACAGCATAAAAGGGATAGAAGAGGGGATGGCCCGCGCCAAGACCGCTTGCACAAGCCAGGGCCTCTCTGCTCTGCGCCATCAGGCCGACCAGGTCCAATGGATGAATGCGGGCCAGCTGCCGCACAATATACGATGTCGGATCTGTGCTCATCTGCATGTCACTCCTCGACCCTACAGGCCTCCAGGGCCTCTGTGGGCTCTTTCAACATCAGGACTGCTCTGATAGAGGGTGCTGATAAGCAGTAGCACCGGCTTAGGAAAGAGTAGATGCATACTACTGGTCACCCTCCTCTGTCCTCACTTGCGCCTCGAGGTGCC
>DATDGZ010000412.1:0-3973 GCA_036521795.1 Thermoanaerobaculia bacterium | reverse complement strand
GGTGGTCTTCGGCGGCTTCGCCTCGCCGGAGCTGGCGACGCGCATCGATGACGCCCAGCCGAAGGTGATCATCGCCGCCTCGTGCGGGCTCGAGCCCGGCCGGACGGTGCCCTACAAGACGCTGCTCGACGAGGCGATCCGGCTCGCCCAGAGCAAGCCGCGGCACTGCCTCGTCCTGCAGCGGCCGATGCACGAGGCCGCCATGGCCGCCGGCCGCGACCGCGACTGGCACGAGGCGATGGCGGCGGCGCAGCCGGCGGACTGGGTGCCGGTGGCCGCCACCGACCCGCTCTACATCCTCTACACCTCGGGCACCACCGGCATCCCGAAGGGCGTGGTGCGCGACAACGGCGGCCACATGGTGGCGCTCAAATGGTCGATGAAGTACGTCTACGGCGTCGAGGCCGGCGAGGTCTACTGGGCGGCCTCCGACGTCGGCTGGGTGGTCGGCCATTCCTACATCGTCTACGCGCCGCTCCTTCACGGCTGCACCACGGTCCTCTACGAGGGCAAGCCGGTCGGCACCCCCGACCCGGGCGCCTTCTGGCGGGTGATCAGCGAGCACCGCGTGGCGGCGATGTTCACCGCGCCGACGGCCTTCCGCGCCATCAAGAAGGAAGACCCGAATGGCGAACACGTCAAGCGGTACGACCTCAGCCGCTTCCGCACGCTGTTCCTGGCGGGGGAGCGGGCCGACCCCGACACCCTGCACTGGGCGGAAGGCCACCTCCGCCGGCCGGTGCTCGACCACTGGTGGCAGACCGAGACCGCCTGGGCGATCGTCGCCAACTGCGTCGGTCTCGGCATGCTGCCGGTCAAGTACGGCTCGCCGACGAAGGCGGTGCCGGGCTACGACGTGCAGGTGGTGGACGACGACTGCAAGCCGGTGGCGCCGGGCACGATCGGCAACCTGGTGGTGAAGCTGCCACTGCCGCCGGGCTGCCTGCCGACGCTGTGGAACAACGACGAGGGGTACCTGCAGTCGTACCTGCGCCAGTTCCCCGGTTACTACAAGACCGCCGACGCCGGCTTCAAGGACGAGGACGGCTACCTGTTCGTGATGAGCCGCACCGACGACATCATCAACGTCGCCGGCCACCGCCTCTCGACCGGCGGCTTGGAGGAGGTCCTGTCCGGCCATCCCGACGTCGCCGAGTGCGCGGTGATCGGCGTCGCCGACCCGGTGAAGGGCGAGGTCCCGCTCGGCTTCGTGGTGCTGAAGGCCGGGGTCGCCCGGCCCGACGCCGAGATCGTCGCCGAGCTGGTGCAGCGCGTGCGCGAGCGCATCGGGCCGGTGGCGTCGTTCAAGGTGGCGGTGGTGGTCAAGCGGCTGCCGAAGACCCGCTCGGGCAAGATCCTCCGCGGCACGATGAAGAAGATCGCCGACGGCGAGGAGTACCGGCTGCCGGCCACCATCGACGATCCGGCGATCCTGCCCGAGATCGCCGCCGCCCTCGCCGGGCTGAGCTATGCCCTGAAGTGAGCAGCGAGCTCCCGGCGCCCGCATCGCACCGGGGGTCACGGCCATGTTCCGCATCCTTCCCGATGGCGAGCGCTTCGCGGAGTACGTGCTGCTGCGCCAGGGCGAGAGCGTGCTGCTGCGCACCGCCACCTCGGCGGACGTGCCGGCCGTCGAGTCGTTCATGGCGGGGGTGTCACGCGAGAGCCTGCGCCGGCGCTTCATGGGCGGCGTGGCGAAGGTCGCGCATTCCGCGATCGAGGAGCTGTGCGTGGCCGACGCGCGCGAGCGGCTCTGCCTGCTGGCCATCGTCGGCCAGGACCGCGACGCCGAGGGTGCCCAGGTCGTGGGCGCCGGCAACTACATCGCGGCGCGGGTCGGCGGCAGCGCCGAGGTCGCCTTCCTGGTGGCCGACGCCTTCCAGGGCCGGGGCATCAGCACGCTGCTGCTGGAAAGGCTGGCCGGCATCGCCGCCGCGAGCGGCTTCATCGGCTTCGAGGCCGAAGTCCTCGCGGAGAACCGGGCGATGATCGACGTCTTCCGCGAGTCCGGCTTCGAGGTGCACCAGTCGGCGCTCGGCGGCGGCACCGTTCACGTGCAGTTCCCGGTGGACATGCCGGGGGCGTGGCGCGAACGTGGCGACCTGCGCGAGCGCATCGCCGCCGCCAACTCGCTGGTGCCGCTGCTCCGGCCGCGCACGGCGGCGGTGATCGGCGCCTCCCGGGACCCGGCCGCCGCCGGCAGCATGATCTTCACCGCCATCCTGCGCGGCAACTTCCGCGGTACCGTGTACCCGGTCAACCGCCGCGCCGGCGCGGTGCAGGGCGTCCGCGCCTATGCCTCGGTGCGCGACCTGCCCGAGCCCCCGGAGCTGGTGGTGATCGCCGTGCCGGCGCCGGGCGTGCTCGAGGCGGCGGAGCAGGCGCTGCACGCCGGCGCCAGGGGGTTGCTGGTGGTGAGCGCCGGCTTTGCCGAGAGCGGCGCCGCCGGCGCCGCGCGCCAGCAGGCCCTGGTCGACCTGGTGCGCTCGCACGGTGCGCGCCTCATCGGACCGAACTGCCTCGGCCTGATGAACACGCGCCCGGACGTGAGCCTGAACGCCAGCCTGGCCGCCGCCCTCGCGCCCCGCGGCCGCATCGGCTTCTACTCGCACTCGGCGGCCCTCGGGCTGGCGATCCTGGAATACGCCGCGGAACGCGGCCTGGGGTTCTCCAGCTTCGTGTCGGCGGGCAACCGCGCCGACGTCTCCGGCAACGACCTGCTGCAGTTCTGGGAGGAGGACGCCGACACCGACGTCGCCCTGCTCTACCTCGAGACGTTCGGCAATCCGCGCCGCTTCGCCCGCATCGCGCGCCGCCTCTCGGGCCGCAAGCCGATCCTCTGCGTGAAAAGCGCGCGCAGCCGGGCGGGGAGCGACGCGGCGCGGGCGCACATCGCCGCCGTGGCGCAGAGCGACGCGAGCGTCGAGACACTGTTCCGTCAGGCCGGCGTGATCCGCGCCGACACCCTCGAGGAGATGTTCGACGCCGCCATGCTGCTCGCGAACCAGCCGCTGCCGCACGGCGGCCGGACTGCCATCGTCAGCAACTCCGGCGGCGTGCTGACGATCTGCGCCGATGCCTGCGAGGGGCGCGGGCTCAGCGTCGCCGGGCCGCAGATGATCGACCTGGGAGTCCTCGCCCCGGTCCGGGCCTACGAGACCGCCGTGCAGCGGGCGATCGAGCACCCGGATGTGGACGCGCTGATCGTCATCTTCGCCGGCGTCGGGAGGAGCGATCCACGCGCCGTGGGCCAGGCCATCCGCCGCGGCGTGCTCCGCGGCGAGCGCCGGGGCGGGGTGTCCAAGCCCGTCCTGCTCTGCCTCATGGGCGCGGCCGGCGCGCTGCGGTTCGGCACCGGCCGGGGAGCCCGCGGCCACGTGTTCCCGTCCTACCGCTTTCCCGAGTCGGCGGCGATGGCGCTGTCGCTGGTGGTGCAGTATGCGGCCTTCCGCCGGCAGCCGCCCGGGCGCCTGCCCTGGTACGGCGACGTGGATGCGGCCGCCGCGCGCCGCGAGGTCGCCGCCGCGCTGGCCGCCGCAGCGGCGGCCGGCGATGCGGCGGGTGGTGGCGGGGACGGTGCCGGCAGGGACGGCGCTACCGGCGGCGGGGACGGCGACAAGACGATCTGGCTGGAAGGCGAGGCCGCGCGGCGGATCCTCGCCTGCTTCGGCATCCCGGTCGCGGGGGGCGCGGAGGCGTTCCCGGGGCCGGCCGGAGCTGCGGCAGGCGTCACGGCGGCGGCCGGTGCGGCTGCGGCAGGCGACTCCCCGGGCGCCAGGCTCGAGGTGCGCTCGGATCCGAGCTTCGGTCCGCTGCTGCACCTCCTCGCGGCGGGGAGGCCGCCGCTCGTGCGCATCACGCCGCTGACCGATCGCGACATCCGCGAGCTGGCCGCGGTCGCGGGCCTGCCGGCGGATGGCGGCATCGAGGAGCTGCTCGGACGAGTCTCGCAGCTCGTCGAGGAGCTGCCCTG
>DATDGZ010000411.1:0-2060 GCA_036521795.1 Thermoanaerobaculia bacterium | reverse complement strand
GCTGCGCCGGCCGCGGCGCGCTGGCTGCCGCGCATCGGGGATCAGGATTCCGGGACGATGAGCTGCAGCCGCTCATGGGTCGCGGTGGTGCTGTTGCGCCGCCGGCGCACCAGCTGGCCGGCCATCGCGGTGCGGTTCCGGCCGGTCTCCTTGGCGACGTACATCGCGGCGTCGGCGAGGCGCAGCAGGGTGCTCTTGCTGTCGAAGAGCGAGAGGTCGTCGGAGAGGTGGCGCTTCAGGGTGGCGATGCCGATCGAGCAGGTCACGCCCTTCAGGTTCAGGGGCTCGGGCTGGATCTCCCCCGGCTTCGAGGAGAAGGTGGTCTCGACCAGCGTCGAGCGGATCTCCTCCGCCAGGTCGATCGCCTGCTCGAGGTCGCAGCGCGGCAGCAGCAGCACGAACTCGTCGCCGCCGTAGCGGGCCGGGATGCCATTGTCGGCGGCCACCATGCGGCGCAGGATATGCCCGACCTCCCGCAGCACCTGGCTGCCGGCGAGGTGGCCGTGGGAGTCGTTGACCCGCTTGAAGTAATCGAGGTCGAGGAAGAGCAGCGCCAGGTCCTGGTCGTCCTCGCGGCACCGGCGGATGGCCTCTTCGAGGGCGACGTGGAGGTAGCGGTCGTTGAACAGGCCGGTGAGGTTGTCGCGCTTGGCGAACTCCTGCGCCTGGCGCGCGTCGAGCACGTTCTGGATCGAGATCGAGATGTAGCCGGCGAAGATCTCGAGCAGGTTGCGGTCCTCGCGGCTGTAGCTGGGCGCATGGCGGCGATTGATCAGCTCGAGCACGCCGCAGACGTCCTGCTCGATGCGGACCGGAATCGCGATCATCGAGTGGGTCTGGTACGAGATCTGCTGGTCGAGCTCGCCGTAGAAGAAGCGGTCGGCCGGGGCGTCCGAGGTGACGTAGGTCTCGCCGGTCAGGTAGACGCGGCCGGCGATCCCCTGGTCGGCGGAGACGGTCACCCCCAGGAGGCACTCCGCCTTGTCGCCGAAAGCGGCAATGAAGGTCAGGGTGTTCCGGCGCCGCTCGGCCTGCTTCTCGGCCGGGTTGTCGAGCAGGATCGAGCCCGCCGCCGAGGGCACGAAGCTGTTCGCCCGGCGCAGCACTTCCATCAGGTTCTCGGCGAGGCTCAACTCGAGCGGGAACGTGGGGTGCGCCCGGCGCCTTTCGAGGAAGCGTTCCAGGCGCAGGGGATCGAGGCAGTGGAACTCGGCCGTCACGGGGCCCTCAGCAGACCGGTGGCCGAAGCCAGAAGCAGCGCCGCGGCGGGCGGTCCGGCGACGAGAGGAGAAACCGCCGCGCTCGCCACGCTCTCCACGCTCACCGGCGTGGACCCGCGGCGATCCGGCAACGGTGATGCTGCTCTCGCGGCAATGGCCAGCATGACCCACGATAGCAGAGTTGCGCCCGCGACGGTATGGGGACTTGGGGGGCAGGGTTGGTGGGTCGGTGCCGCGGGAGCGGCGGATCACCGCAGCCGGCGCAGCAGCTGGCGGCTGCGGGCGAGCATCTCGTCGCGCACGGCGCCGGTCGTCGAGAGCTGCGGGGCGTAGCGGAGATAGTGCAGCTCCTCGGCCAGCCGCGTCACTTCGTCGGCGATCTCGGACGCCATGCCCTGGGCCGCGAGCGCCGCTCCCCAGCGCGCCGCCGGGGTGGTGGCCGGCAGGCCGCAACGGCGGGCGAGGTAACCGCGCCAACCTTCCTCGACGAGCGCCGCCGCCTGGCGCGGCCGCTCCTCGCGTGCGGCCTCGCGCAGCTTCTGCTCGACCTCGCCACGTTGGGGCCGGGACTCCCGGCCGGACGCTCCGGCTGAGCCGCTCGCCGGGGATGGCTCCGCTGCTCGCGCGGCCGCCGCGGTGGCGCCGGCTGGCGCGGCGGTCCCGGCTGGCGCCGCGGCTCCCGCCGGAGCCGCCGCCACCGCGGGCGCGTAAGGCGGAAGACGCCGGCGGCGCCGCGCCAGGATCAGCGCTACGATCAGTGCCAGCACGATGACGGACGTCAGGGCGGCGAGCCTGGGGAGCAGGCCCGGCCAGCCGCGCGCCTGCCATGGCCACGCGATC
>DATDGZ010000410.1:0-2306 GCA_036521795.1 Thermoanaerobaculia bacterium | reverse complement strand
GCCGTGACCGGCGTGCGGGGCCGGCCGGCGACCTTCTACTTCGGCAGCACCGGCGGCGGCGTGTGGAAGACGGACGACGCCGGCACCACCTGGGACCCGATCTCCGACCGCGACTTCTCGACCGGCTCGGTCGGCGCCATCGCCGTGGCGCCGTCCGACCCCAACGTGATCTACGTGGGCAGCGGCGAGTCGCAGCCGCGGGGCAACGTCGCGGCCGGCGACGGCGTCTACAAGTCCACCGACGCCGGGCGCAGCTGGCTCAACGTCGGCCTGCGCGCGACCTGGCACATCTCGCGCGTGGTGATCGATCCCCGCGACCCCGACGTCGTCTACGTCGCTGCCCTCGGGCACGTCTGGGGGCCGAACCCGGAGCGCGGCATCTATCGCTCGCGCGACGGCGGCCGGAGCTGGCGGCGGGTGCTGTTCCTCGACGACCGGACCGGCGCCGCCGACCTGGCGATGGATCCGCACAACCCGCGCGTGCTGTTCGCGGCGTTCTGGCAGTTCCAGCGCCTGCCGTGGAGCATCGAGAGCGGCGGGCCGGCGAGCGGTCTCTATCGATCGAACGACGGCGGCGACAGTTGGAGCAGGCTCGCCGGCGGCCTGCCCACGGGCATCGTCGGCCGCATCGGGGTGGCGGTCTCCGGCGCGCGGCAGGACCGCGTCTGGGCGATCGTGGAAGCCGCCGACGGCGGCCTCTTCCGCAGCGACGACGGCGGCGGCAGCTGGCTGCGGGTGAGCTCGGCGCACGCGCTGCGCCAGCGCGCCTGGTACTACAGCTGGGTCTACGCCGACCCCAGGCAGCCCGACACCGTCTACCTCCCGAACGTCGAGCTGAACAAGTCGATCGACGGCGGCCGCACCTTCACCTTCGTCGGCCCGCGCTTCGGCGACAACCACGACCTGTGGATCGACCCCGACGACCCCGGGCGCCTGATCCTGGGCAACGACGGCGGCGCCAGGGTCAGCCTCAACGGCGGCCGCACCTGGTCGAGCGAGGACAACCAGCCGACCGCGCAGATCTACCGCGTGGCGACGGACGGGCGCGTCCCGTACTGGCTCTACGGCGCGCAGCAGGACAAGACCACGATCGCCATCCCGAGCGCCGTTCCCGGGCCGGGGATCGGGGAGGGCGATTGGCACGCGGTGGGGGGCGGCGAGTGCGGCTGGGTCGCGCCCGATCCGCGCGATCCGGAGGTGGTCTATGCCGGCGGCTACGGCGGCGAGATCACCCGCTACGACCACCGGACGCGGCAGGCGCGCGAGATCGCCGCCTGGCCGCAGCAGATCGACGGCCAGGCGGTCCGCGACTTGCGGTACCGGTGGAACTGGAACGCGCCGATCCTGGTCTCGCGCCACGCACCGCACGTCCTCTACCACGCCGCACAGGTCCTGCTGCGCAGCGCGGACGGCGGCGAGACCTGGCAGGAGATCAGTCCCGACCTGACGCGCAACGACCGCGCCAAGCAGGGCTACTCGGGAGGGCCGATCGGCCACGAGATCACCGGCGTCGAGGTCTACGGCACCATCTTCGCCCTCGCCGAGTCGCCGCACGATGCGGCGACCCTCTGGGCGGGGAGCGACGACGGCCTGGTGCACCTGACCCGCGACGGCGGCAAGAGCTGGCGGGACGTGACGCCCAGGGGCCTGCCAGAGTGGATCCAGATCAACGCGCTCGAGGTCTCGCCGCACGATCCGGCCACCGCCTATCTCGCGGCGACGCGGTTCCAGCAAGAGGATCGGCGGCCCTACCTCTACGCGACGAACGACTATGGCAGGAGCTGGCGCAGGATCGACGGCGGCATCCCGGCGGGCGCCTTCACCCGCGTCGTGCGGGAGGACCCGGAACGGCGCGGCCTGCTCTACGCCGGCACCGAGGCGGGCCTCTACGTCTCGCTCGACGACGGTTCCTCCTGGCAGCCTTTCCAGCTCAACCTGCCGGCGGTGCCGGTCACCGATCTCCAGGTGGCGGGCCGAGACCTGGTGGTGGCCACCCAGGGCCGGGCATTCTGGATCCTCGACGACCTGACTCCCCTGCGGCGCTGGCGGCCCGAAATGGGCGCCCGCCCGGTCGTGCTGCTGCCGCCGGAGCCGGCGACGCGCGGCGACGGCGCGGCGCTCGACGCGGAGGGCGCCCGGCGCGCCCGGCTGGGGCAGAACCCGCCGCCGGGCCTGGTGATCGACTTCTGGCTCGCGGACCCGCCGGCGCCGGCCGCGGTGGTGGCGGTCGAGATCCTGGCCGGCGGCAAGGTGATCCGCAGCGTCTCGAACCCGGCCCCCGAGCGGCGGGCCGGCAGTTCCGAGGG
>DATDGZ010000409.1:0-23888 GCA_036521795.1 Thermoanaerobaculia bacterium | reverse complement strand
AGTCCCACGGCGGATCTGCTGACTCCGGTTCGGGCAGCGGCAGTGCTGCCGGCGGCCTCGGCGGCGGCGCCGTGGCGGCACGGCCGCCGGCGGCCCTGGCGCTCTTCGAGAGGGGCGGCTCGCACCTGAGCACCCTCGGCGACCTGCCTGGCCTGGCAGTCTTCAACGCGGCGGCCCCCGGCGCTGCCCCCGGTCCGGTGCGGTGGCGGCTGCCGACCGAGGGCATCTTCCGCCTGCTGGCAGGCCGCCTGCCGGCCGCCGACCTCGCGGGCTGGAGAATCCTCGCCCTCGATTCAGGCAGCCTGCGCCAGGCCGAGGCGCTCGCGCCGCGGCTCGCGGCGCTGGTGCCCCCCGTCCCGGCCGGCGTCACCGTTCCGGCCGGCGGCAACGTCCCGGAGGGAGCCAGCGCCCCGGTGGGCCGGAGCGCCCAGGTCGGCCGGAGCGTATCGGTCGGCGCCAATGTATCGATCGGCGCCAGCGGCCCGGTCGGACCCAGCGTCCCGGTCATCCCATCCGCCGCCGTGCCGACTGTCGCGGCTCCCTCGGCTGCGGCCGGCCGCGGGGCGCTCTCGCTGGGCATCTGGCTGGAGCCCCGCTCCACCCTCGGCATCGTCACCCGCATCCGCCGCTTCGTCGAGAAGTTCCCGCTCGCCTCCCGCCGCCAGGTCGATCTCTGGCGGGACTGGGAGACCGTCCTCGACCCCCTGGCCAACTGCGACCACGCCGTCCTCGCCGCCACCGCCTCGCCGCCGTCGATGCGCCTGCTGCTGCGGGGCTGCCGGGTCGCTTCTCCTCCCCGCTGAGCGGCGCGAACCTGCGAGGCGCTCAACGGAGCGCTCGAGCGTCGCCGCGGAGTGGCCGGAAGTGCAGCAGCGCCTGCTCGCGCTGCTGCACCGAGCGTGAGCAGCCTCCGCCAGGGCCGGCGGCGCCACTCAACGGGCTACGGCAGCGGACCGTACCAGCACTGGCACTTGAACGTGATGCCGTCGGTGCAGTTGTTGCCCAGCGGCGACAGGCAGTACCCGTACTGGCCGTTCTCGTAACCGCAAACGGTATCGTAGGTCGCTCCCACGCAAGGACTCCTGCTGCACGAGCCACAGGTGGCACCGGAGTAGAGCAAAGTCGGCGCTGGGCTCGAGGATGCGAGCGTCAGGGAGGTCAGGGGAGCGGCGGGCGACAGGCCGCAATCCGGCGTGACGGCGCCGTCAGCCTGCGGGGCGGGTGGCGCGGGGGGCGACGCGGCGGCCGGAGATGCGGCAGCAGCCGTGGCCGCGACCAGCAGGATGCTCGTGAGCAGCAGTCCCAACCGGATCTTCATTCCGTTCTCCTCTCGGGTGCCTCCGGCGAGCGTCACGCGCGCCGAGGCCTACCTGTAAGTGTGCCGCGGCAATGCTGGAGTGTCCTGCGGTCGAGGCCGACCTCACCCCGTGACGCCTGCCCCCTCCGGCGCCCGGGCCGCGGGGCTGCTCAGGCGGCAAGCCTGGTCTCGGGCTCCCTCCGGCCTCCTCGGGAAGGGGGAATCCAGGGCCCTCCCGCCCCCCTCCGCCTCCTCTGGCCGATTGACAAGGCGGGAAGGAATCCCTTAGCCTTCGCGTTTGCCCGGTCGAGGGACGCGGGATGCGGATTTGGCTGGATCAGGTACGCGAAGAGCCCTTCCACTGGGACGAGACGGAGAGCATCGCACCGGAGACGTTGGAGCGGCCGGAGCTGCTGGCGCTCGGACCGGTGAGCTGGCAGGGCGAGGTCGTCTTCGCCGATCCCGGGTACCTGCTGCGGGGGCGGCTCTCCTACGACCAGACGCTCGGCTGCATCCGGTGCCTGAAGCCGCACGTCGTGGGCACGACCGCCGAGGTCGAGCTGCTGGTCGTGGTGGAGAGTCACCACAAGAAGCCCCAGAAGCCGCAGCGGGCCTCGGAGGGGGACGAGAGCGAGCTCTCGGAGGGCGACCTCGACACGGTGGTCGTCGGGGACGAGGTCCTCGACACGGCCGCGATCGTCCTCGAGCAGCTGCAGCTGAACATCCCGATGAAGGCGCTGTGCCGCCCGGATTGCCGCGGCCTCTGCCCGAGTTGCGGGGCCGATCTCAACGAGCGCGGCGGCCAGTGCTCCTGCGCCGGGCCGGAGCCCGATCCCCGGTGGGCGGCGCTGGGCTCGCTGCGGGGGCGCCTGGACGAGTGAGGCTGGTTCCGCCCTGGCTGCAGTAGATGGCCCCGGCTACAATGAATGCGGTAGATGCCGTAACGTGTTGATTCTTCGCGAGGCTCGACGACCATGCCGAATCCGAAACGACGCCACTCCGCGGCGCGCCGCGACCGCCGCCGCGCCCACGACGCGCTGGCCGTCCCGGCCACCTCGACCTGCTCGAACTGCGGCGAGGCCAAGATGCCTCATCGCGCCTGCCCGCACTGCGGCTACTACAACAACCGGCCGGTGATCGAAACCAAAGAGGCCACCTAGGCCGCGTCGCGAGAGTGACGCCGGTCGAGTATGCCGATCGCAGTAGACGCCATGGGCGGCGACTTCGCGCCGCAGAGCGCCGTCGAGGGGGCGGTGCGCGCTGCGGCCGACGACCACGCCTCGATCCTCCTGGTCGGCGACCGGGCGCGCCTCGAGGCGGAGCTCGCCCGCCACCCGGAGGCGGCCCGCCTCGACGGGCGGATCGACATCGTCCACGCCGAGGAGGTGGTGGGCATGGACGAGCCCGCCATCACGCCGATCCGCAAGAAGCGCCGCTCCTCGGTCCGCATCTGCGCCGAGCTGGTCAAGGACCGGCGCGCCGAGGCGATGGTCACCGCCGGCAACACCGGCGCCGCGATGATCGCCGCCAAGATGGTGATCGGCACCCTGCCGGGGGTCGATCGGCCGGCGCTCGCCGCGGTGTTCCCGAACCCGCGCGGCCACACCGTCGTGCTCGACGTCGGCGCCAACGTTGACAGCAAGCCCGAGCATCTGCGCGAGTTCGCGGTGATGGGCCACTTCTACGCCCAGGAGGTCATCCACACGCAGTCGCCGCGCATCGGCCTGATGTCGATCGGCGAGGAGGAGGGCAAGGGCACCGACCTCACCCGCGAGGTGTTCAAGGTGCTCAAGACCACCGGCCTCAACTTCGTCGGCAACGTCGAGGGGCGCGACGTGTTCAACGGCGCGGTGGACGTCATCGTCTGCGACGGCTTCGTCGGCAACGTGCTGCTCAAGAGCGCCGAGGCGCTGGCCGAGCTGATGTCGCGGATGCTGCGCCAGGAGCTGTCGCGGACCCCCCGCACGAAGGTCGGCTACATGCTCTCGAAGCCGGCTTTCGACCGCTTCCGGCAGCGCGTCGACTACAGCGAGTACGGCGCCGCGCCGCTGCTCGGGATCCGCGGCGGCTGCTTCATCGGCCACGGCCGGTCGAACCCGCGGGCCATGCACAGCGCCATCCGGCGCGCCGTCGAGTTCGCCAACGCCCAGCTCGACCGCAGGATCGGCGAGAAGCTGGCGGAGCTGCACAGCCACGAGCACGAGCTGCACGGCGAGGGGAGGTAGCGGATGTCCGCGCGGCGCGTCGCCTACGTCTTCCCGGGGCAGGGATCACAGAAGGTGGGGATGGGCAGGGCCTGGGCGGAGGTCTCGCCGGCGGCGCGCGCGACGCTCGCGGAGGCCGACGCGGTGCTGGGCTGGCCGCTGACGCGGCTCTGCTGGGAGGGACCGGAGGAGGAGCTCAACCTCACCGCCAACACCCAGCCGGCGCTGCTCGCGGTGTCGACGGCCATCCACCGCGCCCTCGCCGCGGCGGAGCCGCCGGCCGGCTTCGCGGCGGCGGCCTGGCCGGCGCTGCCGCCGCCCGTGGCCATGGCCGGGCACAGCCTGGGAGAGTACTCGGCGCTGGTGGCGGCGGGCGCGCTCGACTTCGGCGCGGCGCTGCGGCTGGTGCGCCGGCGCGGGGAGCTGATGCAGGAGGCGGTGCCGGTCGGGGAGGGCGCGATGGCGGCGTTCCTCGGGCTCGACGCGGACGCCGTCGCCGCGATCGCCCGCGACGCCGCGGCCGCCGTGCCCGGCGAGGTCTGCGCCGTCGCCAACCTCAACGCGCCGGGCCAGACCGTCGTCGCCGGCCACCGGCGGGCGGTCGAGCGCGCGATGGCGCTCGCCAAGGAGCGGGGGGCGCGCAAGGCGACGCTGCTCGCGGTCTCGGCGCCGTTCCACTCGCCGCTGATGCGGCCGGCGCGCCTCGGGATGGCGGAGCTGCTGGCGCGCACCGAGCTGCGCGACCCGCGGGTACCGGTGGTCACCAACGTCGACGCCGCCCCGGTGACCACCGCCGCGGCCGCCCGCGACGCGCTGGTGCGCCAGATCGACAGCCCGGTGCGCTGGGTGGAGTCGGTCGAGTGGATGGCGAACCAGGCCGGGGCCGGCGTCTTCCTCGAGATCGGCGCCGGCGGCGTGCTCTCCGGCCTCAATCGCCGCATCGCCGCGGGCGCCCAGGCGGCGCCGCTCGCCGAGCCCGACCAGCTGCGTCGGCTGCTCGAGCCCTGGGCGGCCGCGGCGGGCGCGGCGCCGGTCCCGGCAGCCCCGGCAGCCCCGGCGGCCCCGGCAGCCCCGGCGGCCGTCCGCGGGGAGGGGTGATGTTCCGTCTCGACGGCAGGACGGCGCTGGTCACCGGCGCCTCGCAGGGAATCGGCGAAGGAGTCGCCCGGCTGCTGGCGGCGCGCGGCGCGCGGGTGGTGCTGGCCGCCCGCTCGCTGGATCGCCTGGAGGCGCTGGCCGCCGAGATCGCCGCGGCCGGCGGTGCGGCGCACGCGCTGCCGCTCGACGTCGCCCAGCCCGAGAGCGTGGCCGGCCAGCTCGAGCAGCTGCCCGAGGAATTCGCCGCGATCGACGTCCTGGTCAACAACGCCGGCATCACCGCCGACAACCTGCTGGCTCGCATGTCGCTGGCGGACTGGGAGCGGGTGCTGCGCACCAATCTCACCGGCGCTTTCGCCCTGAGCCGCGAGGTGGTGCGCGGTATGATGCGGCGGCGCTGGGGACGAGTGATCAGCATCTCCTCGGTGGTGGGCCTCATGGGCAACGCCGGCCAGGCCAACTACGCCGCCGCCAAGGCCGGCCTGATCGGCTTCAGCAAGGCCCTGGCCCGCGAGCTGGGCAGCCGCAGCATCACCGTCAACGTCGTCGCCCCCGGCCTCATCGAGACCGCCATGACCGCCAGCCTCCCCGAGGAAGCCCACGCCGGCCTCGCCGCCGGCATCGCCCTGAAGCGCCTCGGCCAGGTCGCCGACGTCGCCGCCGCGGTCCTCTACCTCGCCAGCGAAGAGGCCGGCTACGTGACCGGGCACGTGCTGAACGTCTCGGGCGGTCTGTACATCTGACGCTGTACGTCTAAAATGGAGTCTGTCCGCCGACGAAACCAGGAGGCTTGGGGGGTGTTCCCCGGAGGCCGTTTATGCTAGAACCCCGGTCTGGTGCGCGGCGGGCCAGCCGATCATTCAAGGAGGGAGGTCCGATGGCTGTAGCGGATAGGGTCAAGAGCATCATCGTGGAGCAGCTGGGCGTGGATGAGGACGAGGTGACCTTGGAGGCCAGCTTCACCGACGACCTTGGCGCCGACTCCCTCGACATCGTGGAGCTGGTCATGGCCTTCGAGGAGGAGTTCGGGATCGAGATCCCGGACGAGGAAGCCGAGAAGATCGGCAACGTCAGGGAGGCGGTCGAGTACATCGAACAGAACGTCGGGGACCAGAACTGATCCCCACGAGCCCGCTTCCCGCTCACCACCCGTCGAGATCTTGAGCTCCGCCGTGCGCCGCCGCGTCGTTGTCACCGGGGTCGGACTGGTGTCGCCGCTCGCGGTCGGGACCGAGGCGACCTGGCGCGGGCTGCTGGCGGGGCAGAGCGGCATCGGCCGCATCACCCACTTCGACGCCAGCGCCTTCCCGTCGCAGATCGCCGGCGAGGTCAAGGGCTTCAACCCCCAGGACTACGTCGAGAAGAAGGACGTCAAGAAGAGCGACGCCTTCATCCACTTCGCCCTGGCCGCCACCCGGTTCGCCATGGCCGACTCCGGCCTGACCATCGACCGGCAGACCTCTGACCGCGTCGGGGTGGTCATCGGCTCCGG
Organism: Thermoanaerobaculia bacterium; assembly: GCA_036521795.1. GTDB lineage: Bacteria > Acidobacteriota > Thermoanaerobaculia > Multivoradales > UBA5704 > JASLEW01. The sequence goes on along the minus strand of DATDGZ010000409.1, from coordinate 17,797 downwards.
CATCGGCGGCCTGCCGCTCATCGAGGCCACCCACAGCATCCTGCTCGAGAAGGGTCCGAGCCGGGTGTCGCCCTTCTTCATCCCCGGCCTGATCGTCAACATGGCGGCCGGCCAGGTCTCCATCCACTACGGCGCGCGCGGCCCCAGCACCTCGCCCGCCACCGCCTGCACCACCGGCCTGCACGCCATCGGCGACGCCTACCGCCTGATCCAGCACGACGAGGCGGACGCCATGATCGCCGGCGGCAGCGAGGCGGTGATCACGCCGCTGGCCATCGCCGGCTTCTGCGCCATGCGCGCCCTGTCGCACCGCAACGCCGAGCCGGAGCGCGCCTCGCGCCCCTGGGACGCGGGCCGCGACGGCTTCGTCATCGGCGAGGGCGCCGGCATCGTGGTGCTCGAGGAGCTGGGGGCGGCCGAGCGGCGCGGCGCGCCGATCTACGCCGAGATCGTCGGCTACGGCATGAGCTCCGACGCCTACCACATCTCGGCGCCGGACCCCGAGGGGGACGGCGCCCTGCGCTGCATGCGCGCCGCGCTGCGCGACGCCGGCCTCGAGCCCGAGGCGATCGACTACGTCAACGCCCACGGCACCTCGACCCACCTCGGCGACCTCTCGGAGGTCAAGGCCATCCACAAGGCTTTCGGCGCGCACGCGCGGCGGTTGGCGGTGTCGTCGACCAAGTCGGCCACCGGCCACCTGCTCGGGGCGGCCGGCGGCCTCGAGTGCGGCATCCTGGCGCTCGCGGTCCGCGACCAGGTGCTGCCGCCGACGCTCAACCTCGAGCAACCGGGCGAGGGCTGCGACCTCGACTTCGTGCCGCTGACCGCCCGCCCGGCCCCGCTGCGCTACGCCCTCTCCAACTCCTTCGGCTTCGGCGGCACCAACGGCGCGGTGATCATGAAGCGCTACGAGGGGCCGGCGGGGCCCGGGAAGGCGTAAACGCTCGCTGGCCGCCGCTCTGCAACCTTCTCGCCACCGGCCTCGTAGTGTCGGGCGATGGGCACTCGGGAGGTTGAGCAGATGGTCGAACACGATTCTTCCAATCCGATGACGGCGCCGGCATGGCGGGCGCGGGCGCGGGCGGCGCGAGCCTTGGCCCTGACGGCGGCGGTGGCCCTGGCCGCGGGCCTGGGGGTGGCGGGGCGGCTCGCCGCCGAGGTCCAGGCGCGGTCGTTCCGGCAGTCCTTCCCGGTGACGCCGGGGGTCACGCTGCGGCTCGCCAACCTGGCCGGGCGGGTCGAGCTGGTCAGCATCGCGGGCAACCAGGTGGTGGTCGACGCCGAGGTGCACGCCGAGATCCCCGGGGCCGGCGAGACCCAGCGGCTGCTGCAGGAGATGAAGTGGGTGCGGGCCCAGGACGCCAAGGGGCGGGAGGAATGGGCGATGGCGTACCCGGTGGACCGCTACCGCTCCTACTTCTACCCGCAGCCGCACGAGGGGTCCGAGTCGAGCTTCTGGAGCCTGTTCGACAACAGCTCGAGCTCGGCCACCTACCGCGACCAGCGGGTGCGGGTCTACACCGGGCGGCGCTCGTCGGCGCCGACCCTCTACGCCGACCTGCGCATCGGGCTGCCGGCGGCGAGCGACGTGGCGTTGCGGAACCTGGTGGGGAAGGTGCACGGCGGCGGGCTCGAGGGCACGCTGGCGCTCGACACCGCCAGCAGCGACATCCACCTCGAGTCGTACGCCGGCCAGCTGCGGCTGGACACCGGCTCGGGCGACGTCATGATCGGCACCAGCCGCGGCGAGACCTCGATCGACACCGGCTCGGGCGACGTGGTGGTGCACCAGCTGGTGGGCAACGCCAGCATCGACACCGGCTCGGGGGACGTGCGCATCGAGAAGGTGGCGGTCGGCACGCTCAAGCTCCACACCGGCTCGGGCGACATCACGGTGCGCGACGGCGCCGCCGGCAAGCTCACCGCGGACACCGGCAGCGGCGCGGTGCGGGTGGTCGGGGTCGAGCTCGAGGAGCTGGTCGCCGACACGGGCTCGGGCGACGTCGAGGTCGCCAGCTCGCTCGAGCACGCCCGGCGGATCACCGCCAAGACGGGCAGCGGCGACGTACGGGTCTACGCCAGCCAGGCGGCTTCTTTCGACGTCACCGCGGACCAGAGCAGCGGCGACCTGCGGGTCGACTACTCCGACGCGGTGCTGCGGCATGGCCAGCATCACGACAAGGTGGTGGGCGCGCGGCGGGGCGACGGGCGGACCATCATCCGCATCGAGACGGGCAGCGGCGACTGCGTGATCGGGCCGCGGAAGCACTAACCTGCGGGGGATCTCCCTCCGAAGCCTCCGGGGATCTCCCTCCGACCCGGGCCGCGAGTGCGGATCTCCTCGCCGATCCTCCCTTTGGGCGAGGCGCTAATTAAGGTTGTGATTGCGGGAGGTGTGGGACTGCGGCGCCTCGCCCAAAGGTCGGCCGGCGAGGAGATCCACCCTCGCGGCCCTGCCCTCCGCGCCTCCGGTCGCTGGACTCTCCGGCGACCGCTTGCGATCTCGATGCAGCCAGAGGCGAGCCCAGCGCCAATGAGGCCTTGAGCCGGAGGTCTAGACGACTAGACTACTCTCCTTTCTTCTCTTGGATGCGAGCCCATTTCTGGGAGCTCGAGCCCAGGACGGCATCAATCTTGTGGAAGAACCCCTCCAGGTCGGCCGCCGTCAGCTCGCGGTTCGCTGCAACGAACTCCATGCCGCGCTGGATGTCGATGAGGGCGTAGTAGACCTCGCGCTCGTGTTGCCACAACTCCCGCGCTCGACGCATCCCGGCCCAGGAAGTGACCGCGGCAGTGGTGGCAGTCAAGCAGAGAACGGCGAACTGGAAGGCCTTGGCGCCGTTGACGGAGGGGAGAAGCAAGCTGGTCCCGGCCACCATGGTGGTGATCGCGGTGAGGACGATGACGGCGGTCTGGCACCTTCGGTGCAGCCGCTTGTGCTTCTGGGACTCGCTGTCGAAGCGATCGATGTCTTTCCGCAAGGACTCCCGCAGCGCATCGATGCCACTCATGGGTCCGGGCCTCCTTCGCTCATGAAAGTTGGCTTTCAGAAAACCGCGCGGATGACGATCGACCGAGGATTTGCCTCGCTGGCGTACGTCAGTCCCCGGTTGCAGCTACGGCTGGACCGTCACGGCCACGGGCGCAGACATCGTAGAGCGCCCCGCACATCGGCGCCAGCGGCCCCGGAGGGGGTTGCAGCCCCTTCGGCGGCACCTCGGCTCGCCTGGAAAGGTCGAGTCGCCTTGCTGGTCGGCCGCGAGAAAGACGGCGGCCGGGCTACTTTGTCCTAGTCACGGTCATCGTGATGCCACCCGAGTTGTTGCCATAGGCCACCCCGAGATCGTTGGCGAAGCAGGTCAGCTCGCCGCTCTGTCCAGGCGGCACCTTCGCTGCTTCGCCCACGATGAAAGAGGTCTCGAGATCCGAGTTGGTAGCGCAGACCAGTTCGAACCATTTCGCATCTTTCTTCCGCCGCCATCTCTCCACGCTCCGGAAGCGGGGATCCACCCGGCCGGCAGGTCCCTGGTGTGTGCCCGCGTCACACCAATCGCCCTTCGCGATGATGGAGTACTCCTGATCCTTGACCAGTTGGATGCCGGTCTTGTTCCACTTAGGCCTGGCCGCCACGGTGACCGCCACCGCCTGCTCCAGCGCCAGCCCCCGGGCGCCATGGATGGAGCGGATTGCGACGTCCCAAGGCGTCGTCGGCGGCGGCTGGCAGTGGGCCGAGCAGCCCTGGGCCAATGCCGCGGCCAGTCCGACCGCCAGCCAGATTCCGCAACGCTTCCCCATGTGACACCTCCTCCGGCAACCTGTGGTGCCGATCCATCCGCCCCAACCATCGCCCGCAACGGCGGGCACGGCCTCCGTCGGCGCCGCTCGGGGAGGCTGCTACGCATGTTCGCCTATTGCTATACGCCGATTGGACGTCCCTCTCGACTAGCGTTAAGGTAGGAATTATAGCAGGACCTCCGCGGCCTCCGCTCGCTTCCGAGTCGCGGTAGTTCGGTCCGATCGCCTGCGAGCCGGGAGTGACGATACACCGCGCCGCGATGGAAGTCGGAGGTTTCGTGACCAAGGTCGCCGTGATCCTCGTTTGTTGGTTGCAGCTGAGCCTTGGCTCGGCGCTGGCGGCGGCGCCTGAAAACGAGGCTTGCGTGCGGCGGCTAGTGGTCTGTCTGGACGGCACCCTGAACAACGCCGAGCGCGACCAGTTCAAGGTTGGAAAGTTCCTGCTTTACAAGCCCACCAACGTACTCAAAACGTTCCGTGCCGTGCTCCCGACCGATTCGAACGGCGTCGATCAGATCTCCTATTACTCCGAAGGCGTCGGCGGATCGGTGGGCGATCCGAACCTGGCAGGACGGATCGGGATGCGGCTCGATGAGGCCTTTGGAGGCGTTTCCGGCAACGGCTTCGAGGAGCGGGTCAAGAACGCCTATCGGTTCTTGGTTGCGAACTTCAGGCCCGGCGATCAGATCTTCATCTTCGGATTCAGCCGTGGCGCCGCGGAGGCGCAGAGCCTGGTCCGCTTCATCAACTGGATGGGCGGCATCCTGCACAAGGACGACGAGTACTATATCGTCGAGCTTTACGCTCTGTTTCGTGACCGGCGAGCCGCGCCGGGAGAGGCGCAGTGCCGGATCGCGGCCATTCAGCGCGGGAGCAAGAGCGAGGGCGACGACGCACCCGCGGCGGGCGCTGAACATTGCAAGAGCCCACGCGGAGAACGGTCCGGCCCGCTTCCGATTCAATGCCCGCAGAAGACGGCGATCCGGTTTCTCGGTGTCTACGACACCGTGCTGTCGCTGGGTTCGCGCTTGGTGTCCGACTTCACCGAACGGGACACACCGACGGTCGGTCCCAAATATGCGTTCCACGTCAGCAAGGTGCCCCCTTCGATCGTCGAGAACGTCCGCCAGGCGCTGGCGATCGACGAGCGCCGGTGGGACTTCAGGCCCCAGATCTGGCTGGCGCCGTCTCCGGATGCACCGGGCCAATCGCTCGAGCAGCTCTGGTTCCCCGGGGTGCACTCGAACATCGGCGGTGGATTCCGCAACGACGGCCTGGCCGACGGTGCACTGCAGTGGATGGTCGGCGAGGCTAGAGCCTGCGGCCTCGCGGTGGAGGATGGGTTCCTCGCTCATTACCCGTCCTTCGTCGGTGGCACTCGCAAGAACACAGATTCCGGTGCGTTACGGGTGTACGAGATCCTCCGCTGCAAGTACGGCCGCGGCGTCAGGCAGCTCGACCTTCCCGCAAGCGCTCATGCGAGTCTGCACAGCTCGATCGCGGAGTTGCTGCTCCGCGACCCCACGTATCGTCCCGCGAACCTGCTCGGCTACCTCGCGCGCCACGGCGAAGAGATCGATCGCTTCCCCAAAGCGCTGCAGTCCGATGTTCACCGGATCGTCGAGCAGTTCAGGTCCAGCAACCCCGCCGCTTGCCGGCCGCCGAGGAGCGAGCCGAAGGCGCCAACGCCTTCGCCGCCCCAAACGCCGCCTTGCCGCAGACCGCAGGTCCTCGGCTGCTGCTCGTAGCGGCCGACCGACATTGCTTCGTCCGCCGGGCGGGTCGGCGGGTCGGCCGAGGGTCTGAGGGTCGGGTCCTCCGGCTTCCTCTGCACCATGGGGCGATCAGGGCACTGCGTGAACCGGCAGGGTGCTCGGCGGTAAGGGCACCCCGAGTCGTTCTCAGTGCTGAAGAACCTTGCGAGCGCAGGATGATATCCCTGACCCGTTAGTAGCCTTGCTGGGGAATCCACTCTAGGGCATCAACGCCGCACGAGGAGGGGCAGCACGTCCATGGCGAGGTGCGCCAGGACGATCGGCGTGATGCGGCGCCAGCGCAGATAGACCAGCGAATAGAGCAGGAAGGTGCTCGCCATGGCGAGCGCGGTCGGTACGCCCCAGTACACGTGATAGAGCGTCTGCACTCCGACGCTGACGAGAACGGCTGCGGCGGCGCTGCCGGTGAGCGCCTCGACCTCGGCGATGGTGAACGCGCGCACGATGAGCTCCTCGCACCAGGGGTTTACCAGCACGAACACCCAAGCCCAGACGCTCGACCTGTTGAGGCCGACGTAGATCTGGCGCCAGCTGTCCTGAACGGCGATCTGATGTCCGGTAATGCGGCGCACCAGGATGTTGATCGCGCTCCAGCACTCGGCGAAAAGCAGGTAGCCGACGAAGGCGAGCAGGACCGCGACCAGCGGGTCCTTCCATGAGAACGTCAGCCCGAGACCTCTGAGAGAGCGGCCCTGGCGTGCGAGGAGGTGGGCGAGGAGCGCGAGCGCGGCGACCTCGGTCAGGGTGCCGCGGAAGAGAGTGGCCGCAGCCGCGTCCGGCCCGAGCCTAGGGTATCCGGCCCATAGGATCCAGAACGCCGCACCGATCGCGCCTCCGAACGCGACGAACAGAACGATCGCGAGATCTCGCGTGCGCATTCGGCGGTCCGTCGCCGCGGGGTCGAGGGGCCGGGCGGCGGGGAGGGGCTGGGCGGCGCCTCCCTGCAGGGACGGCTCAGGAGACGCTATCGGCGGTTCGCCGGTCGGGGCGTCCGGGTGCTCCGCGTCCTCGGTGACATCCCGCATGGCATCCCTCCCTCGCGCCGACCGAAGTGCGTGCGCGGGACCAGCCCGCTCGCCCGCGACCGCGCTCTTCGGGGACTGCCGCGCTTCGCTGCTACATCTTGCTGTAGTTCGGGCCGCCGCCGCCCTCGGGGGGCACCCAGGTGATGATGCCGTAGGGGTCCATGATGTCGCAGGTCTTGCAGTGGACGCAGTTGGCGGCGTTGATCTGCAGGCGCTTGCCTCCTGGCGGCGCGGCTGCGTCGGGGACCATCTCGTAGACGGCGGCGGGGCAGAAGCGCTCGCAGGGATTGGCGTACTCGGCGGTGCAGCGCGTCGCGCAGATCGCGGGGTCGGCGACGTGCAGGTGGACGGGCTGGTCCTCGTCGTGGGCGGTGCCGGAGAGGTAGAGGTCGGCCAAGCGGTCGAAGACGAGCTGGGTGCCGTCGACGGCCTGGCTGGCGGCGGGGATCGGGGGGGGCGGCTCGAGGCGGCGGCCGGCGGGCGAGGTCAGGGGCGCCAGGCGCTCGTGGCCGGCGCGGGTGGGGAGACGGTTCCGCACGCCCCAGCCGCGGCCGCCGGTGACCAAGCCCAGGCCGGCCTGGAACATGCCGGCGAGAAGACCGTGGTCGAACGCCTGGTGGAAGTTCCGCACCGGCCAGAGCTCGTCGCGGATCCAGCTCGACTCGACCTTGGACTGGTAGCGGACGTGCGGCGGCTCATGTCCGCCGGTGCCGGCCGCGGCTGTCGCGGCCGTCGCGGCCGTTGCAGCCAGGTGCTCGAAGATGGCCTCGGCGGCCAGCATGCCGGACTTCATGGCCAGGTGGATGCCCTTCAGGCGCTGGCTGTTCAGGAAGCCGGCGGAGTCGCCGATGAGCAGGAAGCCGTCGCCGCCGAGGCGCGGCAGCGACCACCAGCCACCCTCCGGGATCGCCTTGGCGCCGTAGAAGGCCACCTTGCCGCCGGCGAGGAGGGGCGCGACGGCGGGATGGGTCTTGAAGCGCTGGAACTCGAGATAGGGATCGAAACGCGGGTTCCGGTAGTCGAGGCCGACGACCAGGCCGACGATCAGCTGGTCGTTCTGCATGCCATAGAGGAAGCCGCCGCCGAAGGTGTGGAAGCCAAGCGGCCAGTTCATGGTGTGGATCACCTGGCCCGGCGCGATGCGGCCCGGCGGCAGGTCCCAGACCTCCTTCAGGCCGAGCGCGTAGACCTGCGGGTTCCGCCCGCGCCCGAGCCCCAGCGCCGCGTCGAGCTGCTTGACCAGGGTGCCGCGCGGCCCCTCGCCGAGCACCACGCAGCGGGTGCGGACGTCGATGCCGGGCTCGTAGTTGGCCTGCTTCTCGCCGTGCCTGCCGATGCCGCGGTCGCCGGTGCGGACGCCCACCACCCGCCCGTCCTCGACCAACGCGGCGACGGCGGGGAACTCGCAGAAGACGTCGACGCCGGCGGCCTCGACGCGCGGCGCCATCCACTTGAGGAGCTTGCCCAGCGAGGCGACGTAGCAGCCGTGGTTCTCGAGCGGCGGCGGGATGGGCAGCGAGCGCGCGCGGCCGGCGGTCAGGAAGAGCACCTGCTCCTTGCCGACCGCTCCCTCGAAGGGCGCGCTCTGCCAGTCCTCGGGGAACAGCTCGGCCAAGGCCCGCGGATCGACGACGGCGCCGGAGAGCGCATGGCTGCCGATCTCGCGCCCCTTCTCGAGGACCGCGATCGAGACCTCGAGCGGCGGCCCCGTCGGCGACGGCGGTGACTGCTGCGACTGCTGCGACTGCGGCGGCTGCGGCGGCTGCGGCTGCGGCAACTGCGGCGACTGCGGCGACTGCTGCGGCTGCGGTGACGACTGCGACGGCTGCTGGTTATGCCTCCGCACCAGGCCGGCGAGGTGGTAGGCCCCGGCCAGGCTGGCCGGCCCGGCGCCCACGAACAGCACGTCGATGTCCAGCGTCTCGCGCTCGCCGCTCATGCCGGGAGGTCGGAGCTGGTGTCCACTAACCGACGGTGAGGTCGAGAGCGGGGACGCCGACCATGGTCTCTTCGTCGACCGGGAGACCTGCTTCGATCCAGCAGTCGAGGCCTCCTTCCAGGGGACGGACGCGGGTGAAGCCGCGGTCCATGAGGACGCGCGCCACGCGCGCCGCGGAGGCCTCGTTCGGGCAGGTGCAGTAGAGGACGATCTCGCGGTCGCGCGGCAAGCTCGCGAGCTGCTCGTCCACCTCGTCGATGGTCATCCGCAGGGCGCCGGGGATGTGAAGGGCGGCGAAGCTGCGGGTGGTGCGGACGTCGACGATGGCCGGCGGGCTGCCGTCGTCGATCAGCCGGCGAAGCTCCTGGACGCTGATGCGGGCGAGGCGCAGCAGCTTGTAGAAGCGGCGGCGCTCCCACCACTTCATCACCACCAGCAGCGCCATGGCGCCGAGGGCGAGGACCACCGCCCAGATACCGAGGCGGTGCAGCCAGAGGAGGCCGCGCCGGATCGCGCCGTGGAACAGGAAGCCCAGGCTCACCGCCGAGCCGGCCCACAGCAGGTTCCCGAGCAGGTCCCAGAGCAGGAAGAGAGGGATCGGCACGCGCGCGGCGCCGGCCAGCGGCAGCACCACGATCGAGTAGCCGGGGACGAACTTCGAGTACAGCAGGGAGACCAGGCCGCGGCGCGCGAAGAGCGCCTGCGTCGAGCGCTCGCACCCCTCGGGCGACAGCGCCCGGCGGCAGATGGCACGCACCGCCCGCTCTCCCCGCCAGCGGCCGAGCAGGAACCAGCCGAAGTCGACGGCGAGCGGGGTGCCGACGGCGATGACCAGCAGGGGCAGCACGGCGATCAGGCCGGTCGCCGCCAGGGCGCCGGCCACCAGCAGCGCTGGCAGCGCCGGCACGGGCACGCCGACCCGCTCCGCCAGGGCGTTGGCGAAGACCAGGGCCAGTCCATGCCGGCCGACCTGCGCGATCAACTCTTCCATCGGGAGGAGACCTCGAAGCTCCGCGGTGGGCGATGACACGACCTACCGACTACCGCTCTATTCTCGCACGGCTCGCCGCGTGGCGGAAGCGTCCGGTGCGTCCGGCGCGGGCCAAGTGGGCCATGCTGGCAGGCTGGGGGCTTTGCAGCTATCGGGCCAGCAGGGGACGGCGCTCGGACGCTCAGGATCTCAGGAGAGATACGACTGCAGGCGAAGCGAGGGGTTGAGCTCGGCGTTGCTCAGGAAGTTGATCATCGGCGCGAGTGGAATGGTCGACCGGGTCGCCGAGAAGCGGTTGGTCGTACGTAGACAGATCAACGCCAGGTGGACCTCGCGGTGGGGATCGAGCTGCAATAGCTTCTCCGTGGCCTCCGCGACCACGGCCTGGGCGGCGGCCCGCTCTCCTCGGCGCTCGAGGAGCGCTGCCCAGGCCAGGGTCCAGACTCCCGCCTCGTAGGGCTGGCCGATGGCCTCGAGCTCTCTGCGGCACGAGGCGAAGGCGCGGGCGGCGCTGTCCATGTCCCCCGCGTGGCCGAAGATCTCTCCTTCGAGCTTGGCGAGGCGGGCCCGGCTCCTGCCGCGCTCGTGAAGAACGGTGAGCCGCCGATACCGGTCGAGCGTCGCCCGCGCCTCCCGCCAGCGCCCGGTCCGCTCCAGCATGATGCCGAGGTTCATCAGGGCATAGCCCGCGATCAGCGGCTGGGGCTCGGATCCCAGCACGTCCAGCGCATCGCGGCAACGCTCCTGCGCCAGATCCATGTCGCCGGTGACGTGCAACTCCAAGGCGGCTTCTCCTACCAGGGCACCGGCCAGCTCCGGCGTCCGCGCTTCGCGACGATAGATGCGCTTGGCGCCTGACATGAGAGTCCGCGATGCGGCGGCGCGCGACTGGTCGCAATACAGATTGGCCTGAATCTGCAGCAGGCGGGCTTCCACCAGCGGGTCGTACCCGCCGCGGGCGATGTCGTCCGCGGCCCGATCGAGCTGGTGCTGCGCGGCGCCCAGGTTCAAGTTGACGCGGTGGGCATTGGCGAGCTCGATCGTGGCGCGGCAGCGGATCTCCCGGAACGCATGGACCGCCTCGCGCCCGCTCTCGGCGAGATCGGAAGCGAGCCCCGCCAGACGCAACCGCAGGAGGGGGTCGCCGGAACCCAGCGTGGCGGTCATGCGCAGCAGCGCCTCGATCGCCGGGAGGCCGAGGAGCCGCCGTGGCAGCCGGCCGATCGCCGCCGGGCCTTCCGCCTGGAGGATGGCCAGCGCCCGGCGAGAGGGCGGGGCGCTGCCGGCGGCGGCGCGGAGCTTCGCGCCGGCCCGAGCGGCGCGCTTGGCGGCGCCGACGTAGGCGGCCGCCAGCGTCCTGCCGTAGCGCGCCGGCTCGGTGGCCCGCGCCTCGGCGGCCGGGTCGTCGTCCATCCAGGGAATCAGGCGTGGCGCGAGCGCCGTCCGGCATGCGGCGCAGCCGTTGCGCAGGTGGCGCAGCACCGAGAGGCTCTGCGCGGTGGGCAGCCTGCTGTGCCCGAAGGCTTGCAGCTCGAAGGGCGTCGGATGCATGGGATCGATCGTCGTCCTCGGAGCCGCCGGCCGTTGCAGGGATCTTATCCGCTGGAGGATGCGAGCGAGCCGAGGGCCGGTGCGAGGGAGCAGACGCCGGTGTAGATCTCAGGCCAGATACGATTGCAGACGGAGCGAGGGGTTGAACTCGGCATTCTTGAGGAACTCGACGATCGCCTCGAGGGGTAGGGCCGCCCGTGTCTCCGAGAAGCGGTTGGCGGTGCGGAGAAACATCAAGGCCGCGTGAACTTCGCGATGAGGATCGAGTCTCAGCATCGACTCGGTCGCCTCCGTCACCAGGGCCCGCGCCCCCTCGAGGTCGCCGCGACCCCGGTGGGTGGCTGCCTGGATGAGCGTCGCCACGCCCGCCTCGTAGGGCTGGCCAACGGCCTCGATCTCACGGCGGCTGAAGGCAAAAGCGCTGTCCGCCCCCGCCAGGTCGCCGTCGCGGCCAAGCAGCTCGCCTTCCAGGCGCGCGAGCCGCGCCCGGTTCACGCCGTGATCGTGAGTCAGCATCGAGGACCGATGAAGGCGCAGCATCCTCAGGGCCTCTCGCCAGTTGCCACTTTGCGCCTCGGTGTAGCACAGGCCCATGCGAGCGGCGGCGGTGACCAGGGGTTCCTCACCCGGCTCGACCAGTCGCAGAGCGTCGCGGTAGCAGGCTCGCGCCCGATCGGGGGCGTGCAAGACATCGATGTAGATCATGGCATCCACCGCGAGGGCGCGGGCCAGCTCCGCCGGCTGCGCCTCGCGCCGGTAGATGGACATGGCAGCCTGGATGGCGGCGCGCGCCGGCAGCGGGCGCGCCTGGTTGTAGAACACCGTGGCCTGGCAGTGGAGCAGGCGGGCTTGCATCGGGGGGTCGATGCCGCCGCGGGCGATCTCTGCCGCGGCGCGGTCGAGGTGCTGCTGAGCCGCGCGCAGGTCCAGGGCGGCCCGGTGGGCATTGCCGAGGTCGATCATCGCCTGGCAGCGGACCTGTCGCAGCCGCGGCTCGTCGCCGCGCGTGCTCTCGGCGAGATCGCACGCGAGCTCCGCCAGGTGCAGCCGCAGGCGAGGGTCGGCCGGCCCCAGCGTGTAGGTCTGGTGCAGCAGGGCTGTGATCGCCGGGAGGCCGAGGAGGTGGCGAGGTAGGCAGCCGATCGCGGCCGGACCTTCCGCATCGAGGATGGCAAGCGCCTGACCCGTGCGCCCTTCCGGCGCGCGAAGCGGGCGGCGCGTGGTCGCGGCGCGTGCGGCCCGCATCGCGGCGCGGAGGTAGGCGGCAGCCAGCGTCCGGCCGCAACGGGCCGCCTCCGTGGCAGCAGCTTCGGCTGCCGGTTGGCGGTCCATCCAGGGGATGAGCCGCGACGCCAGCGCCGCCCGGCAGCGGGCACAGCCGCGGCGCAGGTGGAGGAGCACCCCGCGGGTCGGCGCCGGCGGCAGCCGGGAAGTCCCGAAGGCGTTCAGCTGGAAGATGGTCGGGTGCATGACGGGCGTCGAAGGGCGGCGGCTACGCTCAGGATCTCAGGGGAGATTCCCGGGCGGGCTGCTCTTCTCTTCCTTGCCGATCAGGCCGTTCAAGGTTCTATACGTGAGGGGCGCCCAGAGCGTTGCAGGCGCCGAGGGCACGAGCCGCCGTTCGGTTGCGGTTATCCTTATCGCTGCCGGTCGCAAGCGAGCGGCAGGGCGGGAGTCTTGGAGGGCCTCTTCTTGGCGGAATGCGAGGGCAACGTGGCGGCGGCGGCGACGACGACGACGACCGAGGAGACGGCTGGGGCGTCGCTGATCGCCACCCTGACCACCCCCCTCACGCCCGAGCTGGCGGCGGGGCTCGACGGCGTCGAGTGGCTCGAGGTGCGCGCCGACGTGCTCGGCGACCTCGATCCGGAGCCGCTGCGGCGGCTGTTCCCCGGCAAGCTCCTCTACACCCTGCGCAGCCGCGCCGAGGGGGGCTTCTTCGAGGGCTCGCCGGAGCGGCGCAAGCGGCGCCTGCTCGAGGCCGCGGGGCGCTACGACCGGGTGGACCTCGAGGCAGCGCGTGACCTCTCGCCGGAGCTGCTGACCGCCGTGCCGCGGGCGCTACGGCTGATCTCGTGGCACGGGCCGGCGAGCGACGTCGAGGCGCTCGAGGCCTGCTTCGCGCGCATGGCGGCGGCCGAGGCGGCGCTCTACAAGCTGGTGCCCTGGGCGGTGCAGCCGGGCGAGGCCCTGGCGCCGCTGATACTGCTGCACCAGCTGCAGAGGACCGACGTCATCGCCTTCGCCGGGGGCGACGCCGGGACCTGGACGCGGCTGGTGGCGCCGCGGCTGGGCGCCCCGGTCGTCTTCGGCGCGGCCGGCGACGCCCCCGGAGCGCCGGGCCAGCCGTCGATCCGGACCCTGTGCGAGGACTTCGGCCTGCCCGCCCTGCCGCCGGTGGCCACCCTCTTCGGAGTGGTCGGCAACCCGGTCGCCCACTCGCTCTCGCCGCGCCTCCACAACGGCGCCTACCGCGAGCTCGGCATCCCGGCCCTCTACCTGCCGTTCCAGACCGATGCTTTCGGGGACTTCTGGCTCGAGGTGGTGGAGGAAGGCGTCCTCGAGACCCTGGGCCTGCCCATCCACGGCCTCTCCATCACCGCCCCCTTCAAGGCCGCCGCTCTGGCCGTGGCCGGCGCCGAGAGCCCCCTCGCCGGCCTGATCGGCGGCGCGAACACCCTGGTGCTGCGGCAGGGAGTCTGGGAGGCCGAGTCGACCGACCCGGAAGGCGTCGTCGAGCCGCTGCGAGAGCGAGGGATCGCGATCGAGGGGCGGAGGGCGGCGGTGGTGGGGGCAGGAGGGGCCGGCAGGGCGGCCGCGGTGGGGCTGTCGCGGGCGGGCGCCCGGGTCACGATGTTCAATCGGAGTGCGGAGCGGGGGGAACGGGCGGCGGAGGAGCTCGGAATCGAGTGCCGGGCGCTGGGGGAGCTCGGGGGCGCGATCGGGGAGCTCGAGATGGTGGTCAATGCCACGCCGGTGGGGCGGGGGGCGGAGGTGGGGTTGGGCGTGGAGGCCTGGGCGGGGGGAGCGGAGGCCGGGGTGGGCGGGCAGGTTCGGGCTGGGCAGCAGGCATCGCAGGCCAGGCGAGGCGACGCGGCGCGGCGAGGGGAGCAGGCGCCGCGGGGCGACCAGGCCCAGCGGGGCGAGAGGGCCGTGGACGAAGCGCTGCCTTTTCCGGTCGATGGGCTGCGCCCCGGAACCGTGGTCATCGACCTCGTCTACCGGCGACCGGAGGAGGGTCCGACGCCCCTGCTGGCCGCTGCGGCCGCGCGAGGCGCGCTGACGGTCGACGGCCGCGAGGTGCTCCTCGGCCAGGCCCGGGGGCAATTCAGGCTGATGACCGGGCGAGAGCTGCCGCGGGAGCTGGCGCGGCGGCAGCTGGGGCTCCCGGCAGCTGGCTGAGCCAGGCACGCGGGTGCCGTAAGTGCTTCAGACTCAGGATCTTCCGGGCCGCTACCGCCACCAACCCTCGGCGAGGCCGTTTTGACGACCTCAGGAGACTGGTGTACCATTCCCCGCTCCCCGCGCCGGGGTAGCTCAGTGGTAGAGCACCTGACTGTGGATCAGGTGGTCGTGGGTTCAAATCCCGCCCCCGGTGCCAACTCAAGTCACTAAGCGTCAGTGGTTTACATGAAGTCACGTACGACTTCAAGTCCGCGAAAAAGAGGGAGGTTGTACGAAACGTGTACGACAAAGGGTAGAGCAGGGTCATGAGAGGGCCGTCGACGCGCCAGGCATGCCTAGGAGAGGTTCGAGGTCGGCGGCAATGCCGGCCGAGAGGAACTCGGCGAGCAAGGTGTCGAGGCGGTCGGATGACAGGTGCCATGCGTGGTCGAGGCTCGCGACAAGGGCTCGCTTGAGGCAATGGCCTCATCTCGAGATCAACGACAAACCGCGCGGTCGTCGCCGCTACGGCACCTCCTCTCTGAAGCGCTGCGAGCAACTCTACTCGGGAGGCAGGGTGCTGATCGGGGAAGGGGTCGAAGCGGCGCCGGAGGTTGCCGCGCGCGCCTCGACGCCCCGGCGCAGCAGCCCGATGCCGCCGGCCGCCGCCGGCGCCACGACGGCCGTGATGCGGTCGCCGGCCCGAAGGATTGTCTCCCGCGACGGCACTTCGTCCCGCCCGCCCCGCTCGACCGTGACCAGTAGGCAGCCGGGCGGCAGGCCGAGATCGGCGACTCGCCGCCCGTCGAACGGCGCGCCAGCTTCGAGCCGCAGCTCGACCAGGGTGGTATCCCCCTCGGGGCCGACCTTCTCCTGCCCGCGCAGCAGATCGCGTTCGAGCAGCGCCTCGTAAATCGGCCGGTCGCGCAGCAGATCGGCCACCAGGTAGGCGGTAAAACAGGCCGCGAGTAGCGGCAGCATCAGACGATACTGCTCGGTCATCTCGAGGATCAGGACGATGCCGGTCAGCGGCGCGCGCACGATGGCCGCGAACAGCGCACCCATGCCGACCACCGCCAACGCCGAGTGGTAGCCGGCTATCGCTGGGAAGAGCGGCTGGCCGACCAGGCCGACGAGCAGCCCGGCTTGGGCGCCGATGACCAGCAGCGGCGAGAAGATGCCGCCGGCCGTGCCACTGCCGTAACTCAGCATCGTCATACCGAAGCGCAGCAGCAACAAGCCCGCAAGCGCCCCGAGCTCCACCCTGCCGGCGAGCGTCGCTTCGACCAGCGGCGCGCCGCCGCCGAGTGCCGCGGGCGCGAACCAGCCGACGACGGCGGTGGCTGCGCCTACCAGGGCGGCGGGCAACCCGAGCGGCCAGGTCGCGATGCGCTGAAAGAGGCCAAGGCTCGCCAGCAGCGCGCGGTTGAAGACGACGCCGAGAAGCCCGGCAAACAGCCCAAGCGCGAGGAACAGCGGCAGGCTTCCGAGAGGCGGCACCGGCGGGCTCGTGACGCGGAAGACTGGCGACTGGCCGAGCAGCAGGCGCTCGACGACATCGGCTGTCACCGAAGCGACGAAGGCGCCGGTCAATGTCCCTGGAGCGAAGTCGCGCCTCAGCTCTTCGAGCACGAACATGACTCCCGCGAGCGGGGCGTTGAAGGCGGCAGCGAGCCCCGCGCCGCCGCCAGCGGCGATCAGGATATGCCGCTCGCGGGCGTTGCCGCGCAGCCAGAGGCTCACCATCTGGCCCAGGGCGCCACCCATTTGGACCGTCGGCCCCTCGCGTCCCAGGGCGAGACCGCTGCCGATACCGAGGGTGCCGCTTGCGAACTTGACCAGCAGCACGCGGCCCCAGCGCATGCCGCGCAGCCGGTGCAGGACCGCCTTGAGGTGCGGGATGCCGCTGCCCGAGGTCTCCGGTGCGAAGCGCCGCACCAGCCAGAGAGCGGCGCCAGCGCCAACGCCGCAGAGCGCGACCGCGAGCATCAGGCCCCAGGGAGCCGGCATCCTGCTCGAGGTCCGTAGGATTCCGTTGCGCAGCCGGTCAGCGGCGTCGAGGGTGACCCGGAAGGCAGAAGCGGTTAGGCCGGCGAGGATGCCGACTAGGAAGGCGCGCGGCACCACGTGCCGCCGGCGCGCCTGGCGCCAGGCGAACTCGCGGACCTCGCGACGGATGTCGCCGGCGGTGATGCCCACAGGCGGCGTCGGCGCCGGGGCTGCGGTGAGTTCGCCGCGCCGCGTCCCTGGAGCGCGGGAGGCCAGCATGGCGCGATTCTGGCGGAGCTGTCCGACGAATGTCCACCCCCCGATGGCACGTGCCGCCGTCCGGAACGCGGCCTCGACGCCGCTGATCAAGAGGGGCTTTCGGCGGAGTGACACGAATAGGTTGGCTCCGCGGGGGCGTTGCCACAGCGCCGCTGCCATCCCGAATCGTTCCTCGTCGCCTGCGAGAGCGAAGAACCTGGTGGGGATGTCACCCTCGAACACGAAGACATGGGCACCGGTTCCACGGCAAGGGTCTGCAGCGACACCCGACCTTGCCCCTTCGCCCGGCGACGGCACCTGCGCCGGCGCGACATCTTGCCCTCGACTTCATGACCGCTTGACTCGGCCGGATTCCTGACGGTCATATCAGCCCCAGGGCCGCGCTCGACATCCTTGTCCAGCTTGGCCAGCGCCTCGAGTCCGTCGCTCGCCGTCTCCACCTGGTAGCCCAGGCTTCTCACCACGCTGGCCAGCAGCGCCCGGTTCTGCTCCATGTCGTCTACCACCAGGATGGTGTCGGTCCTGACCATGGTCGAGAGCCTACCAGGCCGCCCGCGGGTCGAGGATGCCGCGCGGCGCGCCTGGCCAGGCCCCGAGTGGCCGCTCATGCGGCGGCCACCCGCGGCCGGCGCGGCCCTTGCGCCGGCTCCCCTTCGGCAAGGAGCTCGCGCAGCGGCAACTTCCTGAACGCCCGAGCGTAAGGAGCTTCAGGTGAGTCTTGTTGCAGTGATCCACGCTGCTGGATGCTTACGATCACCACCCAGGGGAACGATGATTTCCGCGACGAGATGCTCACCTGGTGCTGGAAAGGAGCTCCCGCCTGCGCTGCCGCGGAGGGACAATTGTTCGCTGTCATCGGTTCTACTACCGGATCGTAGGTCATCGATTGACTGCGCGAAGCCCAGGCCGGCGGTAGAGTCGTCGCGGCTCCGCACGAAGCGTGTTCCGACCCGCTCGTGCGCCTCGCCGGCCGTGCCATCCTGTCCGCCGGCGCTACCAAGCTCCGGTGACGACACACCAGCTCCGAAGAGACGGATGCGGCGTCCTCGCGGGCCGACGTTGAGAT